>DATAED010000206.1:0-2816 GCA_036258195.1 Ktedonobacterales bacterium
GTTTTGAAACATGAGCCCCTGGCCGGCGGCGGCGATGTCGACGCTGTTTTGTGAGACGCCCATGACGCCCCAGCCGCCCAGGGCAGTCGCAAAGCCGACCACGCCGATTCCAATAGAAGTATCACCCTCCACGCCGACTCCGGCCGACGAGTCGATGCCGTAGACACCAGCGCCACCTGACGATGTTCCCTGGACGCCGCTGCCGGTGGCTGTCGCGCCGAGCATACCTATCCCAGCGCTTGGTGAGGTAGCGTGAATCGCGGCGGATGCGGCGTTCGATGAGGTGCTGTTGACCTCGAACATATAGGACGCGGTTCCAGCCGTGTCGTTGAGCGCCGTGGTGGCCGTCCCGGTGTTCGCGGTTCCTACAAGCATGGCGCTGCCATCGGTCAGTGGGGCGGCATGCGCTTGCTGAACACCGCCCACGGCTACTGTGGCGACGGCGGCAGCGGCGGTCGCGGCGGCGGCTCCGCGCAGCAGCCCGCGGCGGCTGGTGGTGTAGTCGTGGCCGTCATGTTCGGCTGACGCGACGGCGGCGCTGCGGGCGTGGTCATCGTCTGCCGCATCCAGTTTGCCCTGGAGCGCGGCGATGGCGGCCTCCTGGCGCGTGATGGTCTCGTTCTGGGTCGCGAGGGTGGCGCGCATCTGCGCGAGTTCGGCGACGAGGGATTCCAGGGTTGACTGATCGTCTGCCATACGTTCCTCCGTAGGCTGCTCACATGTCTCGTTGCGCTTCAGCGCCAGGCTGGCGCAACGAACTTCCCTAACACCGTACTGCTGCTTTCAACTGAAACTGCGAGCGATCTGCTGACTCACCTCCCTGTGCGCATGGCCGTCTGACCCGAAGATTTCCGAGTATATGATTGGCCAGCCGGGCGATATGTCGGGCCGCAACACGACTATACACCGACCAGCCGCTATCGTCAATCGCGCTCCGCTCGGCGCGCACAGGTTTTGGCCAGTCGCAGCAAGAATGGAGGGAAGTTGGACGAGCGGCGAGGGAATCCTGTGGCGCAGATCAGGCAATCTGGGGCGGCGCGACGGGTGACGATGGTATACTAAGAGCTGACATTTGCCTGATGGACGCGCGTAGCCTCCGGTGGTTTCGAGGTGGCGCGCGTCGGGTCATATACGAGCGCTTTCTCCCCGCCCGGAAGGTGGTATTCCCTATGTTCGAGAGTCTCTCTCAGCGGCTCGATTCGGTCTTTGATCGGCTGCGCGGCAAGGGCAAGGTGACGGAAAAGGATGTCGCCGACGCCATGCGTGAGGTGCGCCAGGCGCTGCTGGAGGCCGACGTCAACTTCAAGCTGGTCAAGCAGTTCGTCGCACGCGTGCAGGAGCGCGCCATCGGCGCTGACGTGCTGGAGAGCCTGTCGCCCGCCCAGCAGGTCATCAGCATTGTCTACGATGAGCTGGTCAAGATGCTGGGCGGCGAAGATGGCGCCAACGCCAGCAAGATCACCTTCGCTGGCTCGCCGCCGACCATCATCCTGATGGTGGGCCTGCAAGGCTCCGGTAAGACGACCCACACCGCCAAGCTGGCGCAATATTTCCGCAAGAATGGCCAGAAGCCGGGCATGGTGGCCGCCGACATGCAGCGCCCCGCCGCCGTCGAGCAGCTCAAGCAGCTCGGTCGCCAGCTCGATATCCCCGTCTACTGGGAGCCGGCGGGCGCCAAGCCGGTAGACATCGCCCAGCGCGCCGTCAAGTGGGCGCACGAGCAGGCCATCTCGCTGCTGCTGATCGACACGGCTGGTCGCCTGCACATCGACGAAGACCTGATGCGCGAGGTGGCGACTATCCGCGAGCGCGTTCATCCGCAGGAATCGCTGCTGGTGGTGGACGCGATGACCGGCCAGGACGCCGTGCGCGTGGCGGATGAGTTCAACAAGACGGTCGGCCTGACGGGCTTGATCCTGACTAAGATGGACGGCGATGCGCGCGGTGGCGCGGCGCTCTCGGTGCGCGAGGTCACGGGCGTGCCGATCAAGTTCATGGGCACGGGCGAGAAAACCGACGCGCTGGAGCCGTTCTATGCTGATCGATTGGCGACGCGCATCCTGGGCATGGGCGACGTGCTCTCGCTGATCGAGCGGGCGCGCGAGCAGATTGACGAGAAGGACGCCGTCAAGCTGCAGAAGAAGATGGCCAACGCCAGCTTCGATCTCGACGACTTTCTCAATCAGATGCGCCAGGTGAAGAAGATGGGGCCGCTGAGTCAACTGCTGGAGATGATCCCCGGCATGGGCAAAGCGCTGAGCGATCCGGCGGTGAAGGAGGCGCTCGAAGGCGACCAGATGAAGCACACCGAGGCCATCATCCTCTCGATGACGATGGAGGAGCGCCGCAATCCCGACCTCATTAACGCCAGCCGCAAGAAGCGCATCGCGCGTGGCAGTGGTCTGACCGTGCAGGACATCAACCAACTGCTCTCATCCTTCAAGCAGTCGCAGAAGATGATGAAGCAGATGATGGGCATGCAGAAGTCGATGGGTGGCCGCAAGGGGATGCGCGGTTTGCCAAGCGGCGTGGGCGGCGTGGGCGGCATGGGCGGCGGCTCGCCCTTCGGCTTCTGAGAGAGCGCAAGCAGCCCCCACCCCCAGCCCCTCCCCCGCTTTGCGGGAGAGGGGTGCCATCGCCCTGTGCGCTCAGAGGACGACGGCGAAGAGATCGAGCAGCACATCGACAGGCTGCGAGTTGGGATCGACGTAAACATCCAGATTGCCGCCAGCCAGGTTGACGGTGAAGAAGTTGGGGACGATCTGGTTGGCCAGATAGTTCACATTCGAGGTGCCCTGGAAGCCCGCGCCGCTGGG
>DATAED010000207.1:0-19617 GCA_036258195.1 Ktedonobacterales bacterium
GACCTGAACGCGCCAGGCTTCCAGATTCAGCCAGGGCAGACGCATCAGGTGACGTTCACCACGGCTGGAACCTTTCACATCGCCTGCACGGTGCACCCGGCGATGGATATGACGCTGACGGTGCAGTAGCGACACGCGCTCTGACCATGGCGCCCAAACAGAACAGGCTCGCTGCACAGTGGTGTGGCGAGCCTGTCTCGTGTTTGACGACGCTCCGGGCGGCGCGACATACTGTGCTGTCGAAGGGGCGCGACCTCTCCCCCTGACCCCCTCCCCTTCAGGGAGGGGGAACCCGGGCAGGGCAGTGCGGCGATGATCGTGCGTTAACCCCGAATGAAGTGCTTTTGGCAAGCGGCTCGCTCGCCCCGCGCGCCACCCTTTGCATCGAGTCCCCCCTCCCTCGGAGGGGAGGGGGACAGGGGGAGAGGTTCCGCCAGCGCCCATCTGCCATTTGGAGACCGCCATGACCGCCACGCCTGACTCTTCCATCACGCCCAACTCGCTCGACCAGCGCTACGATGTAATCGTCGTCGGCGCGGGGCATGCGGGCTGCGAGGCGGCGCTGGCGGCGGCGCGCATGGGCCAGCGCACGCTGCTGCTGACGATGAACCTGGATAGCATTGCGCTGATGCCGTGCAATCCCAGCGTGGGCGGGCCAGCCAAGGGGCATCTGGTACGCGAGATCGACGCGCTGGGCGGCGAGATGGGCCGTAACACCGACCGCACGTTCATCCAGATGCGCCTGCTCAATACGGGCAAGGGGCCAGCCGTGCAGGCGCTGCGAGCGCAGTGCGACAAACAAGCCTACCGCCTCAGCATGAAGTATGCGCTGGAGAGCCAGCCCGGGCTGGAGCTGCGTCAGGGCGCCGTCACCGACCTGATCGCCACGCGCGATGACGCTGGCCGCCAGAGCATCGGCGGCGTCATCACGGCGACCGCACGCTACTCCGCCGCAGCGGTCATCCTGACGACGGGCACCTTCATCAATGGGCGGCTGGTGGTCGGCGCGCGCACGCAGCCCGGCGGGCGCACGGGCGAGGGGCCAGCGCTGGGCATCTCCGATGCGCTGACACGGCTGGGACTGCGCCTGCGTCGCTTCAAGACCGGCACACCGCCGCGCATCGATGCCCGCAGCATCGACTTCAGCCAGACGATTCCACAGCCGGGCAGCGCCACGCCGCTCTACTTCTCGCATGCCTTCGCCCACGATCCAGCGGCGCGAGCCGATCTGGGGCTGCCTGCCGGGCGGCCCAACCCGCTCTACCCCATCCCCGTCGAGGCGCAGACGGCGTGGCGCGCGCAGTTGCCGTGCTACCTCGTCCACACCACCGAACGCACGCACGCGGTCATCCGCGCCAATCTGGATCGCTCGCCGCTCTACAATGGCGTCATCGAGGGAACTGGCCCGCGCTACTGCCCCTCTATCGAGGATAAGGTCGTGCGGTTCGCCGAGAAGGAGCGGCATCAGGTCTTTCTGGAGCCAGAGGGTTGGCAAACCAGCGAGGTCTACGTGCAGGGCATGAACACCAGCCTGCCCGAAGATGTACAGGTCGCCATGCTGCGCAGCATCCCTGGGCTGGAGCAGGCCGAGGTGATGCGCTGGGGCTACGCTGTCGAATACGACTGCGCGCCGCCCGATCAGGTCAGCCTCAGCCTGGAGACCAAGGCCGTCGCGGGCCTCTTTCTGGCGGGGCAGATCAACGGCACGTCCGGCTACGAAGAAGCGGCGGCGCAGGGCATCATGGCGGGCGCCAATGCGGCGCTCTACGCGCGCGGCGAGGAGCCGTTCATCCTGCGGCGCGACGAGGCGTACATCGGCGTGCTGATCGACGATCTGGTGACGCAGCCGCCGACCGAGCCGTATCGCCTGCACACCTCGCGCGCCGAGCGCCGCCTGCTGCTGCGCCACGACAACGCCGACCTGCGCCTCTCGCAGCACGCCTGGCGCCTGGGGCTGATCGACGCTGAGCGCTACGCGGCGGTGGAGCGGCGGCGCGAGCTGATCGCCGAGGCGCTGCGCCAGCTTGACACGACCAGCGTCACCCCCACCCGCGCCACGCTGGAGCGCGCCACCGCGCTCGGCCTCGACGCCATCACCCAGCCGATGACGGCCAGCCAGCTCTTGCGTCGCCCTACCGCGCGTTACTGGCAGGTCGCCAGCGCCGCCGCTCCCGCCGACGCGCCGACTTTGCCCGCGCTGGATGACGACACGGCGACCGAGGTCGAGCTGCGGGTCAAATACGCGGGCTACGTGCGCAAAGAGGAGGCCAGCGCCCATCGCTCGCTGCGCATGGAAGAGAGCAGCATCCCTGTCGACATCGCCTATGCCGAGCTGCGCGGGCTGCGGGCCGAGGCGCGGCAGCATCTCCAGCGGGTGCAGCCGCGCACAGTGGGCCAGGCGTCACGCATCCCCGGCGTCTCGCCCGCTGACATCGCGCTCCTGCTCATCCATATCGAGCGGATGCGGCGCGCTCGGCTGCGCGCCTGAGTGATGCTCCACGGCGGGCGCGTCGAGCAGTTGCTGCAGCTCATCCATCGTCATGATGCGCCCGGGCGTGACCATATCCACTGGGTGCAGCATGAAATCTACTGCCATCCACAGCGACTTGGAATGCCAGTAAAAGAGCAGAGGCGTCAGGATCGCCAGCCCCAGCCCCAGGATGATCGTCAGCACGACCGGGGCCTGGAAGATCAGCATCGGAAAGACAAACGCAAAGATCAGGATCTCCGTCACGACGAGATTGACGGCCATCGCGCCCGTCCAGTAGCCTTCCTCGCGCTCGAAGACCCAGCCACACGCGCCGCACGCATCATACATCTGATAGCCGCGCCGATAGAGTTTCCCGACGCCGCAGCGCGGGCAGCGCAGTAGCAGCCCACGCATCAACAGAGTGCCAACCATAGTCTCACGACCAACTCCCCAAGGCGGGCGTGTCCATGCTTCAGTCCGCGCTCGCCGAATGATTCCCTTCCCCCTATTGTACCCCGTACAGCCGCACGCTTACGGCTCTCGGCGAGCGTCGCCAGCGTTGACGCTACCCTCCGCCAGCCAGAGATCGTCCGCAAGGGATGGCGGGGCGTCGGCGGGAGCGGTCGCCCAGGCGGATTGCGCCGATGCGCTCAGCGTAAAGGCGACGGTGGTGGCGGACTTCAGCGTGGTCAGCGGCAGCCAGAGCTGGCTGGTGGGCGCGCCGTCGATCGTCATGGCCTGCACGTAGGGCGCGTTGGGTGCGGCGGCTGGCGCGACGATGCGCGTGACATGTGAGCCGATGGTGAGCGCGACCTGTGGAAAGAGTGGACTACCCAGCACGAATCCGGGCTGCCCGGGCAGCAGCGGATACATTCCCAGCGCCGCCCACACGTACCAGGACGACATCTCGCCCAGATCATCATTGCCCGCCAGTCCGTCAGGCGAATCCTTGTACATCTGGGTCTCGATACGGCGCACGGTCGCCTGCGCGCTGGTGGGCGCGCCAACAAAGTCGTACATCCACGGAGCGCCGAAGGACGGCTCGTTGCCCATGAAGGCATACGGCGCGGATGGCCCGGCGTTGAGCTGGCTGAAGAACGCATCCAGGCGCGTCCGTGTGGCCTGCGCGCCGCCCTGCAACGCTACCAGCCCGGCGCCATCGAAGGGAACCATCCAGCGGTACTGCGCCGCGTCGCCCTCGACGTAGATGTCCGAATCGGTCGGGTCGAACGCCGCGAAGTCGCCATCGGCGTCGCGCGGCTGGGGCAGTCCGCTGGCGGGATTGAAGATGGCGCTCCAGTCAGCGGCGCGCGCCGTGAACTGCCGGACGAGCGCGGGCTGGCCGAGGTCGCGGGCCAGGCAGGCGATGGCGAAGTCATCGCTGTAGTATTCTAGCGAGGTCGAGACGGGAACCCAGGCTCCCATGTGCGGCGGAACATAGCCCAGCCGCAGATAGGCGGGCAAGCCGGGGCGCTCGACCGAGGCGCCCGCGCCGATGCCGGGCTGAGTGGCGCCCGCGACGGCCAGACGCAGCGCGGCGGCAGCGTCGAACCCGTCAGCGCCGAAGTCTTCGCCCTCCGCCAGAATCGCCGCTGGCGAGTCGCCGATCATGATGCCCGTCTCGCTGTTCGCCAGCGGCCAGCGCGGCAGCCCATCCGCCTGCTCGCCATCCTCGACCAGCGATTGCATCATGTCGCTGGTCTGCTGCGGCGCGATGAGCGCCAGCAGCGGTACCTCGCTGCGATAGATGTCCCAGCCGGAGAAGTTGGCGTACTGCACGAATCCCGCCGCAGTATGCGTCTTGCCGTCGAAGCCGGGATACTGGCCGTTGGCGTCACTAAAGGTATTGGGGACCAGCAGCGCGTGGTAGAGCGCTGTGTAAAAGATGCGCTCATTGGTCGCCGAGCCGCCCGTCACCTGGATGCGGTTGAGCAGCGTATTCCAGGTCGCGTGGGCGGCTGCGCGCGTCTGATCGAAGTTCCAGCCGGGATTCTCCGCCGCCAGGTTGGCGCGCGCATTGGCCACGCTGACGTACGAGATGCCCACCTTCAGCAGGACGGTCTGGCTGGCTGACGGCGCGAACCGCAGGTAGACGCCGCTGCCGCCGCCCGCAGCCGACCGCGCGCCCGGCTGCGCGCCGCCCTGCCAAGCGCCGAAGCTACTGGCAGGCGCGCTGACCTGCGCATCGAAATAGACGGTATAGGTCGTGTGCAGATAGGCGCAGAAGGGGCCGCTCGATACGGAGCCAGTCACCTCGGTCGGGCTGACGATCTGCGTGTGCGCCGCCTGAGCGCCCCGCAGATCGCGGCCCGTCTCCAGCGCCAGCGATCCCGTGGCGCCCGCCGGAAACTGCACCCGCGCGAATCCGGTGCGCGTGGTGGCGGTCAGCTCGACCGTGGCGCCATTGCCCAGCCGCACGCGATAATAGCCCGGCTCAGCCGCCTCACTGGCGTGCGAGAAGCTACTGCTATCGAAGGCTCCGGAGGGCGCGCCGGTGGTGGGCATGAACGGGATGTCGCCGAAGATGGGGCAGCCAGCGCCGCTCAGATGCGTCAGGCTGAAGCCGCGCATGAGCGAATCGCTGTAGCCATAGCCGCCCACGCGGGTCGGCCCGCCGGTCGTATCGGGGCTGAACTGCGTCATGCCAAAGGGCAGTGTTGCGCCAGGGAAGGTATTACCAGCGGCGGCATTGATACCCCAACTCTGGCCGCCAATGCCCGTCCCGACGAAGGGATCGACATAGCCGGTGAGATCGAGCGGTGGCGTGGACGTCGGCGCTGGCGTCGGATTCGTCGGCGTAGCTGGCGCGCCCTCAGCCATACGCGCAGCGGCGAGTGGACGCGCCGCGACTGGCAGGACGCGCCACAAGCTCGCCGCCGCCAGCAGCTCCGTCAGGAGGATCACGGCGAGCAGAAACCCGCCCGCCTGCGCGCCCCACTGCCGCAGCCACTGCGCGGTGTGGCTTCTGATCCATCGCGTTCGTCGTGGTTGGCTCGCTGGCGCCCCGGAACGCTGCTCGACCTCGACGGCCGCTGATCCCTGCGGCTGGGGAGTCTGCTCCACCTGGCCCGCCTTTCACCATCGTTCAATGCGCGGCGCACGGCGCATGTCGTCGTGAGAGGTGTTCTGGTGGAAGAACGGATCAGCCATGCGAGCGTATCAGGGGCGCCCCAGAGTGGCCGCCAGCCAGATGCGCTGTTGAGCGCTTGACACTGCGCGGCCTGCGATTCTATGCTGCCCATACACCACAGCGCGCGTCTGCGACCTATCCCCCGCGCAGCCGCACGGCTTCTCTTCGGTTTCTCGCAGTCCATCAGCGGAGATGGGCGCCACTAACGACCAGTTGGAGAAATTGCGCATGGGAAGACTCAGCGGACGAGTCGCGCTCGTAACGGGAGCAGGACGTGGCATCGGCGCCGCCACCGCCAAACGTCTCGCCGAAGACGGCGCGCGCCTGATCCTCGCCGATCTGGATGTCGAGGGCTGTGAGCGCGGCGCGGCGGAGATCAACACGCTTGGCTCCGAAGCGGTGGCCGTGCGCTGCGACGTGTCGAGCGAGGCCGACGCGCAGCAGGCGGTGGACGCCGCCATCAAAGCGTTTGGGCAGCTCGATATCCTCGTCAATAATGCTGGTATCCTGCGCGATAACCTGCTCTTCAAGATGTCCGAGGACGACTGGGATAAGGTGCTGGATGTCCACCTGAAGGGCGCCTTTCTCTGCTCGCGCGCGGCCCAGAAGCCGATGGTGGAGCGCAAATACGGGCGCATCGTCAACCTCTCCTCGACCTCGGCGCTGGGCAATCGCGGTCAGGTGAATTACAGCGCGGCCAAGGCGGGCATGCAGGGCCTCACCCGCACACTGGCCATCGAGCTGGGGCCGTTTGGCATCACCGCCAACGCTGTCGCGCCGGGCTTCATCGATACCGACATGACGCGCGCCACGGCGCAGCGCATGGGCGTCACCCCAGAGCAGTTCCAGCAGGCTGCGATACCGCACATCCCGCTGCGGCGAGTGGGCCAGCCCAGCGAGGTCGCCAGCGTCGTCGCCTTCCTGGTATCCGATGACGCTAGCTATGTCAGTGGCCAGGTCATCTATATCGCCGGTGGTCCGGCGGGCATCCTGATGTGAGCGTCGCGCAGATGGCGCGGTAGCCAATGCGCGCGCGGTTCGTCTGTTGTTCCCCAGTGGTCAGGAGGCGTTTCGTGAATGTAGGCGATCTGCTGACGGAGGCCGCAGCCCAGTACCCCGACAAGACGGCCATCATCTTCCGCGACCAGACGACGACGTATGCGGAGTTCGACCGGCGCGCCAACCAGGTCGCCAACGCGCTGATGGCGCTGGGCGTGCAGAAGGGCGACCGCGTGGGGCTGCTCATGCACAACATTCCGCTCTTCATGGAGGGCTACTATGGCATCCTGAAGGCGGGCGCGGTCATCGTGCCGATGAATGTGCTCTATAAGGCAGGTGAGGTCAGCTACATCATGAAGGATAGCGGCGCCAAGGCGCTGCTGACCTTCGCGCCGTTCGCGCCAGTGGCGCTGGCTGCGGCGGCTGAGGCGCCCGACCTGCAGCATGTCATCGTCGCGGCGCCCGCCGAGGTTCCCGGCGCCATCTCCTGGGCGCAGACCATCGGCGCGGCTCCCGAGACGCCGCCCAATGTCGAGATCGGCGAGAACGATCTGGCGGTGCTGTGCTACACCTCTGGCACGACCGGCAAGCCCAAGGGCGCCATGCTGCTGCACGGCAACCTGCTCGCCAACATCCAGCAAAATAGCGACATCTCACAGCTCAAGATCAACTCTGACGACGTCGTCTGGCTGGCGCTGCCGCTCTTCCATATCTACGGCATGAACGTCGGCATGAACAACACCATCCGCTATGGCGGCGCGATGCTGCTGGTGGAGCGCTTCGAGCCGGTCGCTACACTGGAGGGCATCCAGAAGAATCGGGTCACAGTGATCTTCGGCGCGCCGCCGATGTTCATCGCCTGGGCGCATGTGCCGAACATCCGCGACTATGACCTGAGCAGTGTGCGCTTCATCTCGACGGGCGCCGCCGCGATGCCGGTGGCCGTGATGACGCTCTTCGAGGAGCTGACAGGCGCGCCACTCTCGGAGGGCTACGGGCTCTCGGAGGCGGCCCCTGTGTTGACGACCAACGCCGCTGGCCCGCTCACCAAGCCTGGGACGGTCGGTCCAGCCATCCCCGGCGTCGAGATCAAGATCGTGGATGAGAACGGTAACGAGCTGCCGCACGGCCAAATGGGCGAGCTGATCGCGCGCGGCGCAAACGTTATGGCGGGCTACTGGAATCTGCCGCAGGCGACCTCCGAAACGCTGCGCGATGGCTGGCTCTACACCGGCGACCTCGCCACCGAGGACGACGACGGCTATTTCACCATCGTGGACCGCAAGAAAGACATGATCCTCGTGTCCGGCTACAACGTCTACCCGCGCGAGGTGGAGGAGACGCTCTATCGCCATCCGGCGGTAGCGGACGCGGCGGTGGTGGCGTATCCTGACCCATACCAGGGCGAGTCGGTGATGGCCTTTATCGTGCGCAAAGCGGGGCAGGATGTCAGCGCGCAGGATCTGATCGACTACTGCCGCAGCCAGATTGCCGTCTTCAAGTGTCCGCGCCGCGTCGAGTTCGTCGAGGAGCTGCCAAAGAACAACACCGGCAAGGTGCTGCGTCGCGAGCTGCGCGAGAAGGCGCAGGCCCTCCAGACGACCTGAGTGGACAGGCAGCCTTCTACACGCCAGAGAGAGGAGCAATCGCCATGATTAGCGCGCTAGTGCTGATGAACGTCGAGCGTGATTCCATCAACGAGACCGCGCAGGCGCTGCTGGGCATCTCTGGCGTGGCAGAGGTCTATTCGGTGACGGGCGAATGGGATCTCGTGGCGGTGCTGCGTCTGCCCGCCTACGAGGATCTGGCCACCGTCGTCACCGACAAGATGGTCGCCGTCAAAGGCATCCGCCGGACACAGACGATGATGGCCTTCAAAGCCTACTCACGCGAGGACCTGGAGCAGGCGTGGGATTTGGGCGTGCAATAGCGACCTCTCCCCCTGACCCCCTCCCCTCCGAGGGAGGGGAAACCTGCGGCAAGCATCGCGCGCGTGGCGACCAGGCGCGACCTCACCCCCCAGCCCCCTCTCCCACAAGGCGAGGGGGAGCCGGAAAGAGCCGAAAAGCCCCTCTCCCGCAGCAGCGGGGGAGGGGTTGGGGTGGGGGCTTCACCCCTGCCCGCTCTCCGCTTCGATGCGCTCGGCCAGCGCGACATCTTTCTGCGTGACGCCGCCCTCGTCGTGGGTGGAAAGCGTCATGGTGACGCGGCTGTAGTTGATGGCGATGTCGGGGTGGTGGCCCAGCTCCTCGGCCACCAACGCTACACGATCCACGAAGCGGATGCCGTCGGGGAATGTCTTGAAACTGTAGGTCTTGGTCAGCGTGTCGCCTGCGCGCGACCAGCCAGAGAGGCGCTCCAGCGCCGCAGCCATCTGCTCATCCGAGAGCTTCGCCATAGGAACACTCACTCCCTAACCCTCTCTCCCATAGGAAGAGGGAACTGGAACGACCTCAGATCGGCGGATCCCAGCGTGACTGATCGCGCTTGCGGGGCGCGCGGCGTGGATTGCCCTTCTCGCGCCGTCTGCGCGCCTCGTCACGATCCTCCTCGTCGCCCGCCAGGATGCGCTTGACCGCCTGCTGATGGGTGAAGCGCTTGTGGAGCAGGCGCGGGCCTTGCTCCATGCGCCGCCGCAGATCGTTCACACGAGCAGGCGTCGCGCCGCGCTGGCGAGCCGACTCGCGCACCTCCAGATCATCGCTGATGACAGAGACCTCGCCGCCCGCCGCGCATGCGCGCTCCGACAGCCGCGCGATCACGCTGTCCGCTGATTCGCCCGCGCACGAGAAGACGACCGTGCCACGCGAGAGACTGGGCCAGGGTTGCGCGCTCTCCGCCGCGCCATCGCCATCGAAGACGGCCACCACGCGCCAGGGCGTGTGGCGATAGCGCGCCGCCAACTGCGCCAGCAGCGCCTCGCGTCCGGCGGGCAGCCCACCAGCGCGCTCGGCGTGGGCCAGGGCAGGCGTATTGCGAATGACGTTATAGCCATCCACAAAGATCGTGCGTTCACCTGCCATAGACCCCGCCCGCTTTCCTCGCCGTTGCGCTCTGGCTGATGCGCCCGCAGATGAGGCGCCAGCCCCCACCCCCAGCCCCTCCCCCGCTTTGCGGGAGAGGGGAGCTAACTATTCCTCGGCCAACTCTGGAGGGCTGGCGGGCATGGCCCAGCCGCGCTGCCGCCAGATCTCGTAGAGCGTGATGCTGCCCGCGATGGCGGCGTTCAGCGAGCCGACGTGGCCGCGCATCGGCAGGCTGACCAGCAGATCGCAGTGGTCGCGCACCAGTCGGCTGATGCCCTTGCCCTCGTTGCCAACTATCAGCGCGATTGGCCCCTTCAGGTTGGCTTGGTCGAAGCGTGTCTTGGCTGAGCCTTCCAGCCCGATACACCAAATGCCGCGCTTCTTCAGGTCGTCCAGCGTGCGGGTGATGTTCGTCACCTGCGCCACCGGCAGGAACTCGACCGCGCCCGCCGAGGTCTTGTCCACCACGGGCGTCAGGCCAGCGGCGCGATGCTCCGGGATGATGACGCCATGCACGCCGACCACCTCAGCCGTGCGGATCAGCGACCCCAGATTGTGGACATCCTGAATGGCGTCGAGGATGACGAGCAGCGGATCCTCGCCCAGCTCCTTCGCCCGCGTCAGAATCTCCTCAACGTCGGTGTAGGTGCGCGGGGCCACCAGCGCCACCACGCCCTGATGGTTGGCGTTCTTCGACAGCTCGTCCAGACGGCGACGGGGCGTCGGTTCGACCGGCACGCCCACACGCCGCGCCTGGTCGAGCAGTTGGCTCATCCCGCTGTCGCGCGGCCCCTGCGCGATCAGGATGCGATGCACGCGCCGCCGCGAGCGCAGCGCCTCCAGCACGGGGTAGCGCCCCCACACATAATCAGCCATAATGCCCCCACCCCCGGCCCCTCCCCCGCTGCAGCGGGAGAGGGGTGAGGGGAACTACTCTTTCACTGACCAGACGGCGCCCTGCGGCGTGTCTTTGACCGTCACATGGTAGCGCTCATCCAGCTCCTTGCGGATGCGATCCGACTCGACCCAGTCCTTCGCCTTGCGCGCCTCGTCGCGCTGGCGCACCAGCTCCTCGATCTCGGCGCGCTGCTCGTTGGTGAGCGCGCCGCCGACCGCTTCATCCAGCGCGATGCCCAGCACGCCCGCCAGTTCGGTGAGCGTGTCGAGCGAGGCGCGCAGGGTCGGCGCCGTCGTCGGGGTCAGCGTCTCGGCGCGCAGCCCGCTCGCCGCGTCGTTGATGCGGTGGGCCAGCTCATCGATGACGCTGAGCGCGCGCGAGGTGTTCAGGTCGTCGTCCATCGCCGCGATGAACTCGACGCGCGCCGCATCCAGCCGCTTCAGCGTGTCGGGATCGCCCGTCGCAGCTACGCTCGACTGCGCAGCCTCCGCCCAGGCCGCCAGCCGCCGCAGGTTGGCCGCCGTCTCGGCCCAGCGTCGCCAGCGCACCACCGAGGCGTGGAGCTGCTCCTCCGAATAGAGCAGATTGGCGCGGTACTGCTGCCCCAGCAGATAGGTACGCAGCGCCATCGGCGGGATGTCGCCCTGCGCCAGCACCGAGGCAATGGTGACGAACGACCCGGAGTGCGCCATCTTCTGCGTCGAGCGCTCGGCCCCCGCTGGCCCCTCGCCTTCCTCACTGGCGATGGTCTCGGCGACGGCTTCGGCCTCCAGCTCATCCTGCGTGGCAGGCTCGGCGCCGTCGTCGCTGGGCAGGCTCAGCATGCCCGTGTGCAGCCAGAAGCGCACGAAGGGAACCTTGCCCGTGAAGCTCTCGGTCTGGGCAATCTCGTTCTCGTGGTGCGGGAAGATCAGGTCGGAGCCGCCGCCGTGGATGTCGATCTGCTCGCCCAGCGCGTGCATCGCCATCGTCGAGCACTCGATGTGCCACCCGGGCCGCCCATTCCCCCACGGACTCTCCCACCAGGGTTCACCAGGCTTAGCGGACTTCCAGAGGGCGAAGTCGCGCGGGTCGCGCTTGCGGGTGTCCTCTTCGATGCGCGCGCCCGCCCGCATGGCCTTCTCATCGCGCCCGGAGAGTCGCCCGTAGGCCGGGAAGCTGGGAACGGAGAAGAAGACATCGCCGCCCTCCACCGCGTAGGCATGCCCCTTCTCAATCAGCCCCTCCACCATCGCGATGATCTGCGGGATGTACTGGGTGACGTAGGTGAACTCGTCGGCAGGGCGGATGCCCAGCCGCCCCATAACCTCGAAGTAGGCGTCGGTGTAGCGCTTGGCCGCCTCGAAGGCCGGGATGCCATCGCGCAGCCCGGCGGCGATGATCTTGTCGTCGATGTCGGTGAAGTTCTGGATGTAGCGCACCGTGTAGCCGCGATACTCCAGGTAGCGGCGCACGGTGTCGTTGACGGCGAAGAGGCGCGCATGGCCCAGATGCGGGTCATTCTTGGGGGTCAGGCCGCAGACGTACATCTGCACGACATCGCCTATCGGCTCGAAGGTCTCTTTACGTCCGGCTTCGGTATTGAACAGCTGCATGCTGATCGGCTCACTTTCTCACGCGCGACCAGACGCCTCAAAGCGGCGCGGTCGGCGTCACGCACGGGTTACGCTGGCGTTTCGCTCCACGATACCACAGCGGGAGCGAGCGGCTGGCGATCCCTCATATGTATGCGCAGGCGTTCAGGCAGGATGATGCGGTCGGGGGAGGCGTCCATCTGGCAGGCGGCGCGCAGGCGCGGCGCTACCGATGGACGCGCATACAGGCGCAGGAGGAGCCACACAGCAGGCGATGGGCGCGCGCAGAGAGGGGCAGCGCGTCCGGGCCAGACGAGCGATGGTCGCTCAACGTCATGGGCTGTGTCATGCGGTCAGTCACTCCGGTTCAGCGCGGCGAGCGCGCGGGATGGGCGCCACACAGGCGCCTCGTTCTCTCAGTATGCCGCCCGCGCGCTGGGCGTGTCAACTCGCGTCGCTGTCGTCGGCCTCTTGCTGGGCCTCGTGCTGATTGTAGCGCGCTGCGGCGTCCCAGAAGAGGGTGATGCGCGAGATGGCGCTGGCATGCTCCGCCGAATGCTGCAATGTCTTCGCCACCACCCAGCGCAGCGTGATCGGCGGCAGCCCCTCGATCTTCCAGACGGTGTCGCGCGTCTCATCCCACAGACCCGCCAGCGCCGGCAGCAGGGCAATCTGCTCCTCGCGCACGGCGCTGAGCCGCTGGAGTAGCGCGGGATACGCGGTCTGCCGCCCCTCTGCCTCCCAGAGCGCATCGTCGCGCAGGAAGTCGTTGTCCTCGACGGGCGGGCCACCGAGCCACAGCCGCATGCTGGGCAGCGCCACGCTGCGCTCATAGAGCGCCAGATGAAAGATTTCGCGCGCTGCTGGCCACTCGGCGTTGGGGAATGGTGGCCGCAGATAGCGCCGCTCCTCAGGAACCTGCTCGGCGGCCCAGCGCAGATAGCTGGCCGTGGCCCGCAATTGCTCGGCGAAGAATGTGCCGTCCATCACGTCCCCCTCCGCATGTCACGTTCCACCGCCAACGCCATGCCCGAACTATACCAGAAGCGCGCCGTGATCGCGTATGCGAGGATGTGGACGTTTGTTCTACTCACGCCGTATGCTTCTGATGGGCAAACTCAGATGTAACAAACTCCACTGACCAACGAGAACAGGAGCGTGGCATGGCGACGAATTGCGCGTTCTGTGATGAGGCGCATCTGCGGGCGCAGAGTCCCGCCCGCGTCGTGTACGAAGATGATCGCTTCTATGTTATCCATCCCCTCGACGAGGGCGCGCCCACCTACCTCGGTACGCTGATGACTGTGGCCAGGCGACACATCCCCAGCCTTGCCGAGTTGAACGCGGAGGAGGCGCAAGCGCTGGGGCCGCTGCTGGCGCGGGTCACGCGGGCGCTAAAGGGAACGACCGGAGCCGAGCACGCCTACGCCTACTTCTTCGGCGAAGGCTTCCGTCATGTGCATGTCTTCACCGTCGCGCGCTACGACGCCATGCCCGCTGACTATGTGCGGCTGGACGTGGAGCGCTGGCCCGACGCCCCGCGCGGCGATGCGGCAGCGGTCGAGGCGCTGTGCGCTCGCATACGTGAGGCGCTGGCCAGGGAAGCCAGCTAGCCGCCGCGCATGGCCGCCATCCCAGACGGCTTGCGGGCGCAGGAAGGGTGTGTTATCATGCGCGGCGGAAGGGTGTCCGAGTGGTTTATGGTGCCGCTCTCGAAAAGCGGTGCGCCTGAATAGGGCGCCGCGGGTTCGAATCCCGCCCCTTCCGCCACGGCAGGCTGGCGTCCCACGCAACTGCCCACATCTGGAGGAGTCCCATAGAGGCCTAGTGGGCGCGACTGGAAATCGCGTGCGTCGGCAACGGCGCCGTGGGTTCGAATCCCACCTCCTCCGCCACAGCCGATCTAGCCTCATGAAAAACAGCCGCAGCATCGCGCTGCGGCTGTTTTCCTTTTCCCGCCTTTGCGCTCTGTGCGAGCGCTCAGCGCGACACTACGCCACGTTGGCGTACTGCGGCTGCGGCACGCCGCGCGGCCCGACATAGCGCGAGCCGCCAAACGCCAGGATCGGGTAGAAGATGATGCTCAGGAAGATCAGCCCCAGCGTGAAGCCGAACTTGTGGCCAAACGACTTCGACAGGTCGTGGATCGCGATGAAGCCGACGACGATGTCGACGAACGGGATGAAGAACAGGATGATCCACCAGATCGGGCGTCCGATGACCTGGAGGTAGACGATCAGGTTGTAGATCGGGATGATTGCCGCCCAACCGGGCTTGCCAGCCTTAGAGAAGATGACCCACGCCGACGCGATCATCAGCACGATAATCGCGAGGAAGACCACGTAGATGACGATACTCGTGGTGGCATCCGTGGTGGTGTCGAGCGCGAGGCCATGCGTCAACAGTGATGCAAGCGTCATAGTCGCAAACTCCTGTGTACACGAACGATCCTGGCACGACGTCTGATGACGTCTGATAACGCCGCCGCAAGTGTCGGATGCGTGACACGCTGCGCTCCAGGCCGCACTGGCCATAGGCATCTCGATGCAGATTGCCCGCTTCACCGCGCACACGCCCCACCAGCGACCGATTTGCGTGCGGCCAGTCTAACACAAGATAGCAAGCGTCGCTAGCGCCACTGCAACCCGCCGCTTGGCTATCCGTACTGGCCAGTGGGTGACACGCCATCCTGCGCGCCGCTGGATGCGCCGTGAGCAAAGGGATTCGTATGCCTCAGCCAACTCAGCGCTGACGGGAATGTAAGCAGGCGACAGATGGCGAGAAGGGGCGGTCTGCCATCGTGGATCTACAGCAAATACAGGATGCAGTTCGTGGAGGCCGTATGTTAGCGGGCGGTCATGCGGCTGCTGAGGCGGCAGCAGATGGTCTTACGCTGAGTGACATTTGGTTGAGCGTATTGGGCAGCACTACAGAAGTCATAGAAGATTACCCGAATGATCCACGAGGATCGAGCTGTCTCCTGTACTGCGAAACGCTGGGAAGCGCAGAGCATGTCGTCATCGCGTTTCCGAGCGCTCGCGCCGCTCAACAGCGAGGTTATGTCTCACTTGCCTTTCTTGTGACATGCTATCGTCCAGGTGGCGCGCAACATGCGCACAAGTGGTCACCTGACTTCAAGAAACGAGTCTCGCCATGAACATGGATGCCATGCCCAGGCTGTATGTCACGGGCATGATCTGCCCACGCTGCGGTATTGGCACACTGGCGCCAGCGTCGGTGCTGGAAACGCTGCGGGTAGGCGACAATGCTGTAGAAGTCGCGGTCGAAGCGCACGTCTGCGGTTTCTGCAGCGAGCACTGGTTTGATCCACCTGCCCAGGCGGCGCTCGACGAGGCGATTCGTCAACTGCGTGATGGCGACATTGCCCACTTGACCCGTATCGGCGATGTCTACCAAGCCTCCTGAATATCTCATCACTGCCAGCTACCCGCGCCACTGCAACCCGCCGCTTGGCTATCCGTACTGGCCAGTGGATGACACGCCATCCTGCGCGCCGCTGGATGCGCCTCTGCTGGAGGCGCCGTGAGCGACGCGGCGATCAAGGAGAATCGTATGGGTCAGCCGTCTCAGCAGCCCGGAGCGCCCACCGCGCAACGCGGCGCCTCCTTTGACCATAGCCTGGTCACGGGAGCCTTTGAGGTGCCGAACTACGCCACCGTGCGCAACTTCGGCATCGTGCGCGGCATCGTCGTTCGCTCGCGCAGCATCGTCGGCAACATCGGCGCCAGCTTCCAGCAGCTCGTCGGCGGCAACATCACACTCTACACCGAGATGTGCGAGCGCGCGCGTGGCGAGGCCTACGAGATCATGATTCAGCATGCCTCCGCGATGGGAGCCAACGGCATCATCGGCGTGCGCTATGACGCCACCGAGATCAGCCCAGGCGTCACCGAAGTGCTGTGCTACGGCACGGCGGTCTACGTGCAGCCACGCCAGTAGCGCGCCGACGCGGCTCATCAGCCGGGCCATAAGGCGACAGGTCGGGGCAGAGAGGCTACGTGTCCACCTCCACCTCGACCTGTCTCGCTGCCCTCAGATTTTGGACTGCATATTGTACAGGTTCGCATAGACGCCGTTCAGCGCCAGCAGCTCGGCATGCGTACCCTGCTCCGCGATGCCATGTCCTGAGAGCACCACGATGCGCTGAGCATTGCGGATGGTGGAGAGCCGATGCGCGATGACCAGCGTCGTGCGCTTCTCGGCGAGTCGCTCCAGGGAATCCTGCACCGCTTTTTCGCTCTCGTTGTCTAGCGCGCTCGTCGCCTCGTCAAAGATGATTACCGGAGGGTCCTTCAGGAAGACCCGCGCGATGCTCAGCCGCTGCTTCTGCCCGCCAGAGAGCTTCACGCCGCGCTGGCCGATGTCCGTGTCGTAGCCATTGGGCAGCGCCATGATGAAGTCGTGCGCGTGCGCTCGCCGGGCCGCCGCCTCGACCTCCGCACGGCTGGCGTCCAGCTTGCCATAGCGAATGTTCTCCGCGACGGTTCCAGCGAACAGATAGACATCCTGCTGGACAATGCCGATGTTCGCGCGGAGCGAGCGCAGTGTCACGGCGCGCACGTCCCGCCCATCCAGCAGCACGCTGCCTACCGATACATCGTAGAAGCGCGGGATCAGCGAGCACAGCGTCGTCTTGCCCACGCCAGACGCGCCGACGAGCGCCACGTATTCGCCGGCGCCAATCTCCAGCGAGAGATCCTTGACCACCTCGGCATGATCGGCCCGATACTTGAAGCTGACATCCCTGAACTCGATATGCCCCTGCGCCTGCGCCAGCTCCACCGCATCTGGCGCATCGCGCAGGTCAGGCGCGACCTCCAGCATCTCCATGAAGCGGTGGAATCCGGTCATGCCCTCCTGATAGAGTCGACCGAAGTTGACCAGCTTCTGGATCGGGTCGATCAGGATGCCGATGAACAGCAGGTAGGTCAGCAGGTCGGCCAGATCGAGCGAGGCGCGCACGATGGCGGCGCTGCCCAGGATGACGACCGCGATGGTGATCAACTGCGTGAAGGCGATCAGCCCGCCGGAGAAGTACGCCTCATTGCGGTAGCAATCGCTGCGGCTGACCAGAAAGCGCTGGTTCGCGCCCTCGAATTTGCGCCGCTCGATGTCTTCATTGGTGAACGACTTCACCACGCGAATACCAGCCAGCGTATCCTCGACCTGCGCGTTGATGTCGCCGATGCGATCTTTGCTGCTGCGCTGGGCGCGTCCCATCTTGCGATTGAAGTACAGCGCGAAGACGGCCATCGCGGGCATGAAGAGAAACACCAGCAACGTCAGCGTCACGTTGACGCGCAGCAGGATGATGAACGCGCCCGTGACCGTCAAAAAGGTCACGACGATGTCCTCCGGGCCGTGGTGATAGAGCTCGGCCATATTGAAAGTATCGTCGGTAATGCGCGTCATCAACTGGCCGGTGCGCTGCTCGTCGAAGAAGCCAAACGAGAGCTTCTGGAAATGATCGAACAGCTCGCGGCGCATGTCGGCTTCCATCCTGGCGCCCATCATATGCCCCTGGTAGTCGATGAACAGGGTACACAGCGTCTGGATGCCCACCAGCGCCAGCATCACCACGCCCATCAGCATGATCTGGTTGAGCGCGCCTGGCGAGCCGCCAAGCAGGTCTTTGGTGACGTAGCGCGCGCACAGCGGTAGCGCCAGCATCGTCGCCGAGACGACCAGCGCGCACGCCATGTCGGCCAGAAACAGCCCCGGATAGGGCTTGTAGTAGGACAGGAACTTTCTGCCGCGCGACGGCGCCGCGCGGGGCGCGTCATCAGCAGGCGTCGCCGGGCGAGCAGGCGCCGCCGCAGGCAGAGAGACGTCGTTCGTAACAGGATCGGTCGTGAACAAGGAGACGCTCCTCATGCGATGTTCGTGCCAGCGCATCGCGCGCACAGCACAGGACACGTACCCCGCATCGCTGGCGATTGAAGCGACTGAGCGGAGTGAAGGGTTGAGGGGCGCGCTATGCAGCGAACATGGGCATGAGCAGGCAGAGGGGCGCGAATGGAGACTGCCCGTGGAGGCGGGGAGGAGTGCGCCATGACTGGCGCTGGTTGCGGGGAATCAGGAGCGCGAACGATCGGCGCTGTGGTCCGGATGGCTAGATTCCCGCGACTTCCTCGATGCGACTCCATGCCGTCATGCGGGGGCGCGCTGCTGCGCGAAGCGTCGTAGCGGGCATGGTTACATCTCCGATCTGGGCTGGTGGCGTATCGAGGGTCAGCGCCACAGGTCATCACATGACGAAGAGGATGGTACACCACGCTGGCGAGCCAGGTCAACCCCAGATAAACTGCTCGCTTGCGCTAGGCTCGTCTAATTGACACCCTGCGCGGCGGGCGACTAAAATGCCTTGAAGCCCAGCGCTGGGCCGAAGGTCGAAGTCGCGCCGCCTCACCTTCGCTCTGATGATACGGAGGCAGGGAGTACTGCTCCCATGCCTCCGTTGTGTGTGACGGACGGGATCCGCAGGCGACGCATCGGGGGAGTAGTTGGCATATGGACACACGCAAAAGCGCCGATAAGGATCGGATGCAGGACATCGTCTCGCTGTGCAAGCGGCGCGGTTACATCTTCCCCAGTAGCGAGATCTACGGCGGAGTCAACGCCGTCTTCGACTACGGCCCACTCGGCGTCGAGTTCAAAAACAACGTCAAGCGCGCCTGGTGGGACGCCATGACGCGCCAGCGCGACGATGTGGTGGGGCTGGACGCCAGCATCATCATGGCGCGGCGCGTCTGGCAGGCGTCGGGCCATGAAGAGGTCTTCACCGACCCGCTGGTCGATTGCACGAACTGCAAGGCGCGATTCCGCGCCGACCACGTCATTGAAGATCAGGGCAACCTCGACACCTGCCCCAACTGCGGCGCCAAAGGCACGCTGACCGAGCCGCGCCGCTTCAACCTGATGTTCAAGACCTACATGGGGCCGGTTGAAGAAGACGCTGGGCTGGTCTATCTGCGGCCAGAGACGGCGCAGGGCATCTACGTCAACTTTCTGAATGTGCAGAGCAGCATGCGCAAGCGGCCGCCCTTCGGCATCGCGCAGATCGGGAAGGCCTTCCGCAACGAGATCAGCCCGGGCAACTTCACCTATCGCATGCGCGAATTCGAGCAAATGGAGCTGCAGTACTTCATCCCGCCGGAGCAGGAAGAGCGCTGGTACGACTACTGGAAAGAGCAGCGCCGCCAGTGGTATCTCGACCTCGGCATGACGGAATCGCATCTGAGCTGGCATCCACACGGCGCGGATGAGCTGGCGCACTACGCTCGCGCGGCGGTAGACGTGTACTACGAGTTCCCGTTCGGCAGCAAAGAGATCGAGGGCATCCACGACCGCACCGACTACGATCTGCGCCGCCACACCGAGTTCAGCGGCAAGGATATGTCGTACTTCGATGACATCGAGAAGCGACGCTACATCCCATATATCATCGAGACCTCGGTTGGCGCGGACCGCTCGGCGCTGGCCTTCCTCTGCGACGCCTA
>DATAED010000208.1:0-2266 GCA_036258195.1 Ktedonobacterales bacterium
CCCCGTCATAGGCCGCCAGGCGCGCGGCTCGGTCGCCGCGCTGGAGCTGGCGTTGCTGGCGCAAACACAGATGGCCGAGGTCGAGCCAGCGCGACACGCCGTCGCCATGCTGGCCGAGGGTGGTGGGCGGGCCAATCACGCCCCAGCGCCAACCTAAGCGCCAACCTACAGGTATGCGTCGTTCCATACAGGGAGGATGAGGAGCCGATGGCTCAGGGCCATCATCACGACGAACTGCGGCGCGCCCCGCTGTCCTGGCTACGCGCCGTCCCTACAGTGTATCCACACCTTATCATGCGCGACCGTTCATGCGCGAATGGCCAACGTGCGCCGCAAGCCTGGCGCCGAAAAGCTCATCCTTGTGGCGGATTTTACCCCCACCCCAGCCCCTCCCCCGCTTTGCGGGAGAGGGGAGCTATATCCTATCCGTCATCCGCTGTCTGCTGCTCCGCGCCACGATCCCTGGCCTGGGTTCCCCCTCCCTGAAGGGGAGGGGGTCAGGGGGAGAGGTCACACTATTTCACGCTCTTGATGGGCAGGATGGAGAGCGCGGCCAGCAGCACGACGCCGGTCGCCATGAAGAACAGCGGCTGGAAGCTGCCGAAGATCGGCACCAGGATGCCCGCCGCCAGCGGCCCCACAGCGCCGGGGAGCGCATTGGCGATGTTGAAGACGCCCATGTCTTTGCCGCGATCCCTGGCCGAGGGCAGCACCTCTGTCAGCAGGGCCAGATCGACGGCCAGGTACGCGCCGAAGCCCAGCCCGACGATCACCGCAGCCACCAGCACCGCCGTCCATGAGGTGACGAGCGCCAGCAGCAACAGCGCCACGCCGATCAGCGCCGCCGAGATGATGACGAAGACCTTGCGCCGCTGGAAGCGGTCGGAGAGATAGCCGCCGAGGATGCTGGAGAGCACAATCATCACGACGGCGATGATCTGCGCGATGGCGACGGAAGATGTCGGGTCTTTCACCTTGACGCCGTACTTGAGGTACTGGAAGAGCAGCCCGCCCACCGTCGTGTTCCAGCCGACATTCACCAGGAAGCGCGAGATCCATGCCCAGCCAAAATCCGGGTGCTTGCGCGGGTCGATCCAGAAGCCCTTCAGGAACTCGCCCAGACGGAATGGCGGCACAGCCGACTTCGGCAGTCGCGCATCGTGCAGGGTGAAACTGAAGACGACCATCACCACGACCAGCGCCACCGCGAGGATGTAGTAGCCGATCTGGATGTCTTTGACCAGCAACCCAACAACCACGGCGCCCAGCACCGTCGCCACCGGCAGTGTCAGCCCCACAAACGCCGAGACGAAGCCGCGCTGCTCCTCGGGCGCTTTGTCGGGGACGACAGCGGTCAGGGCGGCCAGCGCGCCATTGACGATCAACTGGTAGAGGCCGTAGCCGATGAAGAGTAGCGCGATGCCATTGGCGTTGGCCATCAGCGCCAGCGCGCCCGCGCTCAGCGCGCCGCAGGCGATCAGCCAGGGGACGCGCCGCCCGAAGCGCGAGGTGGTGCGGTCAGAGAGCGCGCCGCCGATGGGATTGGAGAAGACCGAGAGCAGCGCGCCGCCAAAGAGGATCAGTCCATTGTAGAAGATCTGGCGCGAGGGGTCGGCGTTGAACTTATCGACCTGCTCGGGCAGCAGGATGTTCGTGACAGGCTGCATGCTGAACCAGAGCGCCACATTGGCCAGGCACAGCATCAGGATGAAGCCGAACTTGAGGCGCTTGGTGGGCGTGCGCAGGGCTTCGGGGAGCGCCGCCTGCGCCGCGCCGTCATCGCCAGGCGCGGGAGCCGCTGTGCCGACATCACCGGGCGTCGCGGGGTACGGTGTCTCTGCCATAGAGCGCGAACCTCTTTCTCAGGGGGCGTCTCCGTGTCGCTGGGTCGCCGTGCGGTGAGCATATGCGGGCGCTCCGCTGCTGTCAAGCGCACGACATCACACGCTGGGACGTTGGGGAAGAGACATGAAGATGCAGCATGACGCCTGATGAACAGGTCAGGCGCCATGCTGCATCTCAGAAGTCATTCCACCTCTCTCACGAAGAGAGATGGGCGCCGTCGTCTACGGATAGACGCCGCGGAGCTGGGTGGCGTTGGCCACGCGCGAGATGGCCAGCATGTAGGCCGCCAGCCGCATATCGCAGCGCTCGCGCTGGGCCAGCGCGGAGACCTCGCCATAGGCCTGCGTCATGACATGGCTGAGCTTCTCCGCGATCTGGTCGGAGGTCCAGAAGAAGCTCTGGAGATCCTGCACCCACTCGA
>DATAED010000209.1:0-1892 GCA_036258195.1 Ktedonobacterales bacterium
CTATCTGGAGCGCGCGCCCAACGCGCCAGAGAATGGTCGGCTGCGGCGGCGCATCGAAGCGACCCGCGAGCTGCGCGCCAAGCTCAACTGATCGCCAGTGCTCGGCAGTGATCGTTGTCAGACGCCCGCCGCGCAGGCATCTGTGGATAAAGGATATCGCTCCTATGACGACCATTCGCGCTATCACCCTCTTCATCGGCGACGCACACCCGCTCGATGGCGCGGCGCTGGCGCGCGCGGCGGCGTTTCTGCGGTCGGCGCAGGCCAGCGCAGAGGCGGCGGGCCATGTCGTGCAGACGACCCGCATCGCCACGCGCTCGCTGCTCGAAGACCTGTGCGATTGGGACGATGTGCGCATCCTCGCCTATGCCGACGAGCTTCAGCGCATCTGCGAGGTAGAAGATCTGGGCTATCTCTCGCTCGGCCCGGCGCCAGCCTGGGACGACGGCTTCCCGCTGGCGCGGCTGCCGCTGCTGGTCGAGCTGCTGGCGCCGCGTCCCGCGCTGAACGCCACCGCGCAGATCGCCTGGGGCGAGCATGCGCCGCGCTATCCGGCGGCGCTGGCCATCGCGGAGGTGATGCGCGGGCTGGCCCAGGCCAGCGCGGGCGATGCGAATTTCCGCTTCGCGCTGCTGGCGATGTGCGAGCCGGGCGGCCCATTCTTCCCGCAGGCCTACGCGCGCGGCCCGGAGTGGAGCGTCGCCTTCGGATTGCAGAGCGCCGGGCTGGTCGGCCAGGCCATCGATGCGGTCGAGCCAGAGCATGAGGAGGAAGGCGCGGCGCTGGCGACCCTGCCCCAGATCGAGCGAGCCGTGCGCGCGGCGCTGGCGGCGGCGGCGCGTCCGGTGGCGGCGCTGCTGCGGCCCGTGGTGGAGCAGGCTGGACTCACCTTCGGCGGCTGCGACCTCTCGCCTGCGCCAATGGGCGATGAGAGCATCGCCGCCGCCCTGGAGCTGGCCGGACTGGGCCTGTTTGGCGGGCCGGGCTCGCTGGCCCTCTGCGCCACGCTGACTGCCGCCATCCGGGGCGCCGCCGCCGATCTGGCCGACATCGCGCCTGCCTGCGGCTACTGCGGTCTGATGCTCCCCGTGCTGGAAGATGAGACGCTGGGCATGCGCTGCGCCGAGGGACGCCTCAGCGTGGCCGCGCTGCTCTCCTATTCCGCCGTCTGCGGTACCGGGCTCGACACCACGCCGCTGCCCGGCGACGCTGAGCCCGCTGCGGTCGCCGCGCTGCTGGGTGATGTGGCGGCGCTGGCGTGGAAGCTGCGCAAACCCCTCTCAGCGCGACTCTTCCTCACGCCGGGCGCACAGGCCGGCGACCTGACGAACTTCGCCTCACCCTACCTCACCAACACGCGCGTCCTGCCGCTGTAGTCCCCTCCCCCAGCCCGTCCCTCGCTAAGGCGGGAGAGGGATGCTACGGCGGCGCACGGCCAATGACAACCCTCCGGCTCCCTCTCCCTCTGGGAGAGGGCTGGGGTGAGGGCGCTCGCCCCGCGATACCCCAGGCAATCGTTGATTCTCCTCATGCCCCGTTCGCGCCGTGCGCCGACTATTCATGGTCGCAATCATGACCCTGGGCGCTGAGAGTCCCGCTCGGTTGACAGCCTTTGCCGCGCGTCTGTAGACTGACGGCGGCGCCTAACGCGGATGAGCCGGGGAGATTCCAGGGGGAGGGTCACGGGCGCACACAGCGCTGGGAGCAAACGGGGCATGTCGCGCAGAGTTCGGCTGACCGTCACGCTGGGGAGCGCTGCGCTGCTGCTGATCGCCGTCGCCGCGGTGATCGCGCTGCTGGCGGGCGCCGCGCCCGCCCTGGCCGCCGCTGGGGTGGCCGCCGACGACACGCCCACCCCGCTTGGCTCACCCACCCCCGCCGCTGTCCCGACC
>DATAED010000210.1:0-26503 GCA_036258195.1 Ktedonobacterales bacterium
TCCGCTGCACAGCTTCGACGAGTGGCGCGCCGCCGTGCTGACGCTCTGGCGCGAGGCCACCCACCGCGAGCAGCGCTACGCCGCCATCGAGCTGGCGGGCGACCGCCGCTATCGCGCCTTTCAGACGCTCGACGCGCTGCCCATCTACGAGGAGATGATCGTCACCGGCGCCTGGTGGGACTACGTGGATGCCGTCGCCAGCCTCGTTGGCGCGCTGCTGGACGCCTACCCGCAGCCGATGCGCGCGGCGATGCTGGCCTGGAGTCGCGACGCTGTGCTATGGAAGCGGCGCGTGGCGATCATCAGCCAGCGCCAGTGTGGCGCGGCCACCGATGAGGCGCTGCTCTTCGCCTGCATCACCCCCAACCTCGGCGATCCCGATTTCTTCATCCGCAAAGGCATCGGCTGGGCGCTGCGCCAGTATGCGCGCGTCGCGCCAGAGGGCGTGCGGCGCTTCGTGCGCGAGCATGCCGACGCCATCAGCCCGCTGAGCCGCCGCGAGGCGCTCAAACACCTTGCTTCCGCTGGCAGCGACGCCTCATGATTTGACCCGCCAGACGGTGATCGTTCCGAGCGACGGGTTCAGCAGGAAGAGCCGTGAACCATCGGTGGACCACGCGAGCTGTGGATGCGCGTCCAGCGGCTCTGGTGTCATCAGGACGGGGTTGATATCGAGCGCGTATTGGACGTTGGCCACAGGGACGAGCGTGGCCGCAACCTTGCCTGTGCGCGTATCGAGCAGCGTCACCGGCTGATCCTGCGGTCGCTGATCGTTGCGGAGATCTAGGGCCGCCGCCAACAGCTTGCCATCGGGCGACCATGCCAGCGCGTCTGTCGAGAACAACTCATCCGAACCGACGTGTGCGAAGGTGGAGAACAGGCTGGCGAGCGCGGCGTCGCGCGGAGCAACCTGCTGCGCGCGATCCAGCCCAGCCTGTTGCAGCATCGCAGTGTTGGACGCTCGCCCGCTGGCGGTCAGAACCAGCGCGCTGAAGTTGGGCAGCAGCAGGTAGCGTCCATCGGGCGACCACGCGGCGAACGTGGGCGCCAGCAGGAGGGCGCCAGGAACCGACGTGAAGACTTGCAGGCTATTGCCGTCGGCGGTGGGCGCCACGCCGCCGACAAGAATCACCGAGCCAACCCAACCCGTCTGCCAGAGGCTAAAGGTCGCGGCGCGCTGCGGATCACCAACGGGACCGAGTCGCGCCTTCGCGCCGAGCGGGCCGACAGGGTTGAGCCGCGCCCCACTCCAGCGATAGGTCTGCGCGATGGCAAGCTGGCCCACATCGGGCGCCAGCGCCTGCTGGCCAAGATCCCATTCCACGCTGTGTTGGGCGACGCTGTAGGGCGCAGAGAGCGCCGCTTCAAGCTGCCCGTTGGCGTTCAACTCCAGCAGGCCGACCTTTGAGGGCGCGCCCACCGCAACGAATTGATACCCCGGGCTCTGAGGGTTTTGGCAGAAGCATGCGGCGCGTACGAGGAACGGAATCACAATGCGCTTGCCGTCTGGCGACCAGATCGGCGCGTCGTAGAGTATCGTCGGATACGGCAACGTGTTGAGTTGGGGAACCTCTGAGGGCAGCAGCACGCCAACTTTCTGCGCCAGTGCATCCAGCGAGAACGTCACCTTGGCGACGACATGACCCTTGCCGGTCTCATAGATGATGAGCTTGCCTGGTTCGTTGCCCAGACCGATATCGGAGTCAGGGCATTGTGTCTGGTAGCCGATGATGGCGATGAAGCCACCACCCGGCGCCCACGCCGCGCCGGCAGGACAGGCGACGCCATCGGGCTGCGGCGTCATGGCGACGACTGCCCAGGCGCCACTCGCGCCGCCAGCGACCTGAGGTATATGGTCACGCACGAGCGCCACACCGAGCGTGGCCAGTAGCGCCACCACGATCACGCCCGCCGCCGCGTGGAGCCAGAGCGAGCGGCGATTGGACGACGCCTGGATCAGCCTTGCATGACGCAGCTCCTTGAACGTGGCAAGGCTGGAGGTTTGGCCACGCAGCGCGCCAGCATCACCGGCATCGCTGGACACGCTGGGTGGCTCCTGCGGCGGTTGCCCATGGGCGAGCGAGCGCAGCGCCTGCATACGCCGCTCGCGCTCGTTCTGCTCGTCGCGCTGGCTCATACGCTGCCCCCTTTCCCACTCGCGATGTCATTGCACAGGTCAGGCGCGCCGAATATTGCCGCTTCCTCTCACATAGTGACGCTCTTGCCCACGATATTTTTCGCTCGGTCGGCACGGCGAGCGCTGGCGCAGGCTGGGGCGCCCTACATCGCTAGACTTTCCGCTTGTCCCACTGTATGCTTGTAACGATTCTCGCGGTCGGGCGCTGGTGGATGTGCGCGATGTTGGGTGAAGTGAGGCGCGACGATGGCACACGATGTATTCGATGTCTACGCGACGATCATCAAAGACACCAACGAGATGAACGCGGGCCGTCGGCAACTGGACAGCCTCTACGTTACCCTACTCACGTTCATCCTGACCGGGGACGCCTATGTCACATTCTACAGCGCATTCAACAACTGGCTGCTCGTGTTCGCTACCATCGGTATTTGCTTCGTCGGCAGCGCGGTGACGGCGCGCTGGCGCGAGGGGATACGCAACATCGAGAACCTTCAGAATTTCCGGTACGCCTTTCTGCGCAAGCTCGAAGCGGAGCAAGAGATGATCGACATCGGCGCAACCTTCTACACTCAGGAGTATGAGAAGAATTATAAACCGATGCAAAAGCGATTCCTCACGGTGACGAATCGCCTGCAAAGGACGTTCATGGCGGTATTCATCGTGATCCCCCTGCTGCTGCTGAGCCTGACCGCCGTGGAGACAATTCCCCTCATCCACAGTCTCATCCCGACGACGATTCTGCCGCTCATCCAGCCGCTGGTGGCGCCGCCGCCGAAGCCCTGAGCCGACGCCCTGAGCCGACGCGACGTATTGTCGCCGCTCGCTGCGCGCGGTACGATGCTGGCGGCAGCGCGATGAATCTCAAGGAGCGGTACGATGGCAGACAAGCATGGGCGCGCGTCCGATGGCGCGTCAGATGATGATGAACTGGACGACGAAGAATACGACACGATGATGCTCCTCGAACGCCTCGAAAGTCTCGAAGAGGAGATGGAAGAGCTGGAAATCACCACGCTCGATGATCTGCGCACGCGCATCCGCGATCTGCACGCCGAGCTGGACGAGTGAGCGAGCGTATCTGAGCGCCGTAGCACCTGATGTCTCGCCGCGCTCGGTGCGGCCTGCTCGCATTCCAGGCAAAGGACACGCCATCTTATGCGCACCCCTGAACAGGACACGACGTCCACGCAACTCGCAGCGCCAGCGACGCTCGCGACCCGCGCTCGAGCCGCGCTGACGAGCGACTTCGCGCCGGTTGTGGCGCTCGCTATCGCTACCTTCATCGGCCATATGCTGGTGGCAGGCAACTACGGCTACTTCCGCGACGAGCTGTACTATCTCGTCGCCGGGCAGCGGCTCGGCCCCGGCTATGTCGACTTCCCTCCGATGATCGCGCTGCTGGCCGCGCTGATGAACCTGATCGCCCGCGACGCGCTGATCGCCATTCACGTCATCCCGGCGCTGGCGGTGGCGGCGCTGGTGATCGTTAGTGGACTGATGGCGCGCGCGCTAGGCGGCTCGCGCTATGCGCAGGGACTGGCGGCGCTGGCGACCTGCGCCACCGTCACGTTCATGGCCACCGGCTCGATCTTCTCAATGGACATCCTCGACGCGCTGTGGTGGTCGCTGGGCGCATATGTCATCATCCTGCTGGTCAAGCGCAATGATCCGCGGCTATGGGTAGCCTTCGGGCTGGTGGCCGGGCTAGGACTGCTGACCAAGCTGACCATCCTCTTCTTTGGGCTGGCGGTCGTGCTGGGCGCGCTGCTTACCCCACGCCGCCGCGACTTCCTGACGCCGTGGCCGTGGCTGGGCGGGCTGATCGCCGCGCTAGGCCTGCTGCCCTACGCGCTCTGGAACGCCGCCAATGGCTTCCCCACGGTGCAGTTCTGGCATAACTACGGCGGGCTGTCGGGCGGAGGCCCGGTCGGCTTCCTCGCCAACCAATTGCTGACCATCAACCCGTTCAATCTGGTGATCATCATCGCCGGACTGGTCTTCTACTTCCGGGGGCGCGCGGGCAAGCCCTGGCGCCTGCTGGGCTGGGCCTATGTCATCCTTTACGTCGGCCTGACGCTGATCAACGCCAAGTCGTACTTCCTCTCGCCGATCTATCCGGCGCTCTACGCCAGTGGTGCACTGCTGCTCGACTGGAAGACCGAGGCCGGACGCTGGCGCTGGGCGCGGCCCACGTATCCGGCGGTGGTGGCGCTCAGCGCAGTCCTGCTGGCGCCGCTGGCGATGCCAATCTTGCCGCCGGCCAGCTTCACCGCCGACTACGGCTGGCTGACGGGCGCAGGCAACTCCGCCGATGGCCAGGGGCAGAGCGCGCTGCCTCAGTACCTCGGCGACCGCTTCGGCTGGGACACGATGACCGCGACGGTCACACAGGCGTATGAGAGCCTGCCCGCCAGCGAGCAGGCGCAGGCGTGCATCTTCACCGAGAACTACGGCGAGGCCAGCGCCCTGACGCTGCTGGGCAAGGCCGACCATCTGCCGCCGGTCATCAGCGGCCACAATATGTACTGGTACTGGGGGATACAAGGGTGCTCTGGCCGCGTGATTCTGGCGGTCGGGCCGACGCAGTCTGATCTGGCGCAGACGTATGGCAGCGTGCGGCAAGTGGGGATGGTGAAGTGCGCCTACTGCCAGCCAGAGGAGAACAACGTGCCCATCTACCTCGCCACGCAACCCAGAACCGCCATCACGGGAGCCTGGGAGCGCGCCCGCCATCTGAACTGACGCGGATTCCGGACAAGCCCTACCCTGCCGCCAGGAGGTCGAGAGCAGGCTCCGCCTGGAGCCCGCGTTCCACCTCCTGGCAGCAGGGTAGAGGCGGATTCAAAACACGTCATCACCGAGCGCCGTCCGAACGCTCCCCATCGGCGGACTCCCTGCTTCTTCTCCAGCGCTGGATCACGAGCGCTGCGGTGAGCGCACACAGCCAGAGATCGTGACTCAGGGCTGACAGGCGCTCGGCCAGTCCGGCAAGCGGCGCCAGCCCGGCAAGCTGTCCGGACGCTCCATCCAGGAATGCCCCCCAGAAGATCAGGATCAGGATGCCCGTCACCAGCGAGTAGGCGTACCACCCGCGCCGCTGCGAGACCTGCGCAGAACGCACGAGGGTCGCCAGGGCAAAGCAGCTCATGGCCAGGGCCAGAATGAGCACCCACGCGAAAATCCCATGCAGCGTCCCGTGCATCGTCGAGGCGTCGAGCCTGACCCCAGGAGGGTAGCCAGGAAAGGGATCCGTAGAAAACACCCCAGCGCCAATCAGGCACAATCCACCGATGCTCTGAAGCAGAGGAAACCAGATGGCGCCGCGCACTGGCGACAGAAACCGATACCAGCCAACAGATGAGAGCACGAGCAAGGCGCCGTAGACAACAAAATTGGCTTGCTGCGCCCAGCCGCCAGGCCCCAGGCTGAGCGCGCTGATGGGTTGTTGCCAGGCGTCATAGCCTGGTCGCGTGGCGCCTTCAAGCAGGTAGATGACTGTAAAGAGGAGCGCGCCGATCCCGCCACAGCTCACCAGCCCGAGCGTGAGCGGAGACAAGGTACCACTTCCTAGTCCATAGGGCGCTGATGACGATCGGCTGGCGATCAGCGGGGATTTCGCGATGTTCTCCATCGGGCTACCCTCCATGCCTGGCGGTTTCGTCAGCGTATCATCGCTGCTGCGTCAGCCGCCTCATCAAGCACTTGCGCGCGTCTTCAGCTCTTCTGCCTGGGTTGCGGCTGCCAAACACGCTCGAAGGTCACTCTATACTATGGCTCGGACGTTATCCAGAGGCTGGTTATCGGTCGTGTGTTGTGGAACCACCTATCGTGCATATCCAGCGCTCACGTTGACTGAGAGCAAACGGGGCGCGAGCGTCCTGCGCGGCGTTACCCTGCTGCGGCGGCCACGTCATAGTGGACGATGGAGCCGTGGTAGCGCCTCAGACCGTGAACCAGATCGCTGGCAGGAGCGCTCGCATGTCCGATGAACGCCCAGTCCTGGTGCGTTATGGGCCGCCCCAGGCGCCCGCGCGCCCGGCGAGTAGCGCCGACATCCCCACCGTGCGCATGCCCGCCGTCGCGCGCCAGCGCAGGGCCGCCGAGGCCGATGTGGCAGGCGCGCGTGTCGCCTGGCGTCCACTGATCCGGCAGGCGCTGCGGCTGTGGCTGTGGACGCGCCTGCTGCTGGTCATCCTGACGCTGGCGACGGCGGCGCTGGCCTACGCGCGCGGGCGTCACGCCGTCGCCTCGCCCGCAGGGCTGCTGGACCTCTGGTATCGCTGGGACACCACCGCCTACCTGCACATCGTCGAGCAGGGCTACACCAGCGTCTACTCCGCCGCCTTCTTCCCGCTGTATCCGCTGCTGATTGGCGCCCCAACACATCTCTTTGGCCTGCGCTCCGATCTGCTCTTCGGCCTGCTCATCAGCAATCTCGCCACACTGGCCGCGTTCATCGGCCTGCTGCGGCTGGCGGTGGATGAGGGCGGCGACGAGCGCGCGGCGCGGGCGGCGGGGCTGGCGCTGGCGGCGTATCCGATGGCGTTCTTTCTGGGAGCGGCCTATACCGAGGGGCCATTCCTGGCCGCCGCCGTCTGGTGCCTGTGGGGCATGCGACGGGGGCGCTGGTATACCGCCGCTGGCTGCGCGCTCTTCGCGGCGCTCGTGCGCCCCACCGGCCTCATCCTCTATGCGCCGCTGCTCTATGAATTCGCCCGCCAGCACGACTGGGGGCGTCGGCTGCGCGGGGCGCTCGCGCCTGCGGGCGCCGTGTTGCTGGCGAGTCCGCTGGGGGTGGGCGTCTACTCACTTTACTGCGCACGACAGTTCGGCGATCCGCTGGCGTGGATGCATTCCGAGGCCCGCTACTGGGGGCGCGTCTCGATGCCACTCTGGCAGGCCCTGCACGACACCACCACCTACATCGTCAGCCTGCATCCACTCTCGCCCGCGCAGGACAAGAAGCTGATCGACTATATCGCGCTGCTGCTCGTGTTGGCCGCCACCGTCGCGCTGGCGCGGCGCCAGCCAGTCGCCTTCACACTCTATCTGGCGGGGCTGCTCTACCTGACGCTCGACTCGCCGTTCGTCATCTCGGCCAGCCAGCACTATGCTGTGTATCTCTCGGCCAGCCGCTACATGCTGCCCGCCATCCCGATCTACCTGGCGCTGGGGCGCTGGGAACGACGCGCGCCGCGCCTGGCGCTGGCCTGCTTCGTCGGCGCGCTGGCGTTGCAGGCCGTCTTTGCCATCTACTTCCTCTCGGGCGGGTGGGTCGCGTGAGACCTGTATGAGGCCCGCATGAGGCCGCACGACGGCACAACCAACAGGCTCCGCGCTTCGTAGCCTCATGGGCAGGCGTCGCACATTCAGGGGAGAGCAATTTGGTGGAACATACCGACTTCGCGGTGGCCTTTCGCAATGGCGCGACCATCTCCGATGACGAGGGGCTGCTGGCGACGATGCGCGTGCAGCCACTGGGCGACCTCATCGCGCCGAGCGGGGCCATCGTGGCCTGCGATCCACTCACGGCCATCGAGCCGAAGCCCTTTGCGCAGCGCATCGCGCCGGGACGCTACCCGATTCTGCTTGGTGTGGCGCGGCTGGCCAATGGCGACGAGCGCGTGGCCTGCGCGCAGCTCCGCCTGAGCGACGCGCCCGTCACGCGCTGGGAGATGGCGCGGCTGGAGAGCCAGGAACAGATCACGCTTGGCGCCGACGAGTTCTTTGGCTACGGCGTAGACGCTGGCGTCGGCTGCTTCATGGATGCGCAGGCCGCTGCGGCGCTCGACGCGCGCTATGAGCGCGACGAGAGCTACGACGAGGCGCTGATTGACGCACTGGAGGCCCATCGCACGGACTCCTGGGATCACGCCAATGTCGCGCTGGATGAGCGCAGTGGCCTGAACGTCGTCCTGTTCTCGTCTGGCTGGGGCGATGGCGTCTTCGCGAGCTACTGGGGGTACGACGCCAGCGGCGCGCCCGCCTGCCTCGTCACCGACTTCAGCCTCTTCGGATGACGGAGGATGGCATGGCGCCACATGAGAGCGGACAAAATGGCCAGGGCGCGCAGGTCACGTTGACGGAGGTCACCCGCGATAACTGGCGCGCGGCGCTGGCGCTGGGCGTCGCGCCTGAGCAGCAGCGCTTCGTCGCCGGCTACGCGCCCATCGTCGCGCTGGGGCTGGCCAAGGCATACATCCGCCCAGGCGGGCTGATCTGGCTCCCGCTGGCCATCTCCGCGCGTGATGAGTGGCTGCGCGATGGCGCACTGGTGGGCTTCGTGATGCTCGCGTATGACACGGCGGAAGCTGACGTGTGCTGGATCTATCACTTCTTCGTCGACACGCGCTATCAGGGGCGTGGCTATGCCAGGGCAGCCCTGCGCGCGCTGCTGGAGCTGATCCGCGAGCGGCTGCCGCGCTGCTCCACCATCCAGCTCACCGTTCACGCGGAGAATGAGCGCGCCCAGCGGCTCTATCGCAGCGCGGGCTTCCGCGCGACAGGCGACCTCATCGACGGCGAGCCACTCTACACTCTGCGTCGGGAGCCAGAGGAGCCAGGCAGCGCCGAGAGGCCGCCTGAAGCCTGAACAGACGGTGTGCAATGGGGCGCAGAGCATGGACAGCCCAAACAGGGCGATGCTACAATGGGTGGCGCGGCGCGACGGGCCGGGCATTCCCTGGGCGCCAACCCAGGCGACCCCGCGGCGCAGGAGACGCCAGCCATGCTCGTTCATGATTCGCGGGTTCAGCCGCCGCAACTGGAGCGCTATTCAGACATTCCACTCTTCAATACCAAGGCAGTGGTGAGCCAGACGGGCGTGCCTGCGCCCACGCTGCGCGCGTGGGAGCGCCGCTATGGCGTGCTGGCGCCGCGTCGAGGTGAGAACGACTATCGGCTCTATTCCGAGCGCGACATGGCGATCATCGCGTGGCTGCGCGAGCGGATCGACAGCGGGCTGACCATCAGCCAGGCGATTGCGCTGCTCCACACGCTGCAACAGGCTTCCCACCGCGCCCAGCGTCGCCAGCGCGCCAGCGCCTCGCCAGGCGATGCCAGCGCCGACAGCGCCCCCGTCGACGCCAGCCGCCTCTCGCTCGGCGACATTGGCGGCGACCTGCTGCGCGACCTCATCGCGCTGGATGACGCCGCCGCTGCCAGCGCCATCGCCCAGGCGTTTGCGATCTATTCTGTCGAGGAGGTCTGTCTCGCGCTGTTGCAGCCGACGCTGGCGCGGCTGGGCGCCCTCTGGCGTGAGGGCGGCGTGACGGTGGCGACGGAGCATTTCGCCACGGCGCTGATTCGCGGGCGACTCGAAAGCCTCTTCCACAGCGTCCCCACGCCCGACGATGCGCCACTCGCGCTGGTCGGTTGCGCGCCGGGAGAGCTGCACGAGCTAGGCGCACTGATGCTGGCGCTGTTCTTGCGCCGCAGTGGTGTGCGTGTGGCGTTTCTGGGGCAGAATGTCGAGCCAGACGGCCTGCTGACCACCATCGAGGCGACCCGCCCAGCCTGCCTGTTGCTCTCCGCGACGATGCGCTCTTCTGCCGAATCTCTGGTCGAGATGGGGCCGCGTCTTGCCGCGCTGGGACGGCGGCGCCCTATCTTCTACGTCGGGGGGTTGGCGTTTCAGAGCGATCCAGACCTCGCCAAGCGAGTTCAAGGCGCATACCTTGAGACGGAGGCGCCCATCGCGGCGCATGAAATTAAGCGTAGGCTCACAGCATGACGACAACGCACATCACCCAGGCGCGCGAGCGTGAAGAAGCACGAAACGCGCCTGAGCGGGGCTTCTTTGCGCGCCTGCCAGCCTACACCTGGGTTGGTCTTGCCATCAACCTGTTCGCCTGGGCGTCGTCCTGGGGCAGGCTGGGCTTCTGGTGGCCCTACACATTCTTCCCGCTGTGGTTGGGCTTCATCCTCACGCTCGACGGGTTGAATGTGGCGGTCAGCGGCACCTCGCCACTCAAGCGCAGCAAGGCGCGTTTTGTCGCGCTGTTCCTCTTCTCCAGCCCGTTCTGGTGGGTGTTCGAGGGGCTGAATGTGCCAGTGCAGAACTGGCACTACCATTACGACCATCCCTATTCGCCGCTTGCCAACCTGTTCTGGACGTCGCTCGATTTCAGCACGGTGCTGCCTGCGGTGATGGAGTTGGTCGAGCTGGTCGCGGCTATCCCTGGCCTGCGGCCGCAGCTTGGCCCAGATCAGATTGGGCCGCGTTTGCGGCCTGTCGCGGCCATCGCGTTGATCGCGGTGGGCGCGGCGCTGCTGGTGGCGCCATTCATCGCGCCGAACCAGGCCTTCGGGGCAGTCTGGCTCTGCCTGATCTTCCTGCTGGATCCCATCAACAACCTGCTGCGGCGCAAGTCGGCGTCGGCGCACCTGCTCGCGCACGACTGGCGTTTCTTCGTGACGCTGCCGCTGGCCACGCTCATCTGCGGCTTTTTCTGGGAAATGTGGAACTCACAGGCGCTGCCCGGCTGGTGGTATACCGTTCCCCACATCAACACGCCGCCGTATCTCTTTGGCGGGCCAGTGCCGCACCTCTTCGAGATGCCGCTGATCGGGTACACGGGCTATCTGCCGTTCGGCATCGAGCTGTTCGTGATGTATCAGTTCGCGCTGATGCTGCTGCGGAGGCGCCGCGACAATCTGGCGGTGTAGTTCCCACCCCCAGCCCCTCTCCCGCTACGCGAGAGAGGGGAGTTGCAGCACGCTGAGCCGTTCGCGGCGCGAGCATCAACGTTTACGCTCGAATGAGCCGCCTATCCCGCGCAAACCTTCCGTCTCCCTCTCCCAGAGGGAGAGGGCTGGGGTGAGGGCGCTCGCCTGCCCCGCCTACCGCGCCTCGCCCTGCGTCGCCTCGTAGCAGCGCTGGCACAGGCCAAAGATGGCCAGATGGCGAGGCCGCGCGTGGAAGCCGTAGGTCGCCAACGCCTGGGCGCGCAGGCCCGCCAGCAGCGCTTCATCCATCTCGATGACGAGACCGCAGCGCTCGCAGGCGAGATGATGATGTGGCGTATCGCCGACCAGCTCATAGTGGGCCGCGCCGGAGCCCAGATCGGCCTGCGCCACCAGTCCGACTGAGGTGAGCAGATCGAGCGTGCGATAGACTGTCGCCAGATTGAGCGCTGGATAGCGTCGCGCCGCCCACTGCATGATCTCCTCGGCGGTCATGTGGCCGCCGGTGAGCTGCATCGCCTCCAGCACGAAGAGGCGCTGCGGGGTGACACGCACGCCCAGTCGGCGCAGGCGCTCGGTGTAATCTTCGTGGATGGCGAGCTGCATCTGATCAGAGTCGTCGCTGGACATCGAAATTCCTCTGGTTCCGCTTGCACGCGCAGCATGGCGCTCTCACATCCCAGCATATCACGCCAGCCCGTGCCCATCGACACGACGCCTGGGCTGGGTTCCCCCTTCCCTGAAGGGGAGGGGGTCTGGGGCAGAGTCGCAGAAAGTCACGTGCGTCACATCGCCTGCCCGCCCCGGTGTGATAGACTGGCGACTGACTACACTGCCATGGAGAAGAGTGGAATCGATGCGTGTCGTCTACCTGATCGAGCGCCAGCACGAGCATCACGGGCGTCATGTGAAGCCGCAGCCGCTCGCTGGGGCCGAAGCGCCGCTGGCGCTGGCTATCAGCGACTGGGATGGCGTTCACCGCGAGCAGGTCGCGCTGGCCAGACGCTGCGCGGCGCTGGCCGGGGAGCACGGCGCGCGCGCAGCGGCGCTGCTGCCGTGGCCCTCGCCAGCGGCCGGCGACAACACGCCCGGCGCGCGACTGACCACGCTGGAGGAGCGCATCGCACGGCTCGAACTGCTCGGCTGCTTCGAGACGCTCTACATCGCGCCGATGCCCGCGACGCCACGCGAATCAGACGTCGCGCTGGAGTGGCTCAGCGAGCTGGGCGACGTGCGGACGCTAGTCGGTGAGCCAGCGCCCGTCGGCGCGATAGAGTGGCTGTGGCCCGCCGGACTGACGGCTGTGGCGCGCGAGGCGGGCATCCGCGTGGAGCAGGGGCCGTGGGGCAAGCAGCCAGGCGGCCAGCCAGGCGGCCAGCAGGGCGACCTGGGCGCGCACATACGCGAAATGGTTGTGGCAGGTCGCATGCGTGAGGCAACGGCGGCGCTCGGCTATACGTATACCGTAACGGGCGACGTAGTGGGCGGCGACCGGCGCGGGCGGCTGCTCGGCTTTCCCACCGCCAACCTGCGACTGGAGCCATCAAAGCTGACGCCGAAGAACGGCATCTATGCCGGGTGGGTCACGCTCCCGGGCGCAAGCGTGCGCTGGCCAGCGGCGGTCAGCATCGGCGTGCGGCCCACGTTTGGCGACGGTCTGCATCAGCAGATCGAGGCGCACCTGCTGGATGTGTCGATGGATCTCTACGGGCTGCGGATACAGCTCGAATTTGTCGAGTATCTGCGCGACGAACTCCGCTTCGAGGGCCTCGATGCGTTGATCCAGCAGATGGAACGTGACCGTGAGCAGTCGCGAGCGATCTTGCGCGCTGAAGCGCCAGATCACCAGGATTCCCGGGACGAACACGCGAGCGGTATGTCGCGTGTAGAGTGAGGACCGAGATGGGCATCTTCAGTTTCGTCGAGTCCGCAGCGCGCCGTGTCATGAGCGGCGCAGTGCAGACCGTCTTCCAGGGGAGCGTGCAGGAGCAGGAAGTCCTCGATGCGCTGCGACAGGCGATGAGCGACAACGTCGAAACCGAGAATGGCCGCCTGATCGCGCCGCATGTGCTGATCGCGCGGCTCAATCCGCGCGACCTGGACACCCTGCGCGCGAAGTCGCCCGCGCTCGATGAGCGGCTGGCGCTCGACCTCAAGCGCATCGCCAACGATCAGGGCTATCTGCTCAAGGGCGCGCTGCGGGTCATCTTCGACCGCAACCCCAAGGTCGGCTCCGGGCGAGTGGTCTGCGATGTGGTCAAAGACGGGGCGCGTGTGGCCCAGCCCGTGGGCGCGGCGGCTGGCCCAGACGCCACCCAGACGATGGACGCCGGGGCAATCGCGGCGCCACTGCCCCCGATGGGCGATCCCAATGTGCAGATTCCGCCCGCCTGGCTGACCCTCATGCGCCCCTCGCGCGGCGAACCCATGCGCCTCGACCGTCAGACCATCCGCATCGGGCGGCATAATACCAACGACATCATCGTCAACGAGCGGCGAGTCTCGCGCTTCCACGCCGAGATCAAGTATGAGCATGGTCAGTTCATCCTGTATGATCTCAAGAGCGTCAATGGCGTACTGGTCAACGGCGCGAAGGTCACGCGTCCGGTGCCACTGCAAGATCACGATATGATCTCGGTCTGTGGCTACGAATTCATCTTCCAGCGGAGGTAATGGAGCAGATGGACTATCAGGCGCTGCTTGCCCTGCGCATCGGGCTGGTGGTGGTGCTCTATTTCGCCGTGCTACAGGTCGTCTTTGTCGCACGGCGCGAGCTACGCCATGAGGTTCGAGCGGTGGCGCAGGGGCAGACACGCACCCGCGAGGTCGTCGGCCATCTGATCGTGATCGATCCTGGCTCGGCGCCCCTCACGAACGGCGCCGAATATGACATCGAGCCGATTACCACCCTGGGACGTTCGCCCACAAATAGCATTCCGATCGATAGCGGCTTCGTCTCCGCCGACCACGCGCGCATCATCTATCGCGATGGCTCGCTGTGGGTGGAAGACTTGCAGAGCCGCAACGGCGCCTTCGTGGATGGCCACAAAGTCGGCGCTCCGGTGGCCGTCAGCCCTGGCTCCATCCTGCAGATCGGCGACTCCCGCTTCAAGTTCACCACCTGACCTCTCCTCCTGACCCCCTCCCCTTCAGGGAAGGGGAACCTGGACGAGGCGATGCGGCGCAAGGCAGCAGGGGTCAATAGCTGTGGCGACGGCAGCATAACATCAGGCGCACGACACGAGGGTAGAGATGACGAACGCAGGCCCACAACGAGGGAATACGGGGATGGTCGGCGCGGCGCCCGCGCAGAAACGCTGGTCCACGCCACGCAATTACCGCTGGACGGAGCTGTGGCTGCTGCTGTTTCCTGCGCTCTTCATGCTGCTGGGGCTGGTGACGTTACTGATCGTCAGCGGCCAGCACATCGACCTGGGCGCCAAACAGCTCCCGCCGCTCGATGCCTTCACGCCAGTCATCGGCCTGCTGCTCGCGCTGCTGGGCGCGCACGTCGCGCTGATCTTCGTGGCGCCGGACTGCGATGAGACGTTGCTGCCCATTGCCGGGATGCTCTCCAGCATTGGCGTGCTGATGGCGCTGCGTCTTGGCCGGGATCTCAATCAGCCCTCACTCGGCTCGAAGCAGCTCGTGTTTGTCATCGCCGGGCTAGCGCTGTGCGTGCTGACGGTATGGGCCACGCGCGACCTCAAGTGGATTCGCGACTTTCCGTACACCTGGGCCATCGTCGGCGCGGCGCTGGTCGGCGTGACCCTCGTCCACGCCGGCGGATTCAACCCCTCGGCGCCGAGCCGCGACGTGCTGAGCCTCGGTAATGGCGGGCTCTCGTTCCAGCCCTCCGAGATCTTCAAGATCTGCCTGGTGATCTTCTTCGCGGGCTATCTGAGCGAGAATCTGAAGGTGCTGTCAGAGGGCGGCTATCGGCTCGGCCCACTCACGCTGCCACCGGTGAAGAATCTGGCCCCACTGCTGGTGATGCTGGGGCTGGCGCTGCTGATCGTCGTGTTTGCGCGCGAGCTGGGCCTGGCGGTGTTGATCCTGGGCATCTTCCTGGCGATGCTCTACGCCGCCAGCAGCCGGATGAGCTACATCGTGATGCTGGCCGGCATCTTCGCTGTGGGCGCCATCGCTATCTTCCGCATCTTCAGCTACGCCCGCGACCGTGCCTCGCTGATCACGCAGGCGTTTGACCCGAAGGTCTACACCGGGGCGCCGCCACTGAGCAGCTACCAGATCGTGCAGGGGCTGGTGGCCTTCGGGTCGGGCGGTGTCTTTGGCCAGGGGCTGGGGCTGGGGCATCCGACGTTCGTGCCAGCCGCCACCACCGACTACGTGGCCGCCGCCTTCGCCGAGGAGTTCGGGTTCGCGGGGCTGCTGGCGCTGATCGCCATCTTCATGCTGCTGCTCTATCGCGGCATGCGCATCGCCGCGCGCTCGCGCGAGCCGTTCAATCAACTGCTGGCGCTGGGGCTGACGGCGGTGTTTGGCCTGCAAACGGTGGTCATCCTGGCGGGCAACCTGAAGCTGATGCCACTGACCGGCGTGCCGCTGCCCTTCGTGGCCTATGGCGGCTCGTCGCTGCTGGCGAACTTCATCATCATCGGGCTGCTGCTGCGCCTCTCGCGCGAGAAGGCCTGAGAGAGAAGACTGGGTCGCCCTTGCAGCGGGCTGGCGGTTGAAACCGCGCCTGGGAGGCGGCCTGCGGGCCGCCGCAAAGCTCGGCTCCGCCTGCCGCCTGCGCGAACTGGGAGCCTCGCCACCATCTCCGCGCCCGCGCGGCGGTATGCTATACTGTGCGGCGGAGGGATGGCAGAGTGGACGATTGCGGCGGTCTTGAAAACCGCTAGGTGCAAGCCTCGTGGGTTCGAATCCCACTCCCTCCGCCGATATGACCGAACACATGCAACGACGGCTCAGCCAGAGTAGCTGAGCCGTCGGCGTGTTGTTCAGGCGTTGAGCGCACTGCCCATCACGGATTGGGCGTGAAGGTTCCTGTGCACTTGCCCAGCGTCATGACGCCCTTCACCTGCTCCACGCAGAGCGTCCCGCCGCTTGATGAGCCAGCGGAGCCGGAGGACAACGGCGAGAACGAGCCGCTGCACTTCCCCACCTTCAGCGCGCCATTGACCGCCTCAACACAGGCGACCGCAGGCGTTGGCGTCGTGGTTGGCGTCGTGGTTGGCGTCGTGGTCGGCGTCGTGGTTGGCGTCGTGGTTGGCGTCGTGGTCGGCGGCGGCGTCGGAGTCGTAGTTGGCGGCGGCGTGGCAGAGCCAGGAGTCGTGACCAGCACGTTGTCCAGCTCACTCTCAGCGCTCGTCAGGAAGCCCACCTTGCCGCTCGATATGGTGGAGTCGGTGGCTGTCGCTACGACCTTGCCATTGATCGACGCGCTGATACTCTTCCCATTGACGCTCAGCGCCAGCGTGTAGAACTGGCTGGAGTAAGGGAACGCGCCCTGGGCGAAGGTCGTCCAGATCCCGCCTGCGCGCATGCCCAGATACCACTCGCCGCTGTTCTTCAGCAGGAAGGAGTAGTGGTTGTTGGCGTCGCTGTAGCGGGCCATCAGATCGGTTGTCTGGTTCAGGTCGTTAGCGCCTGGCCTGACGCTCGCCTGCACAGTGTAGTCCGTCCAGGCGGATGAGCCTGTGGAGACCGTGTACTGGCCGGCAGTCGAAGGATTTCCCTGCGCCAGCACGAGATTCGGCAGCCCGCCGCTGACAGAGCCGTCCTGCTGAACCGTCCAATGGCCACTCTCCACTGTCCAGCCGGACGGCGCGGCGCCGGGGGTTGCCCGCTGGAAGTCGTCGCTGAAGAGCATCGTGCTCGGAGTTGGGTTGGTCGTCGGCGTGGGGCTGGGCGTGTTCGTCGGCGGCGTTGTTGGCGTCGTTGGCGTCGTTGGCGTCGAGGTCGGCCCAGAGGGTGGCGTTGTCGTCGGAGCTGGCGTTGACCCGCCCCCTGAGAGCGCCGCAATCCGCCCGGCCAGCACACCAAACATCGGACGCGCTGAGCCCACCGCGCTCGGCGTATTTGTGTACGGCTCGCCGCTGTCTGTGCGGAACAGATCGAGTGTGCCATAGCCCGCATAGCTGGCGAGATCAAACTGCGTGGCAAAGCTCAGATAGGGATTCTGCTCGAACCCCGCCAGCGCCTTCTGCTCGAATTGCGTCATGAAGCTGTCGTCGTAGGCCCAGTTCGGATTGCCTGGGTCAGCGCTCCACTCGGTGATGCCGAGCGGAATCGACTTGCCGGGGAAATCCTGAGCGAGCCAGCCCGCCACCGTTTTGCCGTGGCCAGGCGTCCACTGCGCCGTATCCGCCAGACACGACGACTGCGCGACACCGGAGCAGATATACCAGTGGTACGAGATGAAATCGGGTGTGACGCCCGACGCCTTCATGCCACTCAGCACATTCTGCATGTAGTTGGGGTCATCCAGCCCAAACTCGGTCGCCAGCGCCGGGCCGCCGAAGAGGCCGTTCGGGTCGAGCGCGCGAGCCTGGGGAACGAAGGAGTTCCAGAAGCTGAGATAGCTATTCACATCCACTGCGGGCGGCCACATGCCGCTCAGGTCAGGCTCGTTGTAGACCTCGAAATAGCGACAGTAGGGTTTCAGGATGCTGACCAGATGCAACGCCTGAGTAACCGTCACCGGCTGTGTGATGTTGGCCATGCACTGGGCGCCACTGTTCTGGATTGCCTGCGCAATCCGGATCTGCTTTGCGTCCGACACGGGCGTCACATGATCCGTCTCGTCGACGGCCTCGAAGAACGCCCGGATGAGCGGGACGCCTGCCGCCTTCACCTGACGCTGAATCGTCGTGTTCTGCTGGAATCCCGTGGAGCCGATGTAATCGTAGGTATCTCCAGCGCCGAACAGGTAGGATGGGACACCGCTCCACAGCGTCTCACCCGGAAGCAACGGCGCGGGCGAGGCAGTGGTGACCGAGCGACCAGCCGACTGCGCGAGCGCCATCCCCGGCGCCAGTACGCTCAGCATGGCCACCAGCGACACCGCCAGCGCCAGCAGCGCGCCGCCCTTGGCAGCGCCTTTGGCAGTGGGCGCGACCAGCGCGCCCCGGAGACGACTCAGCGCCAACTGAGGGTGGAACAGAAGGCCAGGAGGCCCGCAAGGCTCGCCATCGTGGCGAGACAGGGTTGTGCGCAGATCATTTTCCATCATTTGCCACTTTCTCTACCCAACACCGGGTAGATAGCTACGAACGTGATGTCACGGGCAATGAGGGCGGGCGCCGCGCCAGCACATCATATGCCGAACATCGGGTCAACACAGCGGAATCGTCCGAAGCGCCGCACGTTCGCCACGTAACGATGAGCGCGGCGCGTGAGAACATGGTACCTGCGCCTCGCGTTCCTGTGTAACATCACCCCCTCTAATTGGCTATGCGGCGCGCGATGGCACGCTGCTCGTCTCATGCGCTGGCGCCTCGTGTGCTGGCGCAACTCCCGTTGCCTCTTCGGCATGAAGGATCACGGCCTGCGCCGTGTCCAGGATGACTGCGCCCACACCACATGGGAGCGCTTGCATGCCCGCGCCCCGCTGACCTGCTGTAGTGTGACGCGCCATCACTCCATGCGTCCCTGCCGTATGTCTCGCCGCCTGCCCGGCGGTGGAGGAGGTCTGTTGATGCCGCAGTATCTGCGCCTCTACCTTCGCATCACCTCGCTCATCACCTCTCACTTGCGCTCGCGGCCCATTGCGCCCCGCTCGCGCAACGCCACATGGGCGCAACAGACGCAGGCGCCGACGCCCACGCCGCGCTACACCCGCACGGGGATCATCCTGCTGGTGGGGATCGCGCTGGTCGCGCAGATCCTGCTGGCGGCGCTGGTGGGCGCCGCCACCGGATCGGCGCGCGCCAGCTCCACGCTGGCGGTCGGCTCCTCTCAGGGGCGCCCTGCCGCCGCTGCGGCACAGGGCGAGCACACCACCGCAGGGCAGCAGTCGGGGCAGCAATCGGGACAGTGGGTGACGGTGGCGCCAGCGGCCACGGTTCCCAGGTACAACCACGTGATTACGATCCTGATGGAGAACCACGGCTACAGCGACATCGTCGGGGATACCACCGGCGCGCCCTATATCAACAACACGCTCATACCCTTGGGCGCGTTGGCCACGAACTATTATGCGCTCGTGGGGGCATCGCTGCCCAACTATCTGGCGCTCGCTGGCGGCTCCGATCTGGGGCTGACCGCCAATTGTGAGCCTGGCCCTGGCTGCCAGAGTAATGGCCCGAGCATCGCGTCCGAGGCGCTCTCAGCAGGCGAGACGTGGAAGGCCTACGAGGAGAATATGACGCAGAACTGCCAGGATGTCGTAGACGGCGGGCTGAATGGTGACTACACCATCCATCACAACCCGTTCCCGTACTACACCAAACTGACCTCCTGCGCCACCAACGACGTGCCATTCGGCCAGCTAGCGACGGATATGCAATCGCCCTCGACGCTGCCGAGCTATGTGTTCATCACGCCCAACCTGATCGACGATATGCACAACGGCACGATCAGCGATGGCGACACCTGGCTCTCGCGGCAGGTTCCCACCATCCAGTCATCGCCTGCATGCGCGCGGTCGAGCTGCCTGATCGCCGTCACGTTCGACGAGTCGCTGGATACCTCGAATAAGCAGGTCATGACTGTCCTGCTCGGCCCAGGTGTGAAAGTGGGCGGGCGTGACGGGACGGCCTACACCCACTACTCGCTGCTCAAGACGGAAGAGCTGGCGCTCGGCCTGCCTTCGATGACGAGCAACGACGCCAATGCGACGCCGATGGCGAGCATGTTCTCCACGTCGTCGCCCGCGCCAACCCCCACACCAACTACTCAGCCAACTCCAACGCCGACGCATACGTCGACGCCTTCACCGACAGCGACGACGCCACCTACTCCGACGCCGACCACACCGCCATCACCGACGCCAACCACGACGCCATCACCGACGCCATCCCCTTCTCCAACGCCGACGCAGACCCCGCCTCCAACGCCGACGGCGACGCCTTCGCCGCCGCCCTCAGGGACGCTCTTCGCCGACAACTTCGAGTCCGACACGCTGGGCGCGGCCCCGCGCGGCTGGACGATCGTGAATGGCTCCTCGTGGACGGTGCAACCAGACGGCAGCAATGTGCTGCAGCAGGGGGATCCTGACACGTCGCAGCTCTATACTATCGCCGCTGGCTCAGCCGCCTGGACAGATTACACCGTGCAGGCGAGTGTCAAGCCGGGCGCCAATGATCTGAACCAGACCAGCGACATTCAGGCCCGCTACAGCGACACCAACAACCACTACTCCTTCCTGTTCAAAAACGGTGGCGAATGGTATCTGGGCATGCGCAGCGGCGGAAACTGGACGACCTTCGACCAGGGCGCGTTCCCTTACTCCCACCAGTACTATACGCTGGCGCTGAGCGTCAACGGAGCCACCATCAGCGCGTCGATCAATGGCACAGTCGTCGCGACCACCACAGATTCGACCTTCTCCAGTGGGAGTATCGCCTTCAGCACATCGGCGACCTCCGAACTGGATAACGTGCTGGTGACGGCGTTTGGCTCGGTGACACCCACGCCCACGCCGACACCTACCACTCCGCCTACGCCGACGCCCACGCCCGGCCCCAGCGCGCCCTGCGCCGAGGTCGTCAATGGCGCGCTGACGGTCGGCACGTGCAGCGGAACCTTCACGCCGGGCGGCAGCAGCGGGACAGCCTGTGTGGAAGAGGTCAACGGCGTGATGACGCTGGGTACCTGCTCAGGAACCTTCAAATCCACAGGAGGGTGAACATCATTTCCGCTCCCCCTCTCCTCGTGGGAGAGGGGGATAGGGGGTGAGGTCGTTCAGCGCATGCTGCGCCGCGTCCACCAGTAGGTCAGGCCGAGCAGCGCCGCGCTGAGCGCCAGATAGAGCAGCGCCTCGGTGATCTGGAAGCGCCAGAAGCGGTCGGCGGGCTGGTAGACATAGCTGGTCAGCCAGCCGTGCGCCTGCACGCACTGGAGGACGCTCAGCTTGCTGATGGTTCCTGGCGGCGCGCATGTACCGAACACCTGCGAGTCGGAGAGCGCATGCCCGGCGTGATCGACAAAGCCGGAGTTAATCAGCCAGTCGCCGCTCGCGGGGCCACCCGACGTGAGCGGGTTGGCATGGAGCGTGATGGGTGGCTGGTAGAGATACGCGCGCGCCCAGCTATCGATGGGCAGCCGCAGCGCCATGAAGCACGCCAACGTGACGGCCATCGCAGGGATGGCGCGGCGTAGCAGCGTCCCCGCCGCGATCGCCAGCGCCAGCGCAAACGCCATATAGGCCAACGGCGCCAGGCCTTCGAAGTCAAAGCTGATCGGCGTCAGGTGTCCATCGAGCTGATCGAAGGAGTTGCGCCACCAGATCATCAACGCCGTGAAGACGCCCGCCGCGACCAGCGCGCCGCCGATCACGCAGGCCAGCTTGGTGGTGAGCCAGCGCCGCCGCGTGACGCCCTGTGTCCAGGCGAGCAGGTGGGTGCGATGTTCCAGCTCGCGCGCTACCAGCGGCGCGCCGATCAGCATGCCAACGAGCACGGGGAGCATATTGAGCCAGCCGCTCGCGGCGTCCAGCGGTTCAAACTGCGCGCGGAAGGCTTCGATGATGTTGGGACAATGGGGATTGGTATTGGTTGGCGCCAGGCACGGGCCAACACCCAGTGATTGAAACGCGGCGCGCATCTGCAGCCCTGTCATGATCAGGATTGCCGCCAGCGCGACCAGCGTGATCGCCACGATCAGCGCTTCGGAGCGATGTTGCCGCCAGGTCGCCCAGATCATCGGGTCGCCTCCAATTCTGGCTGTCCGGCGGCCACCGCGTCAGCGCGCGCGGAGTCGCCGATGCGCTGGCTCAGGTAGGCCAGCACGATCTCTTCGAGCGGCGCGTCCTCGCTGCTCCAGCCATTGGGCAGCGGCGCGCCATCTTCTGACACGCGAGCAAGCAGCCTTGTCTCCCGCGGAGTCTGGTTCTCGCCCACGACCTGCCGAGTAGCACGCAGGTCGGCAAGCCCCGCCGTATCGCCGCGCGGCCCGATCAGCAGGCGGTGTGCCCGCATGACGGCGGCGATGTCGTCGGCAAGCTGCACGCGGGCATCCGAGAGGATGATGAGGTAGTCGCAGGTCTGCTCCAGATCGCCGATGATGTGCGACGAGAGCAGCGTCGTGATGCCGCGCTCGGTCGCCGCTTCCACCAATGTGCGCAGGAAATCGCGGCGGGCCAGCGGATCGAGGCTGGCGACGGGTTCATCCAGCAGCAGCAGATCGGGGCGCTTGCCGAGCGCCAACGCCAGCGCCACCTGCGCCTGCTGCCCACCCGAGAGCTTGCCCACGCGCTGGCCCAGCGGGATACCCAGCCGCCGCAGCCGCGCCCCCGCCAGTTCGCCATCCCAGCGCTGGTTCATGCGCCGTCCGTACTCCAGCGTATCGGCGACGGTGAAGCCGCGATAGAGGGGGTGATCTTGCGCGACGAAGCCGACGCGCGGCAGCGTGGTCAGCGGCTCGCGCCAGGGATCGCGCCCATACACGCTGACGGCGCCAGCGCTGGGTTGCAGCAGCCCCATCGCCAGATGCAGCAGCGTCGTCTTGCCCGCGCCATTTGGCCCGACCAACGCGGCCATGCGCCCCGTGGGCAGGGTCAGCGAGCACTCGCTCAGCGCCCACTTGCTGCGTCCGTAGCGCTTGCCCAACCTGCGCGTCTCCAGCGCGATGTCGGTACGCTCAGCCAGTTCATGCATGTGTCGTCCTCGATCCTGATAGGCTGGCGATTGAAACCGCCAGCCGAAACGCCGTCGCCATCGACTGTAGCCGCGCCGCATGACAGCTCCATGACAGGCGGGCGCGCGTGTCATCTGGCTGTCATCTGCGCGCGATATGATGCAGTGGGGCGCCAGCACGACCGGAACGGCGAGAGGGGAGGCGCGCGCATGCGACTGCTGCTGATCGAGGACAATCGGCGCCTGAGCGCGGCGCTCAAAGCGAGCCTGATGGACGCGAGCTACGCGGTAGATGTGGCGGGCGATGGCGCGGCGGGCGAAGAGCTTGCCCAGGCGACGGCCTACGATGCAATCATCCTGGACATCCTGCTGCCGGTGAAGGATGGGCTGGCGGTCTGCCGCAGCCTGCGCGCCTCCGGGCTGACGACGCCGATCCTGATGCTGACGGCGCGCGATACCGTCGAAGATCGCGTGCGCGGGCTGGATAGCGGCGCCGATGACTATCTCGTCAAACCCTTTGCGCTCAACGAGCTGCTGGCGCGGCTGCGGGCATTGCTGCGGCGCGAGTCGCCGCGCAAGTGTGGGATACTGGCGGTTGGCGACCTGCGCCTCGATCCGGCGACGCATCTGGTGGAGCGCGCCGGGCAGGCCATCGAGCTGACGGCGCGGCAGTTCGCGCTGCTCGAATATTTCATGCGCCACCCCAATCAACTGCTGACGCGCGAGATGATCGAGAGCCACCTGTGGAGCTATGACTACGAGGGAACCTCGAACGTGGTGGATGTCTACGTGCGCCGCCTGCGCCGCCAGATCGACGAGCCATTCGCGACGCCCCTGCTGGAGACGGTGCGCGGCGTGGGCTATCGTCTGCGCGCCCCACACCCGTAGCGCTGGCCTGCCCCGCGCCAACGCGCCGAGAGGAGGAGCGGTATGCGTGCTCTGCGCCGCGCGGGCGCCGCGCTCGGCGTCCTGACCACCAGCATGCGCGTGCGGCTGATGCTGTGGTATCTGGCGATTCTGGCGTTGGTGTTTCTCGTCTTCAACGTCGTCCTGATCGGCGATCTGCGGCAGAGTGACGCCGCCGCCCAGCGCGCCATGCTTGCGAAGATCGCTGGCGAGGTCGCCAGCGTCTACAATCCCGCCGATGGCCTGCTCGATGTGGCGACGCTGACGCCGCCGAAGTCCAGCCTGAAAGTCACGCCAGCAGCGGGCGCTGCGGCATATTTCCTGCCCGATCAGGCGGTCGCGCTCTTCATGCATGCGCAGGGCGGCGCGGCGCAGGCAGTGGGGCCGCTCGGCCCGGCGGGCGTCGCGGCAGTGCAGGCGTATCTCATCGCCAGCGCGTCGGCGAGCGGTGGAGCGACGAGCGCGCACATCGCCGATACCTACGGCGAGACATCCCTGCCGATCGCGTCGGCGGTCGGCGCCACGAAAACGCTGGACTACGTGCTCTACAGCACAGAGGTCATCAGCCAGGGGCAGGTGGTGGGTACGCTGACGGTGGGCCTGCCCAACGCGATCAATCAGACGACGCAGACGGTGCTGCCCGCGCTGCTGCTGGCCGGGGCTGTCACGCTGCTGGTGGCGGCGCTGGGCGGCTACTGGCTGGCATCGCGGACGCTGCGCCCGGTGCGGCTGATCACACGGGCGGCCCAGCAGATCAGCGAGACGGATCTGAGCGCCCGCCTGCATCTGAAGCAGCGCGATGAGCTGGGTGAGCTGGCGGCGACCTTCGACCACATGCTGGCGCGGCTGGAGGCGGCGTTCCAGCGGCAGCGGCAGTTCACCGCCGACGCCAGCCACGAGCTGCGCACGCCGCTGACGATCATCAGCGTGGAGGTGGCGCACGCGCTGGCCCAGCGCCGCACGCCAGAGCAGTATGCGGAGGCGCTGGGCGTGATCCAGGCGGAGAATCTGGCGATGAGCCGTCTGGTGGCCGATCTGCTGACGCTGGCGCGCGCCGACGCCAGCCCGCTGCGCCTGCGCCTGGAGCCGCTCGACCTGAGCGATGTAGCGCTCGAAGCGGTGGAGCGGCTGGCCCCGCTGGCCCGTGCGCGCGGCGTCACGCTGGTGGTGGAGGCGCTGCCAGAGGTTCGGCTGCTGGGCGACCGCGCGGCGCTGACGCAGGCGCTGGTGAATCTGGTAGAGAACGGCGTCAAATACACCGCTGGCGTCGGCAGCCGCGTGAGCGTGACAACCTGCTACGAATCCACGCGCGAGGGCGGCGCCTGGGCGGTGGCGCGCGTCACGGATGACGGCCCCGGCATCGCGTCAGAGCACCTACCCCACCTCTTCGACCGCTTCTACCGCGTGGACGCAGCCCGCACAGCGTCGGACGGGCATGGCCTGGGGCTGGCTATTGCGCAGTGGACGGCGCAGGCGCACGGCGGCATGGTGGAGGCGCAGGCCGCGCCCGGCGGCGGCACGACCTTCGCGCTGCGCCTGCCCGCGCTGGCGGAGGTGAACGACGCTGCCGATGCTTTGACCTGGCGTCTTTGAGCCGAGGCGTCAGCCAGACGCCTCGCTCCGCCGTAGCCACAGCGAGACATGCGCTGGCCGCATGGTGTCGTCGACCACAGCGGTCAACTCCGCCGTGAGTTGGTCGAGTTCAATGTGGCTGCGCAGCGCCGCGCCGAAGCGCGCCAGCGTCTGCTCGGCATCGTAGCGACGACGATAAAATCGCCGGTCGATGAGCCGCTGAACGTGACGCCGCAGTGGCAGGAAGAGCACGGCGATCACCAGCGTCGTCACGACGATGGTCGGCTGCGACGCACTGACCCACTGCCCGCCAATGCGCTGGAGCAGGAATAGCGCGCCAGAGACGATGATCGTGTAGGTAGCGGCCAGGATTACCGATACGGCTCCATAGATGAGTGTACGCCGGATGATGGTGTCAATGTCATAGAGGCGGTGGCGCTGGATAGCGACGAAGAAGGTGAATGGCATGACGATCAGGCCGAGCGTATAGGCGATGTGCGAGAGCGGCGCATAGATCGTCCCGCGCAGCGGGGTGAAGGGCGGCAGCCAGAACATGATGCTCATGAACATGAAGACAACAAAACCTGAGATCACCCACTTTGTCTGCTGCCGTTCGAGCGGTGACGAGACATGCCAATAGCGGTAGACAATGTTGGCGATCAGGCAGGCGAAAAAGACGATCCAGCCGAGCGCCAGCGCGCCCTGGGCAGTGGGCCACGCGGCGTAGATGGTCGAGTAGATCAGGAACCCCGCCAGCAGCAGCCACGTCCAGCGCGGAGCGAAACGCCCACTGGGGAAGAGCAAGAACAGGCCGACGATGGCGGCGGTCTGTACGGAGCCGAGCGCGATGTCGGCGGCGATCGGGAGCTTGAACGCGGTCGCCTGCGTTGAGGCGGTGATGGTCGGGCCGAAATCCAGCCCCGCAGAGGTCGGTATGATCAAGATGACGTAGGCGGCGACCAGCGCCATCCAGTCATTCGACCGGCGCGTAAACAGCAGCGCCGCCATGATAGTTGACACCGCGACACCGAGCGTCTTAAGCGCCAGCAGGAGAAGGACATAGCTATGAGGCGCGACCCCTATGCCGCTTAGGACGTTCGATTCACGGGCGGTGAGGGCGCAATTGGAGGCACAGGGGTGGTCAGCCAGGGTGAAATATCCCGGAACCCCGCTGGCGAACGAGAGCAGTTGCACCGCAGCAAGCGCAACCCAGACGACGCGGGCCAGCAGCAGAAGCCCGCCTTTCAGCGATCGATTGGCTGACGTGGGCGTCACTGGAACAACCATCGCTCACCTCCACCCTCCTGGCGCTCATTCGCAAGCGCCGCCCGCCTATGCAACCCTGCGCAAGCCCGTAGGTGGACTCCTGGCGGGATCGCCTCGCGCCTAGGGTATCATCTGGCCGTGCGAAGATCGCTACGAAAAGCGTTACGAGCGA
>DATAED010000211.1:0-7908 GCA_036258195.1 Ktedonobacterales bacterium
CGCCAATCACGATGATAGCTGGATCGAGCGTGACGACCAGATTCGCCAGCGCGCCCGCCAGCGCCTCCACAGCGAGATCCACCAACTCATGGATGGCTTGCACGCCGTCTCGCGCCAGCGCCACCACCTGTGGCGCTGTGAGCGCCTCAGCGCGCATCCCCGTCACCCGATGAATGGCCGCCAGCGCCTCATCGTCATCCGCCGCCACGCCAATTGCCAGCCGCACCAGCGATTGCGCTGAGGCCAGTGGATCGAGATGCCCTCTGGCGCCGCACTGGCAGCGCGGGCCATCCATTCCGGTCTGCCAGTGTCCCAGGCGTCCGGCGTCATGGTAGGCGCCCGCCAGCGGCTCGCCATCCACCACAAGCGCGCTACTGACAGTGCGACCGAGGTGGACGTAGAGCAGCGGCGAGCGCCCAGCCGCTGCGCCTGACCGCGCCTCAGCCCGCGCGGCGGCATTCACCCCGGCGATCAGCCGCACGGGGGCGCCCACGCGCTCGCCCAGTCGTTCAGCGAAGGGAAAGGCGTTCCAGGACGCCCCATAGCGTGACTCATCGACCACGCCGAGGTCAGGGTTCACATGCGCCCACACGGCGACGCCGACCTCTGCTGGCGGGGCGCCTGCACTCTGTTCGCGCATCATGGCGCTCAGCCGCTCCACCACCTGCTCCGGCGTTGGCGGGCGCTCAAGCCGGGCGCGCTGGATATGGCCGTGGCGCTGGCCATCCACGCTGACCGCCACCACCGCCAGTCGCGTCGCGAGGTCGGCCAGTTCGACGCCGCTGGCGTGGGCAGGGTCGTGGTCGCGCGCCTGTGGCTCATCGCCCATGCGCTATGTCCCTCCGGCGCCGACGCCCAGGTTTGACCCGCCGACTGAACGCCGAAGGGCTGAACAACCTGAAGGCAATCGAGCCTTCTCTCAGCGAGAGCCGTCGCCTACGATGACTTTTTAGATCGCTTGCTCAGCACATACTGTACCGATGGGCTAATTGGCTTATCCGTGCGGTGAATGCAGCCATACCAGCAGCAAGGCCGCCGCATGCCCTCTTTGAGCTCCGTGCGCACCCGCTCCACATGCTGTTTTCTCGTTTCCGGCTTCTTCACCGAGATCGTCCAGCAGATCCATTCATTGCGCGCGAGTGGCGTCAGATCCTCCCATACCGCGAGCGCCTCCGCATCTGCGGCAAGGGTTGTCCGTAAGTCCTCTGGCAATTCGTGGATCGCGCCACCAGAGATGTCACCTTTGGTCATCGCCACCAGCCTCCACTACACACGAAATAGCGCTCTTTCGCACGGATTTGCCGAGCTGCCGGCGTCTTTTCATAGGGCCATCACCGCCACAGCGGTCATGCCCCTATGCTACACTGCTGTGCAAGTTCGCCTGACCTGCTCCTGTGCTGGTATGGTCACTGGGCGCCATGCGCCAGTAGCCCTGCCAGTCATCTCGCAGCCTCGCGCACCCGAAGGAGCACGCTCATCATGGCCAACTCACCACGCCGCAGGATGCTCCAGAGGCGGCGCTGCCAGAGGATCTGGCGCGCCGGCTCCAGGCGCACGGCGTCAGCGCACGGGATGAGGTGGCCCTGCGATGTGAGCTGGAGCGCCACGCGCCGACCTACACCCTCGTTCGCCTGAACTCCATCGCCACGCGCTGGTGGAAGGCGCGCTACCGCATCATGCTGGGCGAGCGCTACCTGGATATGCCCAGAGTGTCGCCGAAGCCGACGCTGGCGCTCTCCTCGCCGCGCCGGATACGTCGGCCTCGGCAGAGCACACGCCGCCGGACAGTCCTAAGGCGCCATGAGCGCTCGATACGCCCGCTCCGCCTCCACTGCCAGCAGCGCGATGTCGCGCTTGTCCGTCGGGCCAGACTCGGTGATGACGTGGGGAATGAGCCGCGCGGGCGTGACATCGAAATAGATGTTGCGCGCCAACACGCCAGAGATTGGCTGAGGTAGCAACTCCGCCGGATTCATCTCCTCGATCACCAGCGGATACGAGTCCGGAGTCACCTTCAATCGCTCAGCCAGCGCGTACACTGGTTTGCCCGCCGCCTGCGCCACCAGCGCGAGCGTGCGCGTGCCGACTTTATTGACCACCGCGCCATCTGAGCGCACGCTATCCGCCCCGACCATGACAAGCGCCGCCTGCTCGATGAACACCGCACAGGCGCTATCCGCGACCAGCGTCACCTGTGCGCCAGCCGCTGCCAGGGCTCCCGCCAGCTCCACACCCTCGCCACCCGGGCGCGACTCAGCGACGATCACCCGCAGCGGCTCATGACGAACGCGCTCGCGCGCCAGCGTGGTCAGCGTCTGCTCCACCGAGCCAGAGCGACTGTGGGTGTAGACCGTTCCGCTAACCACCTCGCGCGCCCACGTCGCCATCCCATCAGTCGCAGAGTTCCAGCGCGCGTCGATCTCCAGCGCTTCGGCGCGCAGCGCTTCGAGCTGTGCCTGCGCATCACCGGCTTGCGCCGCGCCGACCATCCAGACTCGCGCAACCGTGTTCGCAATCGTCGCCATGCTCGGTCGCGCCTGGGCCAGCGCCTGCCCCAGCGCGCGTACTCTGGAGAGTCGCTCCTCGGCGTCGCCCTCGCCCGCTGCTGCGAGCGCCATCTGGCGGGCAGCCTCGCGCGCCAGCCAGCTTGCGCCGTGCTCGCGATCATCGCGAATGCGCCCGACGATCTGCGCGTCGTCCGCGCCGCTCATCGCATCGTCTCCTGCGTGTCCAGCACGCCGCTACGGCGTTGGCGTCGGCGGATAGACCCGCGCAAGCGCCTCAGCAAGCTGCGGCACGGTCAGCAGCCCGCTCACTGCGTCAGGAGCGACCCAGGCGAACTCATGCGCCTCCCAATCGTGCTGCGCGGCATCTGGTCGCAGCGCCAGGAACAGGAAGGGATGTACCACCCAGTCCTGCGCCAGCGTCTCGTCGCGAAACGCCAATGGTTCCCCTGCTCGCAGCAGCGAGACATCCGACGACGACAACCTCGTCTCCTCACGAATCTCCTGATAGGCCTGATCGAGCGGGCGGACCCCCGGCTCGACATAGCCGCTGATGGCTCCCCACGCGCCACGATAGGTGCGCACACGCTCGCTGCGCCGCGCCAGCAGAAGCCGATCACCGGACTGATCACGCCACAGCAGGAAGCACGACACGACATGTGTTGGATCGCTCATACTCGTCTCAGTCGCTGACATCGCTCCCTCACCTTCCGCCCTGAACTATGCGACCGCTGTCGTCTCCGAAGTGCTCGTACACCACGACTGGCCAAGTCTAGCGCGATCCAGGCCTACATGCCGCACGTCATCGCCGCAAGACTCACCGCCACAACGCGATAGTTGTGTCCGGATATGCCTGTAGTTGTCGGCTATAGGAAATCTGCGTCCCAAACTCGGCACGACATCACTGGCGCGCGTTTTGCGTCGCTCTCCGTGTACGGCTTCATGATGCCGCATCAGGTGGGCCAGTCGACGAAGGAGGATGTACGCCATGTTTGCAGGCATACTCTTCCCGCTGGCCGTCACCGGCATCTGGGCGCTGGTGTTCGTCATCTCCCTGCTGCTCTTTCGCCTGGGGATGCGTGAGCGCGACGCCGAAACCGCCCAGTTCATCGAGGATGAGGACGAATCTATGCGGGAGTCTGGCTGGGCCCCGCTGTCGCCGCTGAAACCCTAGCTCCTGGCGCCTCAACGGACGTTGGCTGGAGACGCTATCCCGCCTGCCGGATGTCGAGCGTGAGTGTCAGGCAGCCATCCGCGTAGTGCGAGTTAATGGGATAGCCGGCGTGAACCATGACCGCCCGCATGCGCACATTGGTCGCCAGCGTCACAGCCACCATCGTCTCGAATCCGCGCGCCTTCGCATAGGCCAGCAGCCACACCAGCAGCGCCGTGCTGATGCCCCGGCCCTGCCAGCGATCCTCGACCACGAAGGCCAGCTCAGCCTCGCTCGCCGTCACGCGCTCGTAGCGAACCACGGCGATGATGCGCTCGTCGGCGCCCTCGCCGGTCGTCGCCACCAGCGCCATGCGATTATCATAGTCGAGATGCGTCAGCCAGCGGGCATCCTTCTCGTACAGCACGGGCGCCACGCGGAAGTAGCGCATGACGATGGTATCGGCTGAGAGGCGCGCATGGAAGGCTTGCAACCGCTGCGCGTCATCCGGGCGAATCGCGCGCATGGTCACCGCTTCTCCGTCGCGCAGGCGAATAGTCTGCGTGATGGCCGCCATTTCGGCGCGCTGATACGCGCTCCAGGCGGCGCTATCATCAAGCTCAACAGGTTTGTAGAGGGTCGAGACAGTGGAGTTCATCGTGAGCCGTCCACTCCGAGGCATTGCGTTGATCTGTCGGCGCTGATGGCGCCTCTCGCGCGCCGATGTGACGCGCGCCATCAGTTAGTGTACAACGTACACCAGTTGTGGTGAAACGTTCCGGGCTAACAGATCCAGCGATCCCAGCCATTCTCTGGATCGCTATCTGCCTCAGATAACATCGTACCGTCCTGCCATCACATCGCCGTCACAGCGTGAAGCGCCGCCATCACAATCCAGCCACAGGCGCCACAACTAATCGGGCTGCGCGTTGAGAAATCGCCGCCCGAGCAAGAGGAAGTAGAGATAGCCGCGCCAATCGCTCAGCCGCTCCAGCGTCGCCAGTGCGATCACTTCCGGCTGTTCGCTCTCCTTGAATACCTCGCGTAGCGAGCGGGCAGCGCCGGAGTCACCAGAGGGAAAGACGGAGAGTCGCCCCAGCCCGCGCAGCAGCGCCACCTGGGCGCTCCAGCGGCCAATGCCCGGCAGGCGGGTCAGGAGGGCGATGGCGTCCTCATCAGATAGCCCATCCAACGCGGCAGCGTCCAGCTCGCCCGCCAGCGCGCGCTCGGCCAGCCCGCGCAGCGTCTGCGCCTTGGCCGCGCTCATCCCACAGGCGCGCAGGTCATCCAACGTCGCACTCGCCACGCGCTGTGGCGTCGGCACACCCCAATAGCTGCGGCCCTCATGCTCGCGCACTGGCCCCAGCGCCACGACAAACCGATTGAGCGTCGCGACTGCGGCGCTCAGACTGACCTGCTGGAACGGCACGATCTGGCAGAACGCCTCCCAAAGCGACGCGAAGCGCGGTGGCTTGAGTCCGGCCAGCCGCCGGGCCAGTGTCGCCAGCGGCTCCTCGTTCCCCACCACCTCGGTCAACGGCGCCATGTCGCGCTGCACGTCGAGCATGCGCGCAACGAGCGCGGCTCCTGCCTGCGCATCGGCTGCGGCGAGCGCGCCATCCAGCGCTACGACCTCCAGCGGCGCGGCAGGATTCGCAGCATCAACCGAGCGCACGGCGAGAAGTCGCGCACCCGACGGCAGCGCCGCCACGAAGCGCCATTCGCCCTCCACCAGCGGATAGAGCGCCGCATGTGGCAGCCGTCGCAGCGCGCTGACCGTCAGTTGCAGATCGAAGGGTGGGCGCACATCGATCGAGCCCGGCGTGTTCGGTGTGAGCGGTTGTCGCTGGCTCATACGCGAACCGCCACGGCGTGGTAGACGGCGATATGCTGGCGAGCAGCCGCATCCCAATCGAACGTCCGCGCCCGCGCATAGCCCGCCGTGATGAGCCGCTCGCGCAGCGCTGCATCACCAACCGCGCGGGCGAGCGCGTTGGCCAGCGCTGACACATCATCGGACGCTGCGAGCAACCCAGCGTCGCCGACGATCTCTGGCAGCGAGCCACCCGTGGAGGCGACCACGGGAACACCGCACGCCATCGCTTCCACCACTGGAATGCCGAAGCCTTCATACAGCGAGGGCATGGTGACGACTGCGGCGAGCGAATAGAGCGTGGCGAGGTCGGCATCCGGCACGTAATCGAGGAAGCGCACGGCGTCGCCCAGGCCTAGCCGCTCGACCGTCTCGAACACGTCGTCGTACAGCCAGCCCTTGCGCCCGGCGATGACGAGCTGCGCGGGGCCACCCGCCTGCCGCCGCGCCAGATCAAACGCCTCGATCAGCCGTGCGAAGTTCTTGCGCGGCTCGATGGTGCCGACCGCCAGCGCGAAGGGCAGGCGCAAGCCATAGCGCTCTTGCGCATCCGCCAGCGCCGCTGCGTCCGTGATCCGCCGCATCGAGGGATCGATGCCCAGGTGGATGACGGTGATCTTCTTTGGCGCGACGCCCAGCAGCTCCACGAGATCGTCCGCCGTGCGCTGCGAAACCGCGATGATATGGTCGGCGCGCTTCACCGCGCGTGGCACGACGCGGTTCAGATACGCCCGCAGCGACGGCACGGCGCACTCTGGATGCGTCATGAACGCCAGATCGTGGATGGTGACAACGGTGCGCGCGCCTAGCGTCGGCGGCAGGCTGAAGTCCGGCGCGTGCAGCACATCCGCGCGCCCCGCCAGCGCCTCGATCGGCAGCGGCGCGCGCAGCCGATGCCACAGAATCGTCATGCGGCGATTATCCAGTGGGCCTGCTTTGGCGCTCAGATTGGGCGCCTGCGGAAATCCGCGCTCGCCGTTGGGCCGCTCGGCGGAGTAGAGCGTCAGTCGATCCTGCTGATCGACACGTAGTAGCGCGTCCACCAGGCTGCGCGTGTAGCGCCCGATGCCGGCGCCCTGGGTGATGGCAGCCGTATAATCCACCAGTATCCGCATGCCTGCTCGCTTCTGCTCCTCGATGCGTGTCCGCGCCATGCCGACCAGTGGCCGACCACTGCGAGTATAGCAGACCACGCCACTAGCCGTTCCGTGACGCCGCCAGTCACCGCATGCGCTATGCGTTTTGTCTGCGATTGCCGTTCGTGATAGACTGCGCGCAGAATGGCAGCGCGTCAAGTCGCGCGGCCTGTGCGCTGCGCAGGCGCGAATGGGGAGGGCCTGATCCATGGCAGCGCGAATGAGTGAGCTGGAGCCGCGCACGCTCGAACGCCTGCGCGCCGATCTGGCCGAGCTCATCGCCGCGACGGTCGCCTACCCGCCTTACTTCGATTTCCGCGCCAATCGCCTTGTCACCCGCCCCATCGACCGCACGCGCATGGATGAGATACAGCGCTACCTCAGCTCGGCCAACTTCGGCCCGCTGGAGCGCGCCGATGTTTCTTCGGCGGAGACACGCCGCTTCATCGAGCGGCTGGTGACACGCTACCTCGAAGTCAACGACGGCATCCGCGGACGCTACGCCGCGCGCTACCTGCCACGCCTGCGCGCGATGGCGCCGCGCGTAGCAGCGGAGGCACAGCGGCGTGCTCTGGGCTACCTGAGTGGCTCGGTACCCGATTTTGGCGCGCGTCGGCAGACCGTCTCCTGGACATCGCAATCGCGCCGCACGCCCACACGATCGGATGAAGACCGTGAGCGCGCCGCCCACATGCTCGAAACCGCGCTGCTCCAGCGCGTGAGCGCGTCGCAGGCGCTTCCCGCAGTCAAGCAGGACGACGCAGACGCCCATGGCCGCCAGCCAGCCGCGCCTGATCCCTGGCGCGGCCTGCCCAATGATGTCACGATTCCGGTGCCCGCCGCCGACTTCGCGCAGGCATCGGGCGGTGGCTCACCCTTTGCCGCGTTCGGGGCCAGCACGCCCCAGGCGCCAGCTTCTCCGCCTGCTCCGCAATCGCGCCTCTCCAAGCAGCCTACCGGCCCGCTCGCCGCCGGCCCGCTCGCTTCACCCAGCGCGGCCAACCCGGCCAATCACGCGCCGATGCGCGAGCTGCCGCCCGATCTGGTACAGCTGTACGGCGACTACCTGAACGACATCGAACCAGCCGCGCCTGCGCGCCCCGCGCCTGCTGCTCCACCGCCGCCTCAGCGCGCCCCGCAGCCAGCGCCCCAGCCGCGTCCCGCCGCGCCCCCGCAGCCGCAAGGCCCGCAGGGCGACCCCAACGCGCGCAATGACCAACTCATCTTCTGGCAGTTGCGCTA
>DATAED010000212.1:0-3560 GCA_036258195.1 Ktedonobacterales bacterium
GGGATCAGCAGGCCATCGGCGGCCATGCCATCGAGCAGCGAGCGGGCGCGCTCGCGCGAGTTGCGTCCCTCAGCGTTGGGATGTGTCTGCGTCTCGCTGGCGTCCTGGCGGAAATAGCCCCACGACCAGGTTGTCAGGCGGAAGTAGTCGAATAGCCACGACGGGGTCAGGATGCCGAGCGCGCTGGCGGTGCGGCTGGTCAGGTGGTCGAGACGCTCACGTGGCGTAGGCAGCGCGCTATCGTCGGGCGCCGCCTCGCCGAACGCCTCCGCCAGCACGCGCTCGCGTAGGTCGTAGAGCTTCTGCCCGTTGCGGCGACTGTGAACCATCAGGTCGCCGAGCGTCCAGAGGGTATCGAGGGCGCGGCGGCTCTCTTTCGGGCCATACCACTCCCAGCGCTCCATGCGCCGCGCATTGGTCGGATTCTCGAAGTCGGCGCTGGCCAGCGGCCCGCGATCGCGGATCGCTTCCACCGTGCTCTGGATGACCTCGGGGTGCTCTTCCGACCAGATGCGCAGCGAATCCCACAGCCGCGACGCCGTCGAATGCAGCATGTCGGCGCGGTAATGCGGGTAGTCGCTCATGGGGATGATGCTGGCGGCGTGACTCCAGTACTCGAAGATGTCGCGGCGGGGATAGAGCGCCTCATCCAGCAGCGTCTGGCGATAGGCGCCGAGCCGACTCCACAGCACAAGGTATTGCGTGCGCGCGACGACGCTGATAGTGTCGATCTGCACCACGCCCAGCCGCTCGATCATCGCGATCAGGTCGCTGGCGGTGGTTGCGGCTCCCGGCGGCGTGACGCCCTCCGCGCCCACATCCAGCCCCTGCGCCGCCAGCGCTACGCCGCGCGCCTCCTCCAGCGTCAGGGTGAGTGGGCCGCTGGTCTGCCGCTTGCGCGCTCTGGGCATGGTCGCCGCCTCCCGCCAATCGCCGCGAACACTGAGGGAACATATGTTTCAGCGCGAAACCAGTATAGCATATGTCGGGAGTTGGCAGGCGCTGCCAATTACTCACGACGTGACGCGAGATACGCGAATTGGCGTAGGCGCAAATGCGCGCTTTTGCGTTTTGATGTGAGACCTCCGCGCATGTGGATAGCTCGATGCGTGGCGTCGAGCGAGCGGAGGGCGCCACTGGGTAGGCGCGCTCACTGCGGGCGCGCCATAGGTGAGGAGGCACGCAATGGGAACCTCGCATCGCGCACTGCGCGTCGCGTTGGCGACCGCGCTGGCTCTGGCGCTGGCTGTCTCGGTCAGCACACGGGGCGCGCCGACGGCCCATGCCTATGGGCGGTTGGCGCTGTATCAGGTAGGTTTGTCGTTCAACTGCAACAATGTAGCGCTGTGTGGATCGTCGTTGGGTGGATTCTGGGGCTGGGCAGAGCTCGACAGTGATAACACCGGCGACGCGCAACTGACTGGCTGCCAGCACTTCCAGGGTGGCGGCGCGGCTGGCGCTCAACACTTCTCCAGCAACGTGCAGGGATGGTTCATCGGCGCGAACGGCGACTTCTTCATCGTCAACGAGTTCGTGACGTTCACCGGTCGTAGTGGCGGTCCACCTGTCACCGTCTTTGATCCGACGCCGCCCTATCCCTCGGATACCGGCATTCCTGCGGCGCCGGGTCACTACAGCGCCCAGACGTTGTTTGGCATGCAGGTGCCTCCTGGGACGAACTTCGAGATTCAGGTTGTCAAACTGCACTGACTTCACCTGCTGTCCTCCTCCCACGTGGGAGGGGGACAGGTCGGTGTGGGGTCGTTTCCTCACATCGTGCGAATCTCGCGGCTGGCGAAGGCGATCACCATCGCGCCCAGCATGATGGCCGCGCCACCGAGGATCACCGGCGAGGCGCCGAAGCGCGCTGTCGCGAAGCCGCCCACCGCGACCGAGAGCGGCAGCGTGGCGAAGTTGCAGAAGGTGAAGACGCCCATGATGCGCCCCAGCAGGTTGCGCGGCAGCTTGCGCTGGATCAACGTCAGGAAGGAGACATTGCCGAGGCTGTTGAGCAGGCCAAAGGTCGCCATGCAGCCGACCGCCATGAGGGCGCTGGTGGCGTAGGCCAGCGCTGAGACGGCGAAGACCTGGAGCGTGAAGAAGAGCAGCGAGTACAAGCCGCGATTGATGCGATTACCCAGCGCGCTCGCCAGCAGCGCGCCCGCCAGCGCGCCCGCACCCCAGCCGGTCAGGATGAAGCCGTAGCCCTGCGCGTTGGTGTGCAGCGGCCCCTGCGCCAGCGCCGGAATCGCCACCTCCATCACCGCGCCATTGAAGAGATTGCCCACCAGGATCACCAGCAGCAGGATCTGGAAGAAGGGCGTCGCGAGCGTGTAGCGCCACAGGCTGTCGAAGGCGGGCGGCGTCTCGGCGGCGATCTCAGCGGGCGCGGCCTTGGCTGCCGTGGCATTGGCTCCGGGCGCGGCGGGCGGTGCGGGGAAGATGACGCGATTGTGGATGAAGACCAGTGTCAGCACGGAGGCGACGAAGGTCACGGCGTCGATGGCGAATCCGTTGGAGGCCGTCGTTTGCGCCACCACCAGGCCTGCGAGCGATGGGCCGAGCATCTGCGCCAGCCGCATCAGCGCGAAGAAGAGGCCATTGGCCGCCTGGAGCTGGTCATCGGGCAGCAGATCGGGCGCGATGGCCTGCGAGGCGGGCGCGAAGAGTCCCTCGAAGGCGCCCATCGCCGCCGTCAGCGCGGCGATCACCCACAGCGGCTGATGTGCGCCAAAGGTGGCCCAGGCCAGCCCACCTGTGACGATGGCGCAGGCGGCGTCGGCGATCAGCATGACGCGGCGAGCGCGCAGCTTGTCGCTGAGCCAGCCGCCTAGCAGCGTCGTGACGCCCAGCGGCGCGCCATAGGCCGTCAGCACGAGGCCGAGATTCACCGGCCCGCCGCCCTGTGTCAGCATGTACCATGGCAGCGCCACCGCATAGAAGGTGTTGCCGATGGAGGAGATGAGCTGGCCGATGAAGAGCAGGCGGTAGTCGCGCTGGCCCAGCGGCGCCAGCATGGCGGGGACGCGCCAGCGGCGCGGCGCGCGGGTGGGCGTCGGGGCGTCTACTGTGGGCGTGAAGGTGTCGCTCATGGTGGCATGGCTCCTGGGTAGTGGACGGCCCCCTCCCCCAGCCCTTCCCCCGCTTTGCGGGAGAGGGGAGTTTTGGACGTTGAGGCGCTTTGGCGTGTGGAAGTGGGGCAGTTGCGCTCATGGCTCGATGACGCCGCGCACGGCCAGCGTGTCGGGATCGCAGAAGTAGGAGATGCGCTCCCCGGCGCTGGGATCAGAGAGGGTGAAGCGGATGGTGGGCGCGCCCTGATACTCGACGCGCTGATCTGGCTCGATCACCCAGCGTTGGCGTTCGGTCAGGAAGCGCCACACCGCCGGGTGCGAGCGACCGGCGAGCGCGGCCGAGCCAGAGCCGAAGCAATCGCACTGCGGGCACTCGTACACGGCGGTGTAGAGGTCGTCCACAGCGGGCCACAATCCACGCCGCTCGGGGAAGTCGGCGAAGCGTCCCATGCGCGAGGGCAGCGGGCGCCCGCAGCGAAAGCAGGT
>DATAED010000213.1:0-3783 GCA_036258195.1 Ktedonobacterales bacterium
TGGTGAAGAGCAGCGTGCGGGCGCTCGTCTCCAGGGAGCGATCCAGAAAGACGCCGCCATAGAAGGGGCGCGCGAAGTTGTCGATGAAGCCATCCTCGCTGAAGTGGCGGCGCTTCAGCTCCTCATGGGCGCTACGGTCCGCTACCTTGCCGCGCAGTTTGCCGAAGAAGATGTCGTGCTCTTTGCGGCGCCGCGCGTAGCGGGCCATCCGCAGCGCGCGCAGCTTATCGCCCGTGGTGAGCAGCTTGTTGTTGAGCGTGCGGCTGATGAGCAGGGGCGCGCGGCGCGGATCGCCCACCTCGCTCCACTTGCCATCGCGGATGATGACTGCGCCCGGCGTGAACTTCTTGAAGCGCAGGGCGGCGTAGTCGAGGTTGCGGCGCGCGGCAGGGTAGGCGGTGAAGAAGACCTGGAAGCCGCGGTCGAGCAGAAAGCCATCGGGGCTGTGATCGGTGCGCACGCGCCCGCCGACGTGGTCAGACGCTTCGATCACGCGCACCTCGCGGCCAGCCTCCACCAGCGCTTTCGCGCAGGTCAGGCCCGCCAGGCCCGCTCCTACCACCAGGATCATGCTCTACCTCATCTTCTCAGGAGATCTTCTCAAGCGACCGCACCCCCAGGGATTGCGCAGCGGGCGAGCGGAACCTCTCCCCCTGTCCCCCTCCCCTCCGAGGGAGGGGGAACCTGGTGCGAGATTTGTGGCGCTGGCCCGCGTTATCGTCGTTGCACAGTTGTCAGCCGCTGGCTTGCTGTCCCTCTGCCACGCGGCTGTCGCCTCGGCCTGGGTTCCTCCTCCCTGAAGGGGAGGGAGACAGGGGAGAGGTCAAGCGCCGCGTGAGCGGAAGGGCCACCAGCCCGCTTTCACCGGCTTGATGTCGGCCTCCATCGACTGAATGCGCGCACGGGCGGCGCGTTCGAGCGCCTCATCGCCCTCTGGCGTCGGGAAGACGGCGCCACAGGCCACGCAGCTTGCGGCATCGAGCGGATTGGACGCGCCGCACCATGTGCAGATGCGCACATCGCCAGCGCTGGGCGCGGCGGGAGCGGGCGCCGTCGGGATGGCAGCCACAGGTGGCGGTGGCACATTGGGCGCGCTCGGCGCAGCGGCAGGCGCCTGCTCAACGACGGCGAGCGCCTCAGACGCCGCGCTGGGCAGCGATTCCGTGCCGCAGGCGCCGCAGAAGCGCGCATCCTGTGGCATGTCGGCGCCGCAGGTCGGGCAGCGCCGGGTCTGTGGCGCGCTGATGTTGTCGTCCATCTGGCTCTCCTCCGTTCTCCTCCCCTGACGCTCTCCCTGGCTCTCGTTAGCTCCGGGCGCTGGCCTCACCACAAGGGATTGATGACCAGCCCGGTGATCAGCTTGGGATAGAAATAGGTGGACTTCTGCGGCATGCGGTCGCCTGCCCGCGCCACATCGCGGATGGCCGCTGGCGGCGTCGGATTCAGCAGGAAGGCGAGCTGCGCGCCGTCGGCGCCGCTGCGCACGGCATCGAGCGCGGCCTGAGCGTCGCGGGTATAGGTGACGTGCTCGCCCGCGCGGATGGCCTGCTCGCTGACGCTCAGCCCGCGCGCCAGCACAAGCTCGTGCAGCACGGCGACATCCAGCCCGCGCCAGGCCGCCGAGGCGCCCGCGTCGCTCGATGCGCTGGAGCCGCCCGCCGCGCGCTCATCCCGCGAGTCCATCGCCGCGCGTCCGGCGTCGGTCAGGCGCAGCAGCCGCACGCCATCGGGCGCCACCAGCGCGAAGGCCACCCGCTGGCCGCTGTCGCCTGCCGCGGTCAGCGCGCGGATCACGTCGGGCGCGGCCAGCCCGTCGAGGTCATCCAATCCCTCTGCGCTCTTCTCGCCGTCAGCGGGCAGCGGCGCGACCTCGAAGAGCCCCTCCAGATCGCGCTGGAACTCCGCCAGCCGCTCCGGCGCCACGCCGCGCACGATGCGGTGCGTTGGCAGCACGACCAGCCCGGGATCCTCGATGGCTGAGAGCGCCATCAGCGTGAAGTTGGCGGCGTCTTCGGGCGGCAGCTCGCGGCGGGCCTCGCGCAGCTCCTCGCGATAGGCCAGCGCCGTCTCGTAGCGGTGGTGACCATCGGCGATGTAGAGCTGGCGGTCGCGGAAGAAGCGCGCCACGCGCTCGATCAGCGCGGCGTCGCGCACGACCCACAGGCGATGCGATTCGCCGCCCTCATCGGTGAAGTCGGCGTCGGGCGCGCGCTTGAGTGACTTGGCTAGCGCCTTGGCCAGCTCGCCGCCTGGGTCGTCGTAGAGCGACATGATGGGGCTGAGCGTGGCGGCGGTGGCGCGCGCCAGCTTCAGGCGGTCGCTCTTGGGTTTGCTCAGCGTGCGCTCGTGCGGCAGGACAACGCCCGCCTCCCACGGCTCGATGCGCACGCGCGCCAGCAGGCTCAGCCGCGTGCGCTCGCCGCCATCCAGCGCGGGCGTGGTGAAGCGCTGCTCGTAGAGGTAGAGCGCGGGGGCGTCCTGCTGGAGCACTCCGCGCAGCCGCCAATCGGCGAAGGTGAGCGCGGCGCGCGTGTAGCGATTGGCCAGCTCGTCGTCGTCCGGCTCGTCGCGACCCAGCTCCAGCCGGATGATGTTCTCGGGCGCGCGTTCGTAGTAGCGCACCTGAGCCTCGGGCGAGATGACATCATAGGGTGGCGTGACGACCGCCGCCAGATCGGTCTCTGGCGCGTAACGGATGCCGGGAACGGGCCGCACATCGGCCATGCAAAGCTCCTCGCTGCGTGGGGGGCGCCGGGGGGACGCCAGCGCGACACGCCCACCGCGCGCCGCCGTCAGCAGTATACAGCAGCGCGCCGTGTTTCGCAGCGCAGACGGGACAGGCGGGCAGGCGATCCCTCACTCCCAGCCCGCGCGCTCCGGGCGCGGCGCCATTCCATTTGCCCGCGCGACAGTGACGGGCGCAGGTTGCTCATTGGGCCCGATTCTATCAGGCATCACGCAGGCGTTTTGGCGGCTGGCCTGGCGCCCACTGGCATAGCCAATGCGCCGACACTCGCACATCGTGGAGGTCGAGGAGCCTGAGCCAATGAGGAGAATCCCATGCCTATCAATCAGTTCCTTTCCGCCGAATCCCGCACGACAGCTGGAATCCTCTTACTGACAGTGGTCGCTGTCGAATATGGCGGCTGGTTTATGCTGCGTGTCGTGCGCGGCCGACAGCCCACAACACCGTTTCAGCAGGCGTTCTTCCGCGCCGGACATGCGCACGCGGGCGTGCTTGTGATATTGGCTCTCGTTGGCCTGATCCTCGCAGATGCCACGCGCCTGAGCGGCATACCCGAGGTTCTTGCGCGCAATGGCATCTGGGCGGCTGCCATCCTCATGCCCGCCGGATTCTTCTTCGCGGCGGCGGGGCGAGATGTGACCAAGCCCAATCGATGGATCGCGCTGGTCTACCTCGGCATGCTGGCGCTGGCTGCTGGGGTCATCGCGCTGGGCATCGGGCTGCTCGTTGCCTAGCTCGTCGCCTGGCGGGCGATCTCCGCCACGAAAGTGTACCCGGCGCCTTGTCTGCCGCAACCTGATGACGCCTGCTCACGTCAAGTCCTTACGTTCAGCAACCCATCAGCGGCCAACCGCATGCCAGACAGGCGGGCTGTTTTGGTTGCCCCCGCGCGGGGCCGCTGGTACAATGGGCCTGCATGCGGCGTCAATCCCCACCTCTGCGACCTGCTGAACCGTCGGGTAGAACGCAGGCGGTAGAGCGCGGCGGAAGGAGCACCATCCATGACATCAGGGGCATCGGGCCGATCAGGGCCACCA
>DATAED010000214.1:0-4779 GCA_036258195.1 Ktedonobacterales bacterium
GGCCAGCAGGTGGTGGCCGAGATTCCGACCGAGTATCTGACCGACCGCACGCCGAGCTATATCCGCGAGGGCGTGCGGCCCGCCGAGTTGCGCGATCTGTGGCGCTTCGACTACACCACGCTGCGCGCTACGCTGCCCACGCCCACCGCTGCGCTGCTGCGACTGCTCGGCTCGCCCGACCTGTGTAGCCGCGAGGATGTCTATCGCACCTATGACACGATGGTCGGAACGAATACGGCGAACGGCCCCGGCAGCGATGCGGCGGTGCTGCGCGTGCCGCCCGCTGAGGATGAGCCGCTGGGGCATGCGGTCGCCGCGCCCGAAAGGCCAGGCGAGAAGCTGAAGCTGCTGGCGATGACCACCGACGGCAACGGGCGCCTGACCTATCTGCATCCCTTCACGGGCGGCGCGCTGGCGGTGGCCGAGGCGGCGCGCAACTGCGTGGTGACGGGCGCGAGGCCGCTGGCGCTGACCAACTGCCTCAACTTCGGCAATCCGGAGAAGCCCAGCGCCTACTACCAGATGGAGCGCGCCATCGACGGCATGGCCGAGGCGGCGCGACTGCTGGAGACGCCCGTCATCTCCGGCAATGTCAGCCTCTACAACGAGAGCTTCGGCCAGGGCATCTTCCCGACGCCTGTGGTGGGCATGGTCGGGCTGATCGAGGGGCGCCTGCCGACGCCGAGCGCGTGGAGCCGCGCAGGCGATGTGGTGGCGCTGCTGGGCGACTGGAACGCGCACAGCGGCGACCTGGGCGGCAGCGCCTATCTGGCCACGCTGCATGCCACGGTGGCGGGGCATCCGCCGCTGCTCGACCTCGACCGCGAGCGCGCCGTGCAACAGTTGACGCTGGCGGGCATCGAGCGCGAGCTGATCCGCTCGGCCCACGATTGCTCGGATGGCGGGCTGGCGGTGGCGCTGGCGGAGTGCGCCATCTGGTCGGGGCTGGGGCTGCGCGGCGCGGAGACGGCGCTGCCCGGCGCGGCGGCTGGCGCGGATGGCGATGCGCTGGCGACCATCGCGGCGCTCTATGGTGAGGCGCCCTCGCGCATCGTCGTCTCGGTCGCGCCAGAGCAGTACGAGGCGCTGGCGGCACTGGCGGCGCAGCACGAGACGCCGATCACGCGGCTGGGCGAGGTGGGCGGCGAGCGGCTCAGCTTCACCTCCGCGCTGGATGTCGCCATCGCCGAGCTGCGCGCGACCTGGCGCAACGGGCTGCGCGTGGCCCTCGGCGCCGACGATGCGGAGCAGGTGGCCGAGACATTCGCCGCGGACTGATGATTTGCCGCGTCCATGTGCTATAATCGCAATAAACGCAAAAAGTGCAAATTCGTCAAGGCGCGATCAGGTGGGTGAGCGATTATGGCCACGGATACAGACAAGCTGATGGAGCGGGCAGTAGACGCGCAGCGTCGCCTCGAAGCGCAGGGGCTGCATGACGAGGCGCGCGTGATGCTCGATCTGATCGCCGAGATACAGGCGCTCCAGCCGCAGTCGGAGCGGCAATTTTGTACGACAGCCGAGGCGGGCAGGCTCATCGGGGTGACGCCGCAGACGATCAAGAACTGGGTCGCGCGGGGCCTGCTGGCGGGCTACCGTCTGGGAGGACGCATCGTCATCCCGCGTGCGGCGCTCGATGAGTATCGAGACCTTGGCGCTGCGATGCGGGCCATCGAGCCGCTGCCGCCCATCGAGGAGATCGTGCGCGATATCCGTGCTGGGCGGCGTCCCGTCAAATGGCCAGCATCAGGGGACGCCACCGTACAGCAGCCGGGGACACAGGAGTGAGGCCCCGCGCTGTGCTCGATACGTCAGCATTGCTCGGCCCGCAGCGAGATGAGTTGGCCTTTCTGGCGAGTCAGCGGAACTTCACGATGATGTGGAGTTCATTTCTCATCGCCGAGTTGACACGTATTCGCACAGAGTGGGCGATCAAGCAGGGACTACCGCGCGAGGTCTATCGCCAGCGCATCAATCAGTTGATCGAACAGCTGTCGCGTATCGCCGTGCTCGTCGATTACACCCGCATGATAGGTGGTAACTACACCACGTGGCTACAAGACCCAGACGATGAGCCGCTGCTGGCTACAGCGCTGGTTGGTCGTGCAGCCTACGTGGTGTCACACAACACGGCTGATTTTCCGCCGGGTGGGACTTTCGCGGGAGTTCGGTATCTAACGCCACTGGCGTTTCTGGAAACGCTCTATCGCGACTACCCCACCAAGCACGGACGACACGATAGCGAGTCGCCTCCGCGACTACCGTAGCGCGGGATGGACTGGATGGAGGCGCGGACATGCCTTCAGAAGACTTCAGCGAGCCGATGGGCGAGCAGACGCCAACCCCGGCGCCACTGGATGCTGCGGCCTGGACGCCGCCGCCCTCCGCGCCCCTCGATGACGCCGCAGACGATCCGCAGGAGGCGGAGGCGACACGGCTGCGCGAGCGCATGGTGGCGCGGCTGAAGGCGTCGGGCGCGCTGCGCGATGCGGCGGTGGAGCGGGCGATGCTGCGCGTACCGCGCCACCTCTTCCTGCCTGGTCATGGGCTGGCGGAGGCATACGACAACGTGGCCATCACGACGACCTGGGAGCGCGGCGCGCCGGTCAGCTCCGTCTCGCAACCGGAGATCATCGCGGTGATGCTGCAACAATTACATGTCGAGCCAGGGATGCGCGTGCTGGAGGTGGGGGCCGGCTCCGGCTACAATGCCGCGCTGCTGGCGGAGCTGGCAGGGCCAACGGGCAGCGTCGTCTCGCTGGAGATCGATGCGACGCTGGCGGCGACGGCGGGCGAGCGGCTGCTGGCGGCGGGCTATCCGCTGGAGCGCGCGCGCGTGATCGCCGGGGATGGCTGGCGCGGCTGGCCAGCAGGCGCGCCCTACGACCGCATCGAGTTGACGGTGGGGGCGATGGACCTCAGCCCGGCCTGGTTCGCACAGTTGGCGGAGGAGGGCGCGCTGGTGGCGCCGCTCTGGCTGGGCGCGACGGATATCAGCGTCGCTCTACGCAAGCGGGCGGGCGCGCTGGTGAGCGAGTCGTGGACACTGTGTGGCTTCGTGCGGCTGCGCGGCGAGGGCGCGGGCGAGGCGGGCGTGGCACGCCTCTCCGATCGGCTGACGCTGACGGGGCCAAACGCGCAGGCGCTGGCCGAGCCAATCAACGCGCTGCTGGCCACGCGCGCGCGGCGCCCCTGGTGGGGACAACACAACGCCAACTTCGTACAGTATCTGGCGCTGGCATCGGGCCATGTGCTCTCGCTCTGGCAGTCGAATGGCCACTCCCGGCGCCGCATGCGTGGGCGCTTCCTGCTCTACATAGAGGGCGCGGATGGCCCTTCGATGGTCATCTTCCCGCATCGCGCGCCCGCGCTGCTGGCCTTTGGCGGGGCGGCGGCTGAGCGCTTCGTGCGCGAGCAGAGCGAGATCTATCGTCAGCGCGGCGCGCCGCCCATCGAGCATTGGCAGATGGTGGCGCGCCCGCTGGCAGAGGGCGCCGACACCGAGCAGCCCGCCGCCGATGTGGCCGCCACGCCCGGGATCGCCCGGCTGACGACGGCGCACTGGGTCTATGAGATCAGCGTGGGCGAGTGAGCGCCGACGAGGGAGCAGCACACGATGCCCGCACATGACGTCATCCCACAGGAGATGCGCGCGGCCTACATCGAGCGAACGGGGCCAGCGCAGGCGATCCGCGCTGGCGCGCTGCCCGTTCCTGCCATCCACTGGGGCGAGGTGTTGGTGCGCGTCGAGGCGTCGGCGGTGAACCCCGTTGATACCTTCATCCGCTCGGGCGCCTATCCCACGGCGATGTCGTTTCCCTTCATCATCGGGCGCGATCTGGTCGGCGAGGTGGCGCGTGTGGGCGCGGGCGCCGCGGACTTCGCAGCAGGCCAGCGCGTCTGGTGCAATAGCCTCGGATATGACGGGCGACAGGGCGCGTTCGCCGAGTATGCGGTGGTCGCGCAGGAGCGCCTGTATCCGCTGCCCGCTGGCGTTGATCCGCAGCAGGCGGTGGCGGCGTTTCATCCGGCGGCGACGGCGTATCTGGGGCTGGTCTGTCATCTCGGCGGCGCGCATCCGGGCATGACGCTGCTGGTGGGCGGCGGCGCGGGCAATGTCGGCGCGGCGGTGACGCAGCTTGGCGCCGCGATGGGCGCGCGCGTGCTGGCGACGGCGCACGGCGATGCGGATATAGCCTGGTGTCGGGCGTGCGGCGCGAGCGAGGTCTTCGGCTACGCCGATCCAGAACTGGCGGAGGCGGTACGCTCAGCGGCGCCTGATGGGGTGGATGTCGTCTGGAACACCAGCGGGCATGATGATCTGGAGCAGGAGGTGGGGTGGCTGGCGCGCGGCGGGCGGCTGGTGCTGATGGCGGGGATGCAGCAACGTCCGACGCTGCCCGTCGGCCTGTTCTACACAAAGGGCGCGAGCGCGCTGGGCTTCACGATGTCGAGCGCGACAGTGGAGCAGCTTGCGGGGGCTGCCAGAGCGATCAATGCGCTGCTGGTAGCCGACAAGCTGAAGATGCGCATCGCGCGCGTGGAGCTGCTGGCGCGGGCCGCTGAGGCGCATCAACTGGTGGAGGGCAGCGGCCCGCAGGGCAAGGTCAGTGGGCGCCTGGTCGTGCGCATCCAGGGCGACCCGACACGCTGACCCCCTCTCCCACAGGGCGAGGGGGCCAAGGAACGACGACGCGCCTATGAAGAAGGGGTCATCTGGCGCTCGGCGGCGGTCGGTTCGCGCCTGCCGGTGAAGCCGTGGCGATTGGGGCCGTCTAC
>DATAED010000215.1:0-6781 GCA_036258195.1 Ktedonobacterales bacterium
TAGGCGCGGGGGTCGCTGTTGGCGTCGGCGCCGGAGTGGCTGTCGGTGTAGGAGCTGGCGTGGCGGTTGGCGTTGGCGCCGGAGTAGCCGTTGGCGTGGCCGTTGGCGTGGCCGTTGGAGTCGAGGTGGCCGTCGGTGTTGGCGACGGGGCCGTGGTGGCGGTGGGTGTGGGCGCTGTGGTTGCGGTCGGCGTGGGTGGCTGCGTGGCGGTCGCGGTCGGCGTGGGCGAGATCAAGCTGGTGGTGACCAGGACATTGTCGAACTCCGACGTGGCCTTCGTGCTGAAGCCGATCATGCCGCTGGCGAAGGTCGTGTCGGTATCAGTGGTCAGCGTCTTCCCGTTGATGGCGGCGCTGATTGTGCTGCCCTGCACCGTGAGCGTCATCGTATACCACGTCGTGGCGTTATAGCTGAAATTGCCGTTGTCGAGGGTGTTCCAGCTTCCACCCTGGACATAGCCCAGCCACCACTCGCTGTGATTCTTGATGATGAATGAGTAGTGATTACTGTTGTCGACAAACCGCGCCATGATGACAGTCGAAGGGTTGAGATTGTTCGAGCCGGGTTTGACGCTTGCCTGAACGGTGTAGTCCGTCCAGGAGGGCGAGCCTGCCTCGATCACGTGGTCAGCGCTGGTGCTAGGATCATTCTGCTTGAGAACATGCGTGCCATCCTGCTGCACCGACCAGGCGGTTCCTGCGACGACCGTCCAGCCAGAGGGAACCGAGCCGATGGCGTCGGACTCGAAATCATCGGAGAAGAGGCCCGTCGCCGCGTTGACGCGCGGCACAGACATGACCCCATAGAGGCTAACGAGCAGCAGCAGCGCCGCGACCAGCGATACCGCCGTCTTGCGTCGGTAGGCTCCCGCCGACTCCCAGATCGCTTTTAGCGCGCGCGCCATGGCAGCGCCTCTCCTCATCGCCTCCATCACACCCGTTCCCCTTTGAAGATATGAGGCATGGCGCCAACAGAGCGGACTCCGCCGCCTGGGCGCCTGCATAGTTTAATTTGATAGCTTACGACCGTCGTCCACAACCAATAACACAACCACCGATGAAGACTTTCTGCGCATCGCATAGAGCGGTGTCTGCCCGTCAGCAGGCGTAAGGCGCTCCTGGCGAAGTGTCCTTCGGTGAACCCGGAGGAACGCGCGTATACATCCAAACGTAGGGCCGCGTGTAAGCGTCACGCCGTTTGCTATGAAAATTGGACTAATTGCGGGCGCGGCGTGTCGAATAGGCGCAGAAGTGGGGAGCGCGTGAGGCGCTCAGGGGACGGTCAGCACAATTTTGCCACGCGCGTGACCTTTCAGTCCCTCCTCGTAAGCGCGGCGCGCGTCGGCCAGGGGAAAGGTCTGGGCGACGATGGGCCGCAGCTGCCCGGACATCTCACCATCACCTTCCCCACGCTGGAGGATGCCCGGGAGGTCGCCGCCCGCTTCTATGGGCCGAGGGCTACGCGCCATCTCGACGCCACCGTCCGGCCCGAATTGCCCTTCTATGTCCTGGGCGTCAAGCCACCGCGCGACCTCTGCTGGCTCATCGTGCGCAAATGACGCGCACGGGGCAACCTGCTGCTCTCTCAGTCCCCTTTGTTGTGCGCCGCGTGTTGTGCGGCGGCTGGCGCGGCCTTGCCCGATGAGGAGCGCTCGCCGTGATGGTGGTCGTCGTGGTGGTCGTCGTGGCCGCCCACCGGCAGATGCCGCCTGGTGCGGCTGCGTGTGTTGACCCGCTCGCGCGCGATCACGCGCAGACGCTCGAGGTCGCGCACTACGACACGTCCATTGCGCAGTTCGATGATGCCAGACGCCTGGAACTCGTGGAGCGTGCGGCCGACCATCTCACGCGCAGTGCCGACGATGGCCGCCATCTCTTGCTGGGTCATGTAGTGATGGCGACAGAGCTCGCACGTGCAGCGCTCCTGATCCAGCAGCAGACGGGCGACCCGCTCGCTGACATGGTAGAGCGCGAGATCCTTGGCCAGCGCGATGATATCGCGGGTGTCGGCGGCAATCGCCTGTAAGGCGGCCTGGGCGACAGCGGGGTGATCGGCGAGTAATCGGCTGACCGTGTCGCGTGGGACGGCATAGATCGTCGTCGCATCGAGCGCAGTCGCTGACGCGGCGGTTGGCTGGCCATCGAGCGCACCGATGAGGTTGAACGTCTGGCCCTCGGGTACGAGGCGCAGCACCTGTTCGCGTCCATCCGCTGAGGTGGTCGAGAGCTTGACCAGTCCCGATCGCACGAAGCGCAATGCGCCTCCCCGGTCGCCTTCGACCACGATCACTTCTCCGCGATCGTAGCGCCGCTCGACCGTGACAGCCCCCAACTGCGCCAGCGCGTCCTCGTCGAGTGACGCGAACAGCGCAATGTGGCGAAGATATTCGCATTCATCAGCGCGGAGCATGGCGCTTTTTCCCCTCCGTTGGCGTTGTCTCACGCGCTGGCGCGTTCCCTCACGACCTCGTGTGATTCAGCGCGATCGATTATAGTTCAGAGCGGCGGCGGCAAGTCTTCAGTGCGCACCGCTGCTCGTCTCGTGTCGTAGACTCCTTCATCCTCTATTCTACCCCGCCACGGCGCTTGCTGCCTGGCGCTGGATGTCGCCTCTCTGTTCTGCGCAGCGCACATGAGGGCGACAAATATCACAGCGCATTGCCGACACGCGCCATACGCTAAGAGTAGGAAAGGGAGTTGAGCATCGAGGCCACCTCGATAGCATCTCTCCGAACTGGCCGCGACAACCGCGCTACGATGGCGCGGGCAATCCAGGCGCGGCAACCACTACACACCACACTTTACGATAGAGACCTCGGAGGCCCGATATGACGCAGCTTTCAGCGTTCACCTGGGGCGTGTTCCCCTATATATGCCTGGCGGTGATGATCGTCGGCACACTCTACCGCTATCAGACCGATCAGCTTGGGTGGGGATCGAAGTCGAGCGAATTACTAGAGAAGAAGATGCTGACACTCGGCAGCATGCTCTTCCACATCGGCATTCTGTTCGTATTCGCCGGGCATGTCGCCGGACTGCTCGTGCCTATGCAATTCTACACTGCGCTCGGCATCTCGCCAGAGCTGTATCATGGCGGCGCCATCGCGCTCGGTGGCCTGAGCGGCCTGGTCGCACTCGCGGGCATCTCGATTCTGCTCTACCGCCGGATCGCGAATGCGCGCGTGCGCATGAACTCCGACTTCTCGGACTATGTCGCAGACGGGCTGCTCTGGCTGGTCATCGTCCTGGGACTCGCGTTTACGCTGGGCTATAGCATCGTTCACGGCTCCTACGAGTATCGCGCGACGGTTGGCCCGTGGATTCGCAGCGTGCTAGCGCTCCAGCCCGATACCGCACTGATGGCTGGCGTGCCGCTGCTCCTGCAAGTCCACATCGTGTTGGCGTTCACGCTCTTCGGCGTCTCGCCGTTTACGCGACTGATCCATATCTACAGCATGCCCATCGGGTATCTGGCGCGCGCGCCGCTCCTGTATCGCGCCCGCTACGGCTATGGCGCTGGCTATGGGTATAGGCCATCTACGTCGCGCCCCGTGATCCAACACGCCCGGCCACGGCCACAATCCATCCCAGAGCCTGTGGAGGTACCTGTGGAAGAGCCTGTGGAGTCGAAGCCAGCCAGTCGTGGGGATAGCGCGCTCCGTGAATCACTCGGTGAATCGTTGCGTGAATCGCGCGAGCCGGTCGCCGCGTCCAGCAGTCGCGAGCGGCGCTAAGCTCGGCCACGCGCTGCGCTCGTGAGGTGGCATGGCGCCGAACACATCAACAACGTATGAACTGCAAGACGAGACCTCTCACGAGGTCTCGTTTGTTCCCTGGAGGATCGCGCGCTTCACCTGCTCGATGGTGTCGGTGACTCGAATGCCACGCGGACACGCCTCGGTGCAGTTGAAGATCGTTTTGCAGGGCCAGACGCCGTCGTAACCGCTCATGATGCTGAGCCGTTCGGCGGAGCCACGGTCGCGGCTGTCGAAGATGAAGCGGTGCGCGTTGACGATAGAGGCCGGGCCGATCCAGCGCGGATTGGCCCAGACCTGCGGACACGAGCCTGTGCAGGCGCCGCACAGAATGCACTTGGTGCTGTCGTCGTAGCGTGCGCGCTCTTCAGGCGTCTGCAGCCGCTCGGTGCGCGGCGCTGGCTCATCGTTGATGAGATAGGGTTTGACCTTCTCATACTTGGCGAAAAACTGATCCATATCCACGACGAGGTCACGGATGACGGGATAGCCAAGCATCGCCTCGACGGTAACGCGCTGGCCAACGTCGGCCATCAGGAGCTTGCACGCGAGCCGGTTGCGCCCGTTGACACGCATGGCGTCAGAGCCGCAGACACCGTGCGCGCAGGAGCGCCGATAGGTCAGTGTGCCATCCTGCTCCCACTTGATGCGGTTCAGCGCGTCGAGCAGCCGATCATTCGGCTCGACCGCGACCTGAAAGGTCTGCCAGTAGGCCTCCGGCGCCTGCTCTGGCTGATAGCGCCGGATCTTGATCTCAGCGATGCGAGCGCCGTGTGGCGCCTGTGCGTTGCGTGCCATGTGCGCCGACTCCTCGCGCTCAGTCCGACAGCTCATCCGGCGCTTTCGCGGCCAGTCGGCCACGGGCGATCCGCTCAGCCGTCTGCGCGCCAGCATCTCTGGCCAGCTCGATCTTGCTGACCCATTTCACACTCGTAAAGCAGGCGCCACCGGAGAGCACGAGCCGCCAGGGCGCTCCATGCGCGCGGTCCAGCGGCGCATCGTTGAGCCGGTCGCAGAGCAGCGCGTGATCGAGGTCATCGAGGGAGAGCGCGTGCCAGTAGTCCCCTGCGTAGATGCGCGCATAGCGCGCTTCCGGGAGCGGCGCGCACAGCGCGAGCGCCTCGCGCAGCGCGATTCCCTCCCAGGCAAGGCGCTCGACCGCCCACCCTTCCTCGCACTCGAACCGCTCATTGCGCCGTGTGCGGGGCAGCGCCGCTAGCTCTGCAGCGGTGAGGGCGCCTGGCTGCGCTACCAGCCCGCAGATAATGAGCCCGCCTGCCGTGTCTTCAGGCCCTGATTGCTGGTGATCCACTGGATGTTCTGGCAACGTCTCGCGGATGCTCATCAGTGTCCCACCCTTTCAGTCAGGCGCGCTGGAGTGCTGCCGTCGGCTCCGCCTTCTGCTGCGTCGGCGACGCGTGCGAGCACAAAGAGCAGATCCGAGAGCCGATTCAGGTAGCGCAATCCTTCTCCGCTCGACAGGCTGCCCGTGCCGTCGGTGTGGCACAGCCGCGCGACCGATCGCTCGGCGCGGCGCACCGTGGCGCGCGCGAAGTCTAGGGTCGCGCCCGCGCGCGTGTCGCCTGGCAAGATGAAGCGTGGCGGGATGTCTGTGTGGGCAAGCAGCCGCTCCTGCGTGCGCTCCAGCCAGGCGACATCGTCGCTGACGAGGCGCATGCCGACGGCGTTTGCGTGGGTGGTGGTCGTCGCCAGCTCGGCCATCAGCGTGTAGAGGTTGCGCTGGATTTGCAGCAGAATGTCGGAGGTGAATGGCCCCTCGCTCCATGCCCGCGCCAGACCAAGCGCTGAGGTCGCCTCATCCACCGCGCCCAGCGCTTCGATGCGCGGATCGTCTTTGGGCAGGCGCTCTGGGCCTAGCACGCCCGTCATGCCGGTATCACCGGTTTTAGTAGTGATCTTTGCGCTCATAACGGCGGCGCCCTTTCCTGTCGCATCTCGACTGACGCTGAATCCCGCCTCAAGCAGTTGCAGCTTTGTCCAATTAGAAGGCTATCCCAGCCGCGACAGTGAAGCAGCGACAAATATCACAGGCGCAGCCGCGAGGCGCGCAACCATGCGTTAGCCCATGCGTTAGTCGTAGTGGAGCGGGTATGGCATCTCGCCTGTGTCAGCTTGCTCGCGCTGCGAGAAGCGGCGCTCCGTGTTGGTTTCTTCCGGTGTTGGGAACAGGCCGCGCAGCGCGGCGAAGAGGTCACAATAGGGATTGTCGGTGGACAGCCGCCCGGCGATGCGCTCGCAGACCGCTGCGAGCCGTCGCTCCAGCGCATCTATCGGATCCTGCACGCCCTCCGGAATGGGAGCTGGAGCCGCAGGCGCCTGCGCCAGAAACTCCAGCAGCAGGGGCAGATAATCGGGCAGCTCTGCGGTCGCCTGCTCGAAGCCAGCAGCGCGCAGCAGCCTGCGCAACTCTATCAGCGCCTGGCCTCGACGGCGGCTATCTCCCAGCTCGTGCGCTGTGAGATAGAGCGCCGCCGATTCGTCGAAGTCGAACGTGGCGACGTAGAGCGCCTCCAGCTCGACGACGCTCATCGCGTGCAGCCGCTCCGCCACGCCTACCAGCGCGCTCACGGGCTCGCTGGCGGGCAGCGCGCGCAGGTACGCCTCGACCTCCGGGAGCAGCGCCCCCAGCGCCTCATCGGGATAGGCCAGCAGACGCGCCGCCGCGACAAAGACGCCGGAGCGCGGATCATCACGCGCGCCCTGACCTGTTTGCTGGTGAGCCATCACTGCGTCTCCCGCTTAGGCGCGAGGGGAATGCGCGACTGCGACCAAATACCCTCAGGCGGCGCAATCCCCTCCAGACCGCAGGCGCCCTGCAGGTACACGGGGTCTGGCGTATCTTCGCGCCGCGCGGTCGGGATGACGAAGCGCTCGTTATACTTGGCGACGCCCAGCAGGCGGGCCATGTCTTCGAGCTCCTGCGCGCTCATGCCCGACTCACTCAGCAGCGTCTCGTCGTCTACATCGCCCACTGCGCGCTGGCGCATGTGCATGCGCATGGCCACG
>DATAED010000216.1:0-20556 GCA_036258195.1 Ktedonobacterales bacterium
GATCCGGGGGGCCGTAGGTCTTGTACTCCGCCAGATGGGCGCGCGAATGCTCGTCCTTGGGCTGTACCTCACGGTCGGCGACGACCAGGCGCGCGTGCTCATCCAGCGCGGGGAAGCCGACGTTGGCGTGATACAGCAGCATGAACGGCGAGCGGACGCTACCCCGGTTCTCGACGCGATCATGCAGCCTCAGACTACGCTCACCGACGCGGGTCGAGATGGTACGGGTGAGACGCAGATCTTCGCCGAAGACCCTGGTCTCGCGCATCGTGCCCGAGATGGCGAGCACAAAGTCGTCGCCCTCCCATGACTCGGACAGCGTCACATCCTCGGCGGGTGTATTGGCAATGCGACCGTGCAGCCCCAATTCCTCGCCGTCATCAACGCAGGGTTGGCCGACCTGGCGCAGACCGCAGGTGGTGAAGAGGCCACCGCTAAAGGAGCGCAACCACTCGCTTCCACGAGGATCGAAGTAGGCTGGCGCGACGATGCCGTTGCGCGAGTACCAGGCAAGCGGGACACCACGATAGTCGAGGTGCGGCACGTCGAGGCAGCGATCGGGGAGGACGGTGAAGCGGAAGCCGTCGCCTCCATTGAACTCCACCGCACGCACTCCTGAGGCGCGTCCTCCTTCGAGGCGTGTATTACGTATGCCAGCGACCTGGTGAATGTCTCCGACACGGCTTAGCAGCTCGGCGCGGGTCCAGGAGCGGCCGTAGAGCGTAGGCATAGAGCACCTCCTGCTGTTCGCAGCGCTTGCCATGGCGCGCGCGTCACGCGGCGTCCCCGTAGTAGGAGGCTGGATGACGCGCCTGGGGCTCAGGCAGGCGCCACGGCGCTGTGCTCGGATGGATCCAGCTTCATTGCAGGCACAGCGCGCGCAGCGTACCAGGCGCCCAGCGCTGCGATGACGGCGGCGACTATCATCGCGACATGCAGACCAGATACGAAGGCGGCGTTTGCCGCCGACTGCACCGCCGCGCCCTGTGAGCCGCCAAGCTGCCCAGCGACCGCCTGTGCGCCTGTGATACTCCCCTTGGCGGTCGTCACCTGGGCGCTGGTGAGGCCTTGCAACGCAGTCGCCGCGCCGAGTTGACTCAGGTAGAGGGTCTGCCCGATGCCGCCGATGACGGCGATTCCCATGGAGGAGCCGATCTGGCGGATAGCGCTATTGCTCGCCGAGCCCATCCCCGCCTTTTCTTTTGGCGTTGCCCCCATGACGGCGTTGGTGGTCGGTGAAAGCGTGATCGCCACGCCCAGGCCCACCAGGATCAGACCGATCAGGACGATGATATAGGGCGAGGATACGCTGACCAGGGAGAACGACAGCATACCGAGGCCCACGAGCAGTAGTCCCAGCACGACGACACGTCGTAGGCCGAACTGGGCGACATAGCGCGGTACGGTCGGTGAACCCAGCAACAACATGAGGGCGAAGGGCATCAGCGCGAAGCCCGCCTTCAGAGGGGGAAAGCCCCGCACAGCTTGCAAATAGAGTGTCAGCTCATACAACAGACCGAAGAGCGCGAAGAAGGCGATGGCCACCGCCACATTGCCGGACGTGAACGCCGGCTTCTTGAACAGGCGAACATCCAACAGAGGGTATTGGGTGCGGAGCTCGCGCACGACGAAGCCCACCAACAGCGCCGCCCCCAGGATCAGCATCCCGAGCGTGAGCGGGTCGCCCCAGCCACGCTCGGGAGCCTCGATCAAGTAGAAGAAGATGGCGAACAACCCAACTAGCGACAATAGCGCCCCCGGGATGTCCACTGGTGGCGCCTGGGACGTCTTTGAGGTCGGCACATAGCGGCTCACCGCATAGAGCCCGATAATGACCACCGGCACATTGATAAAGAAGACCGAGCCCCAGTACGCGAAGGTGAGTAAGAGGCCACCCACGATCGGCCCCACCGCGACACCGATGCCAGACATCCCAGCCCAGACGCCGATAGCGCGCGCGCTCTCACCGGGGTCGAGAAAGATGTTGGTGATGAGAGACAGCGTAGCTGGTGTCAGGAGGCCACCGCCTACGCCTTGCGCCAGGCGAGCAGCGACCAGTTCGTACGGCGAGGTGGAGAAGCCTGCCCAGATCGATCCCAGGATAAAGATCGTCATACCGAGCAGCAAGATCCCTTTACGACCATATTTGTCCGACAGACTTCCCGACAACAAAATGGTGCTGCCAAACATGATGATGTAGGCTGAGTTAATCCAGACCAACTGCGCTGAGGTCGCGCTGAGGGATTTGGCGATGGTGGGCAAGGCCACATTGAGAATGGTGGCGTCAATGCTGGTCATGATGATGGGAATGCAGATAGCGGCCAGCGCCTTCCAGCGTTCAGGGCTAGCTTGCGCTGATGCAGACGGCGCTGGCGCACGAGTTGTGGCGGCTTGCGCATCACTCATTGGGGGCTCCTATCGCCAGAACATGGCGTGCCCTGGCGCTCCTGGCGCGGTCGAGCGCGCTGTCGCGGCCTGGCCGCAGGCTAGAGGGAGCATGGCGCCTTGAGCTTGCTGGCGCACCATCACAAGGGCTAGAGCGAGAGATGAGCCGCACACTCCCCAAACGGACGCCTGGGCCAGACCCTGGGGAGAGCCCCATCGGGAATGGCCGCCATCGCGCGTTGGCGCCATCGGTGCTGCTGGAAAGCGTGCCTCTGGCCAGGTTGGCGCGATGGTTCTGGTTGGCGCGGGGCGTGGATGCGGGCGACGGGCGCCGATGGGCGAAAATCCAAGGAGTGCGCGCCCCAAAAACGTTTGACTGCAGCGGTCAAACGCTACCGAAGTCGACAAGCTCGTCATGACATCGGCAAGCGCGACGGTGGCAGAGGCGTATGGGAGTCGAACCCACCCGCGACCGCTCAGGCGACCGCGCGACCGTTTTGAAGACGGTGAGGCCCACCGGGACCCGTACACCTCCGTGCAGCATGGCAGCGCGCATGGGAGCGCGTTCCACGTCATACTGTGCCACTCGCTCGCCGTGCGCGTCAACCGCTGTCCACGTTGGTGTTCGCCACGCTGCCCGCTTCTCTCCCGCTGCGCCGTGATACAATCCTTGCCGTATGGCCTGCGATTGAGCAGCATCGAGAATCCCAGGAGGAACCCAGGAGGACGACGCCCGACTATGGACGAGCGCGAAGAGCGGCTGGCCAAGGCTGAGGCCTGGCGCGCCGCTGGAATCGATCCGTATCCCGCCCGCACCGCCCGCGACACCAGCGTCGCCGAGGCGCTGGCGCAGTTCGACACGCTAGCCGCGCATAGCGCCAGCATCACGCTGGCCGGTCGGCTGGTGCGATTGCGCGAGATGAAAGCGACCTTTGCCAATATCGCAGATGGCACGGGCGACATTCAGATCTACATCAATCGCGAATCCGTCGGCGAGGATGCGTTCAAGCGGATCAAGCTGCTCGACCTGGGCGACATCATTCAGGTGACGGGTACGGTCTTCACGACGCGCACAGGCGAAAAGACGCTGCGGGTGTCAGACTTCACCATGTTGGCGAAGGCGCTTCGCCCCTTGCCCGCCAAGGGCGCTGGCGGGGAGATGAAGCTGTTCGACCCGGAGACGCGCCACCGCAAGCGCTACCTGGATCTGCTGGCCAACCGCGAGGAGCGCCTGCCAGTCTTCGTCGCACGGGCAAAGGCGCTGACGGCCATGCGCGAATACCTCAACAGCCAGGGCTTCCTGGAGGTCGAGACGCCAGTGCTGCAACCGCTCTATGGCGGCGCCACGTCGCGTCCCTTCGTCACGCACCACAACACGCTGGATCGCGACCTCTATCTGCGCATCGCGCCGGAGCTGTACCTGAAGCGGTTGATCGTCGGCGGCATTGACCGGGTCTACGAGATCGCCCGCAACTTCCGCAACGAGGGGCTGGATCATAGCCACAATCCAGAGTTCACGATGATGGAGTGCTACCAGGCCTACGCCGACTTCAACGACATCATGCGGCTGGTGGAGGAGATGTACGCCTACATCGCCCGCCAGACGCTCGGCTCGACGGTTGTGACGTATCAGGGGCGACAGATCGACCTGGCGCCACCGTGGGGACGCCTGACCCTGCGCGAGGCTATCGCCGAGCATACAGGCATTGACTACGAGCAGTATCCCGACCGCGACTCGCTGGCCCGCGCGATGGAGCAGCACGGCTATCGGCCCGACCCACGCCTGGCGCGCGGTCGGCTGATCGATGACCTGAAGGACAGCATCGTCAAGGGGCCGCAGTCGAAGGTGGTGGGGCCGGTCTTTCTCTACGACTATCCGCGCGACCTCTCACCACTGGCCAAGGCCAAGCCCGGCGTGGCTGACACCGCCGAGCGATTCCAGCCTTTCGCCGCTGGGCTGGAGCTGGGCAACGCCTTCAGCGAGTTGAATGATCCGCTGGATCAGCGCGCCCGCTTCGAGGATCAGGCCCGGCAGCGAGCGCGCGGCGACGACGAGGCGCAGCAGCTCGACGAGGACTACATCGAGGCGCTGGAGGTCGGCATGCCGCCGACGGGTGGCTTCGGAGGCGGTGTTGACCGGCTGACGATGCTGTTGACCGACCAGGAGAACATCCGCGAGGTGATTCTCTTCCCGACGATGCGCGAGCAATAGAGCGCGGGGCAGGCGAGCGGCTATGTTACCGCCCACTTGCTCATGCTCCACCGTCTGATAGCCTCTCCTGGGCAATCGTTCGTCTCAATTTGAGGCGCTACGGCTGAGCAAGCGTCCGTGTGTGAGCGGGCTGATATTCGGCGTTTGCGACAGATAGTTGAATGTTAAACTGTTCACACTTGAGCTATCAGGTTGACGTATTGGCTTGACACTGCTGGTACTCTTGTCTATACTCTCACCAAGACGCCGTCAGGCAGACCACGCGAATTTTCCAGGCCCCAAGCGGCTTGATGCCCGGGGGGCTCCATACCGTTTCCCCTGCGTTAACGATGCGTTCGACCTGGCGGTTGGCCTGTGTAATGAGCGCATGTCCCTGCGCATGAGGATTTCAGGTTTCGCGGGGCGTGGTCGCTTGCGAAGATGAGTAGCCCTGCGGGTAGAGGTGTGGCCTGCGTTCTGATAACAGGTAGCGGAGGTTAAACAGCATGGATTTGAGCGTCGAGGGAAAGTCGGAGCGGATTCCGCCCGGTTCGCATATTTTGCAGCTCTACAACAAGGTGGGTGAGATCACCGGGGTGACGGCCAAGCTGCTGGAATCCGCACTTGTGTCACAGGAGAAATGCCTGTTCGCAGGGTCTGAGTCCTCAGTGCGGGAGTTGTCCGACACCTTGCGCAAGTCCGGTGTCGATGTGGACGGGCTGATGCAATCGGGCCAACTGGTGTTCATTTCGGATCGAGATTCCTTGCTCGTTGGCAAGCGCTTTGATTCGTATCACCTGCTCTCGACGCACCAGACCTTTATCGCGCAGGCGCTGCGCGAAGGCTGGAAAGCCGTACGTATCTCGATGGACATGACCTGGCTCACCACCGACATCGCCACTCCTGAACAGATCCTCAAGTACGAAGCCGCCTCCGACGCCGTTTTCACCTTCCAGAACGCCCCCATCATCGCGCTGATGCACTACGATTACTCCAAACTGCCCGGTCTGCTCGTGGTCGAGCTGCTCAAGTTGCATCCGATCGCCGTCGTGGGCAAGTTCATCAAGCGCAATCCGTACTACCTGAACTCCGAGCAGTACCTGCTCAAGATCCTGCGGGTCAACCGCGACAAGAACCGTCCCGCGCCTTCGCTGATGAGCGATAATCCGCTCGACCGCCTGGCTGAGCGCGCTCGCTAGCGCATCCAGCAAAGCATCCAACGACGCACTAGCGACGCCTATTCGCGCGCGTCCTGCATTGGCTTTCAGGCGCCTGTCGTCGCGCAAGCTGACGACGCCTGACCGGGCAGGGCGCGCGTGGTGTGTGCGCAGCATCCTTCGTCTGGCGCAGCTCAGGCGGTCTACGCGGTCGATGAGAGTTCGATGACGAAAAAACGTGTCACGCATGCCTTCTCTGCGGGTGGCGTCGTCTTCCGGGCGAGCGCCGCGCCGTCTGGCGGGGCTGAGGAGGGCGGACTGGTCGAGATCGTGCTGGTCGGCCATGTGCGCGAGAATATCTGGACGCTGCCCAAGGGAACGCCGGCCCCCCACGAGTCGCGCGAGCAGACGGCGCTGCGCGAGGTGCGCGAGGAGACCGGGCTGGAGACACGCATCGTCGGTGAGGTTGGCCAGATCGAATATACCTTCACGCGACGCGGCATGCGGTTCATCAAGCAGGTCTTTCACTATCTGATGCTGGCGACGGGTGGCTCGGTGGAGCAGCACGATCACGAATACGACGAGGCGCGCTGGTTCACGATCAGCGCCGCGCTGCTGGCGCTGACCTACGACAACGAGATCGAGATCGTGCGCCGCGCCGAGCATCTCATCCACCGCTATCTCACGACTCAGCCGTAGCTGCTGCTCCGAATAGACCATGAGCGCGCTTGACACGGAAGTTGTGGCGTGCTTTCATGCTGGCGCGAAATGGGTGTCTGCGTTGTATACTAGGCGGTGATTGCGCGCGATCATGTCTGCTTCCTCTTGTGCGCAGCGTGAGCGGCGTTCTCCTCCGGCTCACTGCTCACCGGGTGGCGAGGCGCGCAGCGGGTGACCAACCAAACAACACGCAGCAGCGGAACAGTGCGCCGCACGAGGCAGGTGGGATCAACTCATGGCGAAACGAAGAATCCTGGTCGTGGACAACCCAAACGAGCGGCGCATCTTGCGCGCGAAGGCCAAGAAGGTTTCGCGTTACGACGCCTATCTGGGGCGCCTCGTCTCCGATATGTGGGAGACGATGCGCGAGGCTCCGGGCGTGGGACTGGCCGCGCCGCAGGTCGGCGAATCCATTCGCGTGCTGGTGGCGGAGTATGAGGGTGAGGCCGTCGCGCTGGTCAACCCGGAGATTCTGAAGCGCTCCGAGCAGGAAGAGTTTGGGCAGGAGGGCTGCCTGAGCATCCCTGGCTTCATCGGCGAGGATGTGCCGCGCGCCAGCGCCGTCTCCATCAAAGCGCGCGACCCCAGGGGCAAAGAGATTCGCGTCAAGGCCGATGGCTGGTTTGCGCGCATCCTGCAGCATGAGATTGACCATCTGGATGGCATCCTCTACACGGATCGCATCGCGCCTGATCAGGTGCGCGAGGTGACCGCCGACGACATCGAGCCAGAGGGGGCGCCGCCGCCAGAGAAGCCAGATCACAAGGCCAAACAGGACGGCAAACAGGACGGCAAACAAGACGGCAAACAAGACGGCAAGCAGGCGCGCGGGTCGCGCTCGGCCACCTCGGCGGTAGCGGGAGGCGAAGCATGAGTGTCGCCAAGGGCAAGTACCACATCTGGACGGTCGGCTGCCAGATGAACCAGGCCGACTCACAGCGCGTGGCCAGCATCCTCGATGGCCTTGGCTGGGAGTCGGCGCCGACGATGGACGCTGCGAATCTGGTGGTGCTGAATACATGCAGCGTGCGCGAGCAGCCTGAGAAGCGCGCCCACGGCCAGCTCTCGCTCTTGCGTCATGCCAAGCGCAGCCGCGAGGATCTGCTGGTGGCGATGATGGGCTGCATGATCGGCAACCAGCGCACCATTGACGATCTCAAGCAGCGTTACCCTGTCGTCGATCTCTTCTTCAAGGTCGAGAGCGCCGACATCCTGCCGAACTTCCTGGAGGAGCGCTGGACGCCGATCGCGGGCGAGGGCTGTGTGGACTTCGCCGACCTCGGCGCGCCGCGCACAATTGGCGCGACGGAGGCGCTGCCCGTGCTGCCGATGCCGACCCTGCGCACCCTCAATGCGCCGATGCAGATCACACCACGTCCGGCGGCGCGCGACCTGCACTACCCCGGCGCGGCGGAGCATCTGGCGCAGACGCGCGGGCCGACCGCCTGGCTGCCGGTGGTGCTGGGCTGCAACAAGGTGTGCAGCTATTGCATCGTGCCGTCGCGGCGCGGTGTGGAGCGCAGCCGCCCGCTCGAAGAGCTGCTGGAGGAGGCGCGCGAGCTGACATCGCAGGGCGCACGCGAGCTGACGCTGCTGGGCCAGACGGTGGAGGCCTATGGGCTGGATCTGCCCAACCAGCATGCCGACCTGGGCGACCTGATGGAGCGGCTCAGCGCGATCGACGGGCTGGAGCGCATTCGCTTTATGACCTCATATCCGCGCCACATGACCGACAAGATCATCAAGCAGATGGCAGCGCTGCCGAAGGTCTGCGAGCATGTCAACATTCCCGTGCAGCACGGCGATGACGAGGTGCTGCGGCGCATGCGGCGCGGCTACACCATCACCGAGTATCGCCAGCTCATCGAGCGGCTGCGCGCCTGGTGGCCCGGCGTGACGCTCTCTACCGATGTCATCGTCGGCTTCTGCGGCGAGACGGAAGAGGAGTTCCAGCGCCTGCTCGATCTGCTCGCAGAGATTCGCTTCGATGTGGTGCATGTGGCCGCCTATTCGCCACGCCCTGGCACGCTCTCTTATAAGTGGGAGGATGATGTACCGCTGGCAGTGAAGAAGGCGCGCCTGCACGCCGTGGAGACGGTACAGGAGCGCATCTCGCGCGAGATCAATGCGACCTATCTGGGGCATGTCGAGGAAGTGCTGGTGGAGAGCCGCCAGACCTCCAATAATGGCCAGCAGCAGTGGCGCGGGCGCAACCGCGCCAACAAGCTGGTCTTTTTCCCTGCGACCCGCCCCGGCGCCGAGGAGAGCGCGGCGGGTGGCGGCGTGGCGACGCTGGCTCGCACGGAGATTCGGCCCGGGGCGCTGGCGCAGGTGGTCATCGAGCACACTTCGGCCTGGTCGTTGCAAGGGACGCGCGCGCTGGGGTAAGATTCGACACTGGCGCTTACATGCCACGAGTGAGGCGATGCGAGTGCGCAGCGCCTGCAGGAGGATAGAGCACGAATGTCCCAGGCCACCAACCAGCCGGAGGAGCGAGCGCGTCAACAGCGCCAGCTCACGGAACAGGCCATCAATCTCGCGCTGGAAAGTAAATGGGAAGAGGCCGCCGCCACCAATCGGCAGCTCCTCAGCCTCTTCCCGCGTGACCTGAGCACACTGAATCGCCTGGGCAAGGCGCTCAGCGAGCTGGGTCAGTATGTCGACGCCCGCCAGGCCTACAGCGACGCGCTGGAAGTTGACCCCACCAATAACATCGCGCGCAAAAACCTCGACCGCCTCGCCACCCTGGGCGATGGCGCCGCCGCGCCGCGCGCCTCGCACGAGCGCATGGATCCGCGCCTCTTCATCGAAGAGACGGGCAAGACTGGCTTTACCCAGTTGCTCGATGTAGCCTCGAAGCAGACCATCGGGCTGCTGACGGCAGGCGATCAAGTCTATCTGCGCCGTGATGGCGCCATGCTGTGGGTGCTGAATGCCAACCGAGAGCGCATCGGGCGGGTTGAGCCGCGGCTGGCCTCGCGACTGATCACCTTCATGGAGGGTGGCAACCAGTACGCTGCGGGCATCACAGAGCTTCGCGACCACGATGTTCGTATTATCATCCGGGAGACATTCCAGCATCCGAGTCAGTTTGGCAAGGTGAGCTTCCCCGCGAAGGGCGGCGGTGAGACCGTGCGCGCCTACACCAAGGAAAGCCTCGTGCGCCACAACGACGAAGAGGACGAATACAACGAAGACGGCGAGTACGTCGATGACGACGACGACATGGAAGACCTGCACGAGACTGATCTCGAAGAGGCCGATCTCGTCGAGCCGGAAGAGTAGCAGCGCCCGGAGCAGCGTCATGGCGCTGTTGTTGGGTCATCAGGTGAGAGGACACGATACGGGTGAATAAGACAAAGAAGGTCGCCTGGCACAAGCATTTGAAGTCGCGCAAGAAGTTTGAGGAGAAGCTCAAGGCTGCTCGTGCGACGACGACGACGGGCGCCGCCACGCCAGCGCCACGCGCGGGCGCCAAGCGCTAGTCTCGCGCGCACAGCGCATCGCCGCGCCACTTCTGCTTGCCTGCGGGCGGTGCGAGGTGGCGCGTTTCCTTTGGCGGCGGAGCGTTCGCGGCGCACCCATGCGGTTGGCGTGGGACAGCGAGGAGGCGTAGCGACTGTGAGCGGGCCAGTCACCGTGCGCGAGACGCTTCCTCATCTGGTCAAATGGGGCGCGCAACTGATCGCGGGCGAGAGCGGGCTGGATCGCAGCGTGAGCTGGGCCAGCGTCATGCGGGCGCAACTCCCCGCCTTCCAGGATCTGCGCCGGGGCGAGCTGGCGATCCTCTCGCTGGCCACCGTGCAGGCGCTGCAGAATCGTGGCGCACCCATCTCGCTGCTCACCGTCCTTGATCAGCTGGACGAGCTGGGAGCCTCTGGCGTGGTGATCGCTGGTCTGGCGCCGCTCGTCGCGCTGCCCCGACCGCTGGCTGCCATCGCGCGCGACCTGCGCGCCCGCGCGGATCAGATCGCTCTGCCGATCATCGCGCTGCCACAGCAGGCGCCGCTGGCCGATGTGCGCGCCGCCATTGTATCGCTGACCGCCGAGCGCCGCGACTTGATCGCCTCGCCACTGCAGCCTGTGGACGCCTACGCCGCCCAGATGCGCGCCAGCCTGCGCAGCGAGGCGCTGGAGGCGCTGCTCGCCGGGGCGTATGTTGGTGAGGCGCAGATGCGCATGCGCGCCAGCCATCTCGGCTACGACCTCAATCAGCCGCATCTCGTGCTGTGGGTCGACATCCGGGCGAGCGGCGCGCCGACGGCCAGCCGTGATGGCGCAGTCGATCCGACACGCAGCCAGGCGCTAGCCGAGGGATTGCAGGTGGCGCTGGGCGCCTGGACACAGACACGCGAGCCGGAACAGGTCGTCGCCCTGCTGCCGCTCTCCGCCGAGAGCAACGCGCAGGAGCTGACCGAGCGCATCCTGACGCAGATCACGCAGGCGCTAGGCGACGGCCACGAGCGGCGCGCACTGGAATGGTCGGCGGGGCTGGGTGAGCCTGCCACTGCCCCCGCGCAGGTGCGCCGCTCCGCGCAGGAGGCGCAGGACGCGGCGCAGCTCGGCGCGATGGTGCTGGGCGCCCGCCACATCGCGCGGCCTGCCGATCTGGGGGTCTACCGCCTGCTGCTGGCGCTGCGTGAGCGCGGCGAGCTGGAGCCGTTCATTCGTCGCGCGCTGGAACCGCTGCTGCGCGACCAGCGCCACGCCGACACGCTGATCGAGACGCTCGAAGCGTTTTTCGCCAGCAATGGCAACAGCACAAAGGCGGCTGAGCGGCTGCACCTGCACCGCAATTCGCTGCTCTATCGGCTCAATCAGGCGCGCGACCTGCTGCATCAGGATCTCGATGATCCGGAGACACGCCTGACCCTGCAACTGGCCATCAAGGGGCTGCGCGTGCTGCGCCTGAAAGAGGAGCGACCCACCTATGACCGCTAAGCGTCGTCGCGAGCGACCAGTCGCGCCGCAGCGCTTCACGGGCGTCTACGCCTGGCCGACGCCGCCGACGGTCCATCCCGTGACCGTCTCGCATCTCCAGATCGCGCCACTGCTCGCCGCCTGGGAGGCGCATGTGAGGGCAGGCGGCTCTCCGGACGAGCGCATCCCGACGACGACCTCGGCTGACCTGGGCCTCTCGACGCTGGCGGTCACGCTGACCAGCGCGGGCATCATCTATCCCGCTGGGGAGCGGCTTGCCTGGGAGGTGGCGCGCTCCATCGTCGGCTCGCCCAATCAGTGTTTCGTCGTCGATGATGGCGCACAGGCAATCGCGGCCTTCTCGCCGACCACCAATGCGCTGCGCTCGCTGATGCCGACCGCAGGCGCCCCCACCATGCTCATTTCAGGCATCTCGATGCACCGCATCAAGGGAACCGAGCCGTGGGCGGACAGTGTGGCCAAGGCGCAGGCGGTCGCGCCGATCGGCGGGCGCACGCTCGACACGACGACTGGCCTGGGCTATACGGCGATTCTGGCGGCGCGCTCGGCGAGCGAGGTGGTGACGGTGGAGCTGGACCCGACCGGGCTGGAGGTGGCCCGCCAGAATCCCTGGTCGCACGAACTCTTCGACCGACCCAACATCCAGCGCATCGTGGGCGATGCCTTCGAGGTAGCGTCACAGCAGCGCGCGGGTTCGTTCGATTGCATCATCCATGATCCGCCGTACCTGTCGCTGGCGGGCGAGCTGTATTCCGAAGAGATGTATCGGCGACTGTATCGTGCGCTGCGCCGGGGTGGCCGCCTCTTCCACTATATCGGCGACCCGCAGAGCGCTTCGGGCGCGCGGACGACGGCTGGCGTGCTGCGGCGGCTGGAGGCGGTCGGCTTCCAGCGTATCGTGCGCCGCCCCGAAGCGTTCGGCGTTATCGCCACGAAGTAGGGCAGCAGAGCAGATACCTCCTGCTCCTGCTCTCTCTGGGAGCGGGCTGGGGTGAGGGGCACACAGCCGTACCGCAGAATTGACATGCCAAGCGCGCGCGCCTATACTCGCCTTATGACCTCATGACGGCCTCATAGCCGATTATTTGCCCCCTGGCGCGCGACTGAGCTGGCGTGTGGCAGGATGGAAGGGAGAAGAACGCTCATGCGTATTTTGAGCGTTGCGCTCATCATCCTTGGAGTGGCGCTGATCCTGTTCGGCGTCCTCGACCACTTTCTGGCATTCACGCAGATACCGTACGAGCTGTATATCTTTGGCGTGGTTGGGTTCATCGTCGGGGCGATAGGCGGCACGCTGGGGACGCTGACAGGCGGCGTGACGCCGTCGCCGCCTGACCCCGAAGCCGACACGCCGATGATCATCGAGTAGCGCGCCCAACGCTAGAACGCTGGCGGAAGGACGACCCATGCCAGAGCCACCAATCACCCGCGAGCGCGCCGCGACGCTGATGGCGCAGGTTTACGCGCTGGTGCGCGCCTGCCCGACAGGCCGCGTCACCACCTACGGCGCCGTCGGCGGGGCGCTGGGCTATCCGCGCGGGGCGCGCATGATCGGCTGGATCATGAACGAGACGCCCAAAGGGGCGAGCGTGCCAGCGCAGCGCGTCGTCAGCGCCAAGGGCGAGCTGACGGGAAGCTGGGCGTTTGGCCAGAAGGGCCGCATGCGCCAGCTGCTCGAAGCCGAGGGCGTTCCCTTCACCGAGGCGGGCGCGGTGGATATGAAGCGCGCCGCCTGGGATCCGCGCCGCGACCTGACCCCCGAAGCCCTGGAAGCCCTGGTGAACGGCGCTACCAGCGCGCAGATCGAGCCAACCGACAACCTCATGCGCCTGCTGCGCGACGACCCCGCCTCCCCCTTCCGCATCACCCGCGACGAGCAAAGCTAGAGCCGCGTCACTCCTGCGCCAATCTCGCGCCGTTGGTGGCGGCCACCTCGGCCAGGAAACGCCCGCTGTCTTTGATGTGGCGGTCGAGCGTGGTGTAATCGACGTAGACGACGCCGAAGCGCGGCTCGAAGCCGTGCGCCCACTCGAAGTTATCGAGGAAGCTCCAGACGAAGAAGCCCGCGATAGGCGCGCCCGCCACGATGGCTTCGCGGGTGGCGTCGAAATGGAGTCGAAGGTAGCGCGTGCGGTCTGGGTCGTGCACAGCGCCGTCGGGCGTGAGCGTGTCGGGATACGCGGCGCCATTCTCGGTGATGTAGATGCGCGGCGGCTTGTAGGTCTGGTGGACATGCAGTAGCAGGTCGCGCAGGCCCTGGGGATAGACCTCCCAGCCCATCACCGTCAGCGCGCCGCTGGCGGGCAGAATCTCCGGCAGCATCGAGCCATTCTGCCCGGCGCCCACGCGATTGCGTGTGTAATAGTTGATGCCGATGAAGTCGGTTGGCGCGCCGATGGTCGCCATATCGTTCGGCTGGATCAGGTCGTCGGGCGCGCCCAGCATGCGCAGAATCGTCTCAATGCCCTCAGGATATTGCTGGTGATAGAGCGCCTCCAGATACATATCTTGCCAGGCGCCAGAGAAAAGCTGCGCCGCTGCCACATCCTCCTCGCGATCGGAGGCTGGCTCGATGTACGCCAGATTGAGTGTGATGCCCGCGTCGGTCGGGCGGGGCGATTCGGCGCGGATTGCCTGGATGCCCAGCCCGTGCGCGAGCAACTGGTGATGCGTGACAGGCAAGATCAGCGCGGGATCCTGCGCGCCGGGAGCCATCTCGCCGAGGACATGCCCCAGCATGGTCGTCACGCTCGGCTCATTCAGCGTGATCCAGTGGCCGACCCGGTCGCCGAACCGACGCGCCAGCGCGCCCGCATAGTCGCCGAACGCCTTGGCGGTGTCGCGGCTGGCCCAGCCACCTTTGTCTTGCAGCGCCTGCGGCAGATCCCAGTGATAGAGCGTGGCGAATGGCTCGATGCCGCGCGCCAGCAGGCCATCGATCAGGCGCGAATAGAAGTCCAGCCCGGTCTCGTTCAGCTTGCCATAGCCATCGGGGAAGAGGCGTGGCCACGAGATAGAGAAGCGATAGGCGTTGAGGTTGAGGCGCTGCATGAGGTCGAGGTCAGCCTGCCAGCGGTGATAGTGATCGTCGGCGACATCGCCCGTCTCGCCGCGCGCGACCTTTCCCGGCGTGTGGGCGAAGCGATCCCAGATCGATTCGCCTTTGCCGTCCTCGCGTGGCGCGCCTTCGATCTGATAGGCCGCCGTGGCCGTTCCCCAATAGAATCCAGATGGGAAGCCGCTGGCTGCGCTGACCTGCTGTGCGCGGGCGTCACTCATCTTCTACTCCACTCCTCAATAGCGTTGATCTGCGGACGTGCCTGCCCTCGCCGTTAGCCTATCACACAGCCCTGGCAGGCGCCGCACGCTCCTCCTTGCCGCGCACCAGCGAGGCGAAGACGCCAATCACGGCGACAGCGGCGCACGCCAGGAATGTAGCGTGAAAGGCGCCAATAAAGGTCGTTGGCAGCGCCTGTATATGCGCCTCAAACCCCGGCGGGAACGAGCGCGGCAGACCTGTCGTCCGGAACCGCTCCAGTTGGGCGCCTGCCAGCGCGCCGCCCAGGCTGGTAAAGATGGCGCCCGCCAGCGCCACGCTGGTGCTCTGGCCAATCACGCGGCCCGTCGCCAGGAAGCCAGAGGCCACGCCCTGCGCCGCGCCGGGGGCCGACCCCATCAGCGCGCTGTTGTTGGGCGACTGGAAGAGCGCCTGCCCGAAGCCTGTCACCACTAGCGGCCAGATGATGTCGCCAACCGAGCTGTCGGCCTGGAGCTGGCTGATGAATACCAGTCCCAGGCAGGCGATGGCCAGCCCCGTCGCTGCCAGCCAGCGCGTGCCGATGCGATCCGCCAGTCGCCCGCTGAATGGCGCGAAGACGGCGATGGTCAGCGGCAGCGGCGTGAGCAGCAGGCCGGATTCGATCAGCGAGAAGCCGCGCAGTTGCTCCAGATAGAACGGCATCATGAAGCTGACGGCGAAAAGGGCGAGAAAGCTCAGCGCCAGGCTGAGGTTGGCGGAGGCGAAGACGCGATTGCGAAACAGGCTCAGTTGCACGATGGGGTTGCGCACGATGCGCTCGACGATGACCAGCGCCACCAGCGCCACCGCGCCAATCACGATCGAGGCGATCAGTTGCCTCGATGACCATCCCCACTCCTGGCCAAATGACAGCCCCAGCGTGATGGATGCCAGCCCAATCGTCAGCAGCGCCGCTCCGGCGGGATCGAAGCGCCCGCGACCAGCGTGCGGTGCCTCGTGCAGCAGGCGCAGCGTGGCGATGACGCCGATGATGCCCAGCGGCACGTTGACATAGAAGATCCAGCGCCAGGTCAGGTATTGCGTGATGAAGCCGCCCAGCGTCGGGCCAACGCTGACCCCCATCGCCACGACCAGCGCGTTCAAGCCCAGTACGCGTCCGCGCTCATTCGCGGGGAACGCGCCCGTGAGCATGGCGGCGCTGACGGCGAAGAGCAGCGAGCCGCCGACCGCCTGGAAGCCGCGCGCGGCGATCAGGAAGCCGAGCGAGGGAGAAGCGCCGCTGAGCGCCGAGCCGAGGGTGAAGATGATCAGCCCGGTCATCCAGATGGCCTTGCGCCCGGTCATATCGGCGAGGCGGCCAATCGTCAGCAGGGTCGCGGCGATGACGACCAGATAGACGATCACCACCCACTCGACAGCGCCACTCAACGGCACGCCAAAGAAGGTGGCAATCGTAGGCAGGCTGATATTGACGATGGAGGAGTCCACCGTGGTCATGAAGACACCAATCGCGATGATGGCAAAGACGACCCATTTATTGGTTGTGGTGATTGCGGCGGTGGACGCCGTGCCGCTGGGCTGGCCGCTCTGAGCGGGGCGCTCCTGGCCGTTGGGGTCATTGGTCGCGCTGGGCGATGATGGCTGTGTCATGCAGGCTGACTCTATCCTGATGTGTTCACTTGCTCTACTGCCGCATCTCAGCGGCGTCGGTAGGAAGTATGGTACTGATGCTTACTACGATAGCGTATGCCGCGAGAGCCATGCTATACTTGCGGTCAAGGTAGCGGTCAAGCCACGTTCGCCGCACGAGTCGCTCGCGTCGCCTCATGAAGTTCCTGGTCATCATTCCACCCCAGGCGGAGAAACGCGCCACAGGCCCCGTCCGACTCAGACGAATCGCCCAAGACTGCATGGCTGTCCCTGTTCTCCCTGAAGACGTGTCGTGAAGGAGGCTTCTGTCATGTCCAGCCGTCGATATGAGCGAGATACCTGGGAAGATCAGGCTGGCGACGCCGAGTACGGCGACTACGAGCAGTACGACGACGAGTACGCTGGCGACTATGACGCCGACGCAGGTGGCGAGCGCGGCTTGATCTTGCAGACCGAGCAATCGCTGGTGGGCATCTCTTCGACGGTGACGCAGCACGGCGCGCCGCTGCTCTCCTACACGCGCACGATGAACCGGTTCTACACGAACCGACGCCAGAAGCTGAGCCTGGGCCGCTTCGCCTGCGAGGTCTGCGGCGAGCGCATCCGCCTGTGGGCGTGGGAGACGCCTAACGGCAATCGCACGCATGATGGCTGCTACGAGCGCCTCGCCTGGACCTGGACGAATCTCTACGCCCAGCAACAGCAGCTCGCTTCACGCGGCGAGTTTGAGTAGCGCGCCGCTGCATTGCGTTGCATGCCCCACACGCCCGCGAGCGCCACACGAGATGGCGTGCGCGGGCGTCGTAGCGCCTGCGAGCGCGACGGCGGCGAGGTGTTTGCTGGCTATGCCTGCCGCAGGCGACGTGGTACAATAGCCTGGATTCGGCCCGCGCCGAATGATTCCGGATTCGACCGACACGATCTGTCTCCAGACGATGATAGAAAGCTCACGGAATGTTCAAGAAGGTGCTGATCGCTAATCGCGGCGAGATTGCGTTGCGCGTCATCCGCGCCTGCCGCGAGATGGGCGTCACAGCGGTCATCGCGTATTCTGAAGCAGACCGTGACTCGTTGCCCGTCCGCATGGCGGATGAACGCATCTGCATCGGCCCTGGCCCCGGCAGCAAGAGCTACCTGCACATCCCCAATATCATCAGCGCGGCGCTGCTGACTGGCTGCGAGGCCATCCATCCCGGCTATGGCTTCCTCTCAGAGAATGCCAGCCTCGCCGAGATTTGCGCCGATGTGGGGGTTATCTTCATCGGGCCGCCCCCGGCGGCGATGGTGCAGATGGGCGACAAGGTGCAGGCGCGCATCGCCATGGAGCGCGCGGGGCTGCCGATGCTGCCCGGCACGGATGTGCTGCGCTCGCTGGGCGAGGGCGAAGAGGCGGCGCAGAGCGTCGGCTTCCCGCTGATGCTGAAGGCGGCGGCGGGCGGCGGCGGGCGCGGCATCCGACTGGTGCGCAAGCCCGAGGAGTTCGCGCACGTCTTCACCACAGCGCAGAGTGAAGTGCGCGAGGCGTTCCACGACGACGGGCTGTATGTCGAGAAGTACCTCGGTCGCGCGCGGCATGTCGAGGTGCAGGTCTTCTGCGACAACTACGGCAATGGCGTGTATCTGGGCGAGCGCAACTGCTCCACGCAGCGCCGCCACCAGAAGCTGGTCGAGGAGTCGCCCAGCCCGCTGCTGCCCGATGCGCTGCGCCAGGAGATGGGCGAGCGCTCAATTCGCGCGGCGGTGGCGATTGGCTATCGCGGCGCCGGCACGATGGAATATCTCGTCGACGAAGACAACCACTTCTACTTCATGGAGATGAATACGCGGCTCCAGGTTGAGCATCCTGTGACGGAGCTGGTGACCGGGCTGGATCTGGTGCGTGAGCAGTTGCTGGTGGCCTCTGGCGAGCGGCTGAGCGTGAAGCAGTCCGACATTCGCCCCAATGGCCATGCCATCGAGTTCCGCATCACCGCCGAAGACCCCGCGTTTGACTTCCGCCCGCAGACTGGCGTGGTCGAGGAATATCTGCCGCCCAGCGGGCCTGGCGTGCGCGTCGATTCACACCTCTACCGGGGCTACGAAGTGCCGCCGCACTACGATTCGCTACTCTCCAAGCTCATCGTCTGGGCGCCCACGCGCGAGCAAGCTATCGCACGCGGCAAGCGCGCCCTTGAAGAGTACGTGCTGGAGGGCCTGCCGACGACGATACCATTCCACCTCAGCCTGCTGGAGAACGAAACGTTCAAGCGTGGCGAGGTGTACACCAATTATCTGGCCGAGCACAGCGAGCAGTTCGCGCTGCAGCGCTAGTGTGGGTCGGCCTCGCCTTATAGGGCGAGCAGAGGGGAGACAGCATGAGCAGCCGTGTGGTCGTGACGGGCATAGGGTTGGTCTGCGCGGTCGGCAACGACACCGCGACGACCTGGCGCGCGCTCTGTGAGGGCAAGCCGGGCGGCCAACTCATCACCAGCTTCGACACGACAGCCTTCGATACGAAGTTCGGCGCCGTCGTCAACGATTTCGACGCCACACAGTACATGGATCGCAAGGAAGTGCGGCGCAACGACCGCTTCGTCCATTTTGCGATGGGCGCGGCCAGGCAGGCGCTGGACGATTCGGGCTTCGAGATTACCGAGGAGAACTCCGGAGACGTTGGCGTGGTGATCGGCTCTGGCGTCGGCGGCATGAATACCGCCCATGAGCAGTTCAAGACGCTCTTCGAGCGCGGGCCAGACCGCGTGAGCCCCTTCTTCATCACCATGTTCATCACCGACATCGCCTCAGGCTTTGTCTCGCTGACGGTGGGCGCGCGCGGGCCAAATTTCGCCACCGTCTCGGCCTGCGCGACAGGCGCCAATGCGATTGGCGAGGCCGCCGAGATGATCCGTCGTGGCGACGCCGTGGCGATGCTGGCGGGCGGCGCGGAGGCGGGCATCACGCCGATTGGGCTGGCAGCCTTCGGCAACATGAAGGCCCTCTCGCGGCGCAATGATGATCCCGCCGGGGCCAGCCGTCCGTTTGATAAAGAGCGCGATGGATTCGTGATGGGCGACGGCGCGGGTGTGCTGCTGCTGGAAGACGAAGAGCATGCGCGCAAACGCGGCGCGCGCATCTATGCGGAGCTGGTGGGCTATGGCAGCACAGCGGACGCCTACCACATCACGGAGCCAGCGCCGCAGGGTGCGGGTCTGGCGCGCGCCATCACCCGCGCGCTGAAGAAGGCGGAGCTGCCCACCGACGCGGCGCAGTACATCAACGCGCACGGCACGGCGACCTATCTCAACGACCTGAACGAGACTGAGGCGATCAAGACGGTCTTCGGCGACCACGCGAAGAAGCTGGCGATCAGCTCGACCAAGTCGATGATTGGTCACACGCTGGGCGCGGCAGGCGGCATCGAGGCGGGCGTGACGGCGCTGACGCTGTATCACGGAGTCATCACGCCGACCATCAACTACACCACGCCCGACCCACAGCTCGACCTCGACTTCACGCCCAATACGGCGCGCGAGGCCAAGGTGGATGTGGCGCTGTCGAACTCGATGGGCTTTGGTGGCCACAATGCTGTGCTGGTCATGCGCCGGTACAACGGCTAGCAGGCGGCTGGCGAGCGGCGACGAACGACACGAACGATGACGCGCGGCAGTGGGCATGTCAGCCTGTGGCGCGCTGGCATAGAGGAGGCGACCTACGGAACGGCAATCGCTGGTGAGCCGGGTCAAGGCTCTGGCTGAGGCGCTGGAAGGCAGCGATGTCAGTGAGCTGGATCTGACCGAGAATGGCTTGCGCATACTGATACGGCGGCAATCCGATACGGTGATGGTGGTGTCGGCGCCTCTCAGCGCGCCACGCGCCCGCGCCAATGGCGCCCCACGCCGCAAGGCGCTGCCCCACCGCAGCGAGGCGGAGAAGGCGCCTGCGGTTGAGCCAGGGATCGCAGTGGTCGCGCCGCTGACCGGCGTCTTTTATGGCTCGCCATCGCCCGCCTCGGCGGCGTTTGTTGAGGTTGGGCAGCCGGTGCAGGCCGGGCAGGTCGTCTGTATCGTCGAGGCGATGAAGGTCTTCAACGAGATCAAATCCGAGGTGAGCGGCACCGTGCTCTCCATCGCCGAGAAGAATGGCCAGCTCGTGCAGAAAGGCGAAGCGCTGATTCGTGTCCAGGCGTCCTGACTCGATTACTACGGAGCCGCCGCGCGAGTCTGGCGCAGAGAAGACGCCTGCGCGCGGCGGCGGTCTGCGCGCCTGGGCGCCAG
>DATAED010000217.1:0-2609 GCA_036258195.1 Ktedonobacterales bacterium
GCATCTCGCTCCATCGGCGCCTGCTGGCCGACGATGTGGACGACAAGGAGGTCGCGAAATTCACTCGCCAGTATCTGCTGGGTGGGCCGCTCTATCTGGTGGCGCTGGCGCTGGCCTTCGTCAACCCGGAGGCGAGCATCGCGCTGGATGCGGCGCTGGCGCTCTACTTCACCTTCACCGGGCGCATCATCCGCACCAAGCGCCGCCCCGAGCGTCATCCACAACTCGCGACGAGCGACCCGCAGGCGAACCAGACGGTCACGGAGTAGTCTACCTAGCCTTGCCCCACATGCGGGCAGAGTTGAATGGCCCACAGATGAGGCAGCGCAGCGTTCATATCCACATCGATCTCTATCCCGTAGTTTCCCTTGTACCAGGGATACCCATGCGCGTGATCGCAGGCCGGAGCGCTATTGTGCAGCCATCCAGCGGCAGGCAGGGCGGAATCCATATACGCCGTAATCGCCGCAGGCGTCGCGGTGGGACTGCACAGGGTATAGTTCACGCTGCCTGCCTGGATACCCAGACCATGATTATCGACGAGCGTGCCTGAAGGGAGCGGAATCGTCGTCGGCAGCGGTCCGGGTGGATTCTCGAAGTTGTACACCACATTCGAGGATGGATCACTACACTCTGCGATGGCGTCAGATGTCGCCGTTGGCGAGATCGTCATGGGAGCGGTCGGCGATGGAGCAGCGGTCTGCCTGGGCGAGGTGATCCCGCTCGCTGGGGCGCTTACCCCGCATGCCGCCGTGAGCAAGCCGAGCCCAACGAAGAAGCTAGCACACCGGAGTCGGCGCCACATCACGCGGGCAAGCATATTCTCACCTTCCTTCAACCAACCGAACTGGGGCGACGCAAACTGCGCTTGGCGCCTACGAGGCAGCATACACTAAAAGTGGATTTGATGAAACCACTTGCTTACTGTGTGTTCGTCTCGACGCCTTCTCCCTCGTTTGGGGGAGCGCGAGTCCACTCTGGCGGGCGATGTCGCCGGGGCCGCGCGTCCGTAGACTGAGAGACGGAAAGGGGGCGACGCTATGAATACCAGTGTCATGCCCGATCAGGCTTCTCAGGCGCCACAGGTAGCCAAGGCTCCGCGCGAGGGCCTCTTCATCAACCGCAACTTCTTCCTGCTCTGGCTGGGGGATTTCGGCTCGGTCTTCGGCGATTTCGTCTTCAATACCACGCTGGTCGTCTGGATCGCCGCGACCATTGGGCGTGGGCAGAGCTGGGCGCCACTGGCGGTCAGCGGCGTCTTCATCGCGGCGTCGGCTCCTGCCGTGCTGGTCGCGCCGCTGGCGGGCGCGCTGATTGATCGCATGGACAAGCGCTCCGCGATGCTGGGCGCGTATGTGGTGAGCGCGCTTGTCACGCTGGCGCTGATCCCGGCGACGGGACTGCTGCCCATCGGCCCGCTGGCGAGCATCCCGCGCTCGACCACCTGGACGCTCACCGCCATCTACATCGCCGTCGCCGCGCTGGCCATCTGCGCGCGGTTCTACAATCCTGCCGCGCTGGCGCTGGTGGGCCAGATTGTCGCGGAGCCGTCGCGCGCCAAGGCGATGGGCTTCTTGCAGGGTTCGCTGAGTGTGGGCATGCTGGTCGGCCCGGCGGTGGCGGCTCCGCTACTGCTGGCGTTCGGCGCCGAGTGGGCGCTGCTGATTGACGCCGCCTCCTTCGGCATTGGCGCCATCACTGTGCTGGCCATGCGATTGACACTCTCCCCACAAACGCAGGCCGACCAGGCGGAGCGGCGCGGGCTGGGCCACGAGATGCTCGAAGGCATCGTCTTCCTGACGCGCTCGCGTACGCTGAGTACGCTGGCGCTGGTGACAGGCGTGGCCATGCTCGGCGCGGGCGCCCTCAATGCGCTGGATGTCTTCTTCACCGTCCACAATCTGCACACGCCGCTCAATCTCTATGGCCTGCTCAGCACGTTCTTTGGCGTCGGGCTGATCGCTGGGGCGGTGGTCGCGGGCGCGCTGGCGCAGCGGATCGGGCTGGCGCGCACGTTGTGGATCTCGACCATCCTGGTGGGCGCGCTGGTGATCTTCTACTCGCGGCTGAGCAGCTTCGGCGCGGCGTCGGTGGCGCTGGTCATCATGGGCATCCCGCTGGCCGCGCTGGATGTCGCGGGCGGGCCGCTGCTGCTGCGCGAGACGCCTGAGCGGCTGGTGGGGCGTGTCTCCTCGCTGCTGACGCCGCTCAGCACGGGCGCCACATTGATCGGCGCCGCGCTGGCGGGCTACCTCGATAGCGCGCTGCTCCAGGGCTTCTCCGCCCGCGTTTTCGGCATGACATTCGGCCCGGTGGATACGATATTCTGTGTGGCGGGGGCGCTGATCCTGCTGAGTGGCGTCTACGCAATGCTGGGGCTGCGCGGCGCCGACCATCGCGCCCAGTCGCAGGCCTGAAGGGAGACGCCGAGATGAGGGTATCAGCGACATCGCAGACGGCCGCTGACCAGCGCATCGGCGCGCTCCCGCTGCACGCCATCATCTTGCTGGGGGTGAGCTTCGGCGCAGCCGGGCTGGCGAGCGCGGGGCTGGCGCTCTGGCTGAGCCACGCACGGATTCCCCTCTCGACCCTCCTTACGCTGAGCGTCG
>DATAED010000218.1:0-3228 GCA_036258195.1 Ktedonobacterales bacterium
CTCCAGCCGTCCCACTCCACGCGGCGCCGGGCGCAGCGCGGCGGCCTCATCGGCGCTGAAGGGTGTTTCGGGCGTCCAGACCACCGTCACGATGGCCGTCAGCGCCATCACAGCGGCGGTGGTGAAGTAGAAGATGGCCACGCCGTTGACGATGGCCGCACGCCCGGCGCCTGAGTTCGCGTTGGTGAGCGTCACATTGGCCAGCAGCGCGCCCGCCAGCGCCAGGCTGCCCACGTTGCCCAGAATCGTCATCAGCCCCATGTAGCCAGAGGCCGCGCCGCGCTGCCGCTCGGGCGTCAGATCGGGCAGCAACCCCTGATACGCTCCCACGGTGACGTTGAACCCCAGTTGCAGGATCAGGAACGTCACCGTCAGCGTGTTCAGGTCGTCGGCGTGCGCCAGCGCCCACGCCCCGATGACGGCGATCACCACGCCAACGAGGATGTAGGGCCGACGTCGCCCCATGCGCAGGGTGGTGCGGTCGGAGCGCGCCCCCACCAGCGGCGGCGCCACCAGCGCGACGATGGCGCCCAGCGCCGAGAGCCAGCCCAGATATTCCGCCTGCTGCGCGTCGCCCACCGCGCCCGGCGCGACGAAGAGCAGAATCTGGATCGGCAGCACGATGGGCAGCAGCGCCGCTGAGATGGCGTTGGTTCCCAACCACAGCGCGCTCAGCGAGAGCTGGCGGCGGAAGGTCAGCGGGGCGCGGGTCTCGACGGTCTGCGTGGTATCGGGGCTGAGCGAGGCAGCGGAGTCGAAGGGGCCAGAGGATTCGAGCGGGCCAGTCGAATCGAAGGAATCCATGAGCGCCGTTCCTCACCTTGCGGAGATCCAGAGCGTCAGCGAGCGTGCGAATGAGCGCGTTAGAGCCAGCGACAAGATCAGCATACAGCCAGGGCGCAATGGCGACGGACGTGTCCACCCCATCGGGCGTCGATACCTCTACCATGCCACACTGCGCAACGTTGGCGCCAGATAGTGAGCAAGCAGCGCACATCTCCCTGCGCGCGCAGGCGTTCGTTGTCACAATGGAGGCGCCTCGCGCGTGTAGGTGGCATGGGCGCGCCAGTGCGCCCGGTAGGATGCAGTCAACGGGAGTCAATGGAGGGAGAAGCGCGCATGCAGCTCGTCAGTGGCGCAGGGATTCGAGGCGGGTGGCGCTGGCCAACGATCCGCTGGCGCTGGGGTTGGCCGTCCATGCGACGCGGGGAGCCCTTCGCCATCTCCAGCCATCCCCAGCCGTCCAGCGCGGGGCCCGCGCCGCACGTCTCGCAGGCCGGGGGCGCCAGCGCCACGCCGCCGACTGTTCCTGCCAGCTTCGACGACTTCTACGCGCGCCACGAACAGCCGCTGTATGGCTACCTGCGCCGCCTGCTGCCCTCGCACGAGGTCGCGGTGGAGGTCGCGCAGGAGGCGTTCTTCCGGGCGTGGCGGCAATACGAGACGCTGCGGGCATATGAGCGCCCGGAGGCATGGCTGTATCGCGTGGCCACCAATCTGGCCATCAGCCAGCTCCGCCGCCGCGCGCCGCTGAGCTTCTCATCGCTGGCTGCCCGACAGCGCGCCGAGACGCCCCAGCGCGATGAGCTGGCGGCTGGCGAACTCTTCGCCTCGGGCGCCGACCTGGAGCGCGACGCCGCCGAGCGCGACGTGATCGAGCGCATCCTGCGGGCGCTGCCAGAGCGCCACCGCGCCGCGCTGCTGCTCTCCGCCCAGGGCTTCAAAGGCGACGAGATCGCCGCCGCGCTGGGCGCCACGCCCGCCAATGCGCGCCAGATGCTCCGCCGCGCTCGCGAGCGCTTCCGGAGCCTCTACGACGCCGCGCAGATGAAGGGGGAGTGAGAGCATGTCGGGAAGTCCATCCGCCACGGCGCATGTCGAGCCGCTGCTGGCGGCCCACCACGCGGGCGCGCTGTCGCCTGCGGATGCCGCGCAGGTCGAGCGACATCTACGAGGATGCGCCGCCTGCCGCAAGCGCTCCGAGCAGATCGCCATTGACCAGATCATTCGCGCGGCGCCTGCCCCAACGGTCGGGCCAGAGCTGCGCCAGCGGCTCTACGCGCGCATCGCCGCAGTCAACTCCGAGGCCAGCGAGACGGACGCCCGCGCTTCCCTGCGCGACGCCCGCCGCGTGGAGAGCCGCCCGCTGATCCGCTCGCATGGCCCGCGCGTCGCGCAGCGCGGCTGGCTGAGTGGCGTCGCCGCTGTGCTGCTCGTGGCGCTGCTGGTTGGCGTCTTCTGGACGCTGCCACATATCCGAAGGCAGGCCGCCCCTGCCGCCACGGCCACCGTAGCGATCAGCCCGCCCATCGTCGGCCCAGTCGCCTGCGCTCCGGGTGCCACGTCCATAAACCTGCCCGCCAATACCGTCCTCTCCGACATGGCGCTGACCTCGCCAACGGATGGCTGGGCGGTCGGCGGGACAATGTCGGATCAAGGCTACATGACCCAGGGCGTCATCATGCGATTCAGCAAGTGCAAGTGGTCGCCCGTCGCATTTGACCTGAAGGGGATGGGGCTCAGTCAGATCGCTATGGATTCGCCAACCGATGGCTGGGCGACGGGCGATAGCACGGACTCGAATGATCCTGTGCTGTTCCACCTCAGCGATGGCGTGTGGAAGCAGGCGCCTCTGCCGGACGAATTGCAGGTGGCCAATAGCTACATCGCCCAGATGCGCGCCTTCGCGCCTGGCAACGTCTGGCTGACCGCCTTCACCCCCAAGACCAGCCAGGGGCAGATGAGTCCCATGCTGCTGCTGCACCTGATGAATGGCCAATGGTCAACGGTCATCTGCCCATTGCCCATCCTCTACGCGGTGGCGCCGGTGGGGCCAGAAGAACTATGGCTGGCGGGCGAGACCGCGACCACCACTGACCAAGCCAGCCACTTCCGCTTTGCCCATTTCAAAGATGGGCAGTGGAGCGTGATGCTCCAGCCCGAAGGCGCCGAGTTGACCACCCTGCGGGCGACGTCGCCCACAGACGTGTGGGCCAGCGGTTACATTCCCGCCGCACAATCTGCTGGATTTTTCGTGCGTCCGGTCGTCGCGCACTACGATGGCTCCGGCTGGCAGGCGGCGCCACAGGCCATCCCGCCCAACGCTGGAGCAGACGTCATGACTTATGCGCTGGGTGATGGCGAGGGCTGGGCGGAGCTTGTCACGACGCATGAGTCCGCTCAGGGGCCGCCGCGAGCCGCCATCTCGACTCTCTGGCGCGAGACGGG
>DATAED010000219.1:0-8036 GCA_036258195.1 Ktedonobacterales bacterium
CCCCTCTCCCGCCGCAGCGGGGGAGGGGTTGGGGAGGGGGAACCATGCGCGACGACGAATTGCTGGCCTTCCTCTTTGGCGCGTCGGCGGAGCCTATCGTCGCGCAGTGCGGCATCTGGCTGGCGGCGTCTGCTCGCTTCCGTGACTTCCTGACCGCCAGTCGCGATAAGGTGCGCAAGAAGGCGCGCGGCGTCTCCACCAGCGAGAGCATGCGCGACCTGCAATTAGAGTTGGATACCGCCTACCATCTGCTGCTGGATCGCCGCTATCTGCTGGAGTACGAGAAATACCTCTCTGGCAAGACGCGCGGGCCTGACTTCACCGTGACGGTGAAAGATAAAGCCGCTTTCAACATCGAGGTGAAGCGCCTGCGGTCGGCGGGCGAGTTCGCGCAGTGGGCCAACGCCATCTGCGACAAGCTCGATCAGATGCCATCTGGCCTGCCGAACATTCTGCTGGTCGGAACGGAGCAGCCCGCGCGCAAGAGCATCGACGCCGCGCAGGCGATGACACGGCTGCGGCGGCTGGCGGAGGCCAAAGACGAGAAGGTGTTCACGTCGCGCGGCCTGCCCGACGCCCGCGCGTACATTCGCGAGAGTATGCGGCTGAGCGGCGTGCTGCAGCACAGCCAGTGGGGGCAAGCGACGGGTGGGCAGGCGACCCTCTGGCTCAACCCGCAGGCGAAGTATCCGCTGCCCGCCAGCGAGGAGAAGGCGCTGCTGCGCTGCCTGATGCCCGCAGTATACTGACAGTCCGAGATCGAGGAGGCCCAATGACGACGCCCGCAGAGCCCGCGCAACCCGTACAGTCGGCACAACCCGTGCAACCCGACAAATTCGAGAAGTTTACCGCCGTGGCGCGCCGAGCGCTCACGCTGTCCGAGCAGGAGGCCAAACGGCTCAATCAGCCTCAGATTAGCACGTTGCACATGCTGCTGGGCATCCTGCAGGTGGATGAGAGTCGCGCCATGGCGATGCTGCGCGAGTCGCACATCGACCTCAGCGCGTTGCGCGCAGAGATCGAGGCCCGCTGTGTGCCGAATACGCATGACGAGCCGCACGTGACACGCACCATCACTTCGCCTGTGAGGAGCGTCCTCGAGTTGGCTGTGATTGAAGCTCGGCGGTTCGGACATCATTAACGTGAATTCTGGATAAGCTACGCCGCTGGCAAGGCAGCGAGCCAGCCGTCAAGATGTAGCGCGGGTTTCTTGGGCTGGTGGCAGTAAGCGATCAGCCCAGCGAGCAGATGCACCAGGAAATTGTAGGGACTGCGGTGACGGGTATGCTCGATCTGACAGACGTTCTTGAGTTCGTCATTGACGCTCTCGATCAGCGCCCGTTTGCGCAAGAGCACGCGATCAGCGGCCTGGAGCACCTGGGGCTGCATGTTTTTGCGGCGTTTGGTGATGAAGAGCAGCCCCTGCTCCACCAGGAGGTGCTGGGCCAGCGCGGCGGAGATGTAGCCGCGATCCCCGAAGAGCTTGCCGAACAGACGCCGGATGAGCTGGGGAATGGGGCGACGATCATCCACATTGCCTGGGGTCAGGCAGAACGCCAAGAGTTCGCCCCGCTCGTTGACCACCAGGTGGAGCTTGAAGCCATAGAACCAGCCCACCGAGGTCTTGCCGCGCCGCGCGTCAGCGCGACAGACGCGGTGCTGAGCGATGCGGGCGTTGTGACAGACCGCCAGCGCGGTCGAGTCGACGAAGCTGATGCCCGTACAGACGCCCAATTGGGTGTGCAGATACACCGTCAGCGGCAACAGCACGCGCGGCATGAGCGCCACAAAGCGGGTGTAACTCACCAACTGGGGAAACTCCGCGCGCAACTGGGTCTGGACATACTGGGTGTAAAAGCCCTTGAAGGTGCGGTACCCCGAGTGCTGGAACAGGATCAGAATCGTCATGATCTCGCTCGGACTCAGGCGCGTCGCGCGCTGGCGGCGCCGCTTCCCGGAAACACGAGCGGCCAGCCGTTCGCGCTCCCACCAGGGTTCAAACTGCTGCCAAAACGCATCCACCGAGCAATACAGGTCGAGTATACTCATGGCTGGCGATACCTCCCGCTGGGGTCGTGATGGGTCGTGACAAACCGCATCATATCCCCGCTGGGGGTATCGCGCTTATCCAGAATTCACGTTTATTACGCGAGTTGCTCCACATGGCAATCGCCTTCCGCAACGATTGCGATGCAAAACGCCCCTCGTAGCGCGTTGCGGATTTCGGTTGGGTAGTTGTAGACGAGACTCACGGCCCCCGAAGCGCCGTTATGACCCAAGGCTCACCAACGACAACGACCCAATCCAATTTGGTATGAACGCTAGTCTACGTCTCGAACCCTTGCGGGCTGCGTCGCCTGCCCCGCGCGGCCCCCACCCCAGCCCCTCTCCGCTCTGCGGGAGAGGGGAGCCGGAGTAGCGTGCCTGCCCCGAAGCGGCGCCGAAGCTCCGATTACTGCGCCGCTTCGGGTTTCGACGCCTTCGCCACGGGCGCGGACGCCGCGCGCTCATAGAGCGTGATGTTGGTGAACGGCACGCGGAAAACGGTGAAGACATCCAGGCTGATGAGCAGCCCGGCCAGCAGGCAGAGCGCGCCCAGGAACTCGCCCACCGCCGCGCCGCTCGAATTGCCCAGTGCTTGCAGGCCCGTCAGGATGCTCGGAAAGACCGATCCCAGCGCCAGCAGGATCATCGAGGCCAGCCGATAGCCGCCCGCGCGCTTGCGCCAGAACTGCCACGCGCTCCACGCCGCGCCGCCAAAGAGCAGCAGCGCGCCGGGGATGTTCATCACCACTGCCGCAATCTCCAGATCGCCGGGCAGCGGCTTGAACGCCCGCACATTGGTGATGACGCTGGTGGGGGCAGTCGCCAGCGTATGGATGTCAGCTGCCGAGAACGGCGCAAAGAAGAGGATGCGCGCGCCCGCATAGACCGCGATCACGACGGCGATGGTGGTGGCGATGTGGCCAACGCGGCGCGGCGCCAGCAGATAGAGCGAGCCAAGACCCAGGAAGGCCGCCGTCAGCACACCGCCAAAGAAGTACCACGCCTTGTACTCGCCGACCGTCCAGCCGCCCAGCGCGCCCAGGAAGTCTGCGCCAGCCGCCAGACCGTAGAAGAGCAGGCCCAGCGTCCACATCAGCTTGTGCGGGCGCGGGCGGTGCAGATGCTGATCGAAGATGAAGATGGCGGCCAGCAGCGCACAGATCGCCGCCAGCAGCTCGAAGAGCGCGGTTCCGTTCATATGATCACAATGCTCCCTGAGAGGCGGCGTCATCTGGCGCGCTCTGCCCGCTGAAATAGGCCACCAGTGCGGTGGTCAGGCCAGGGATAGTGTACTCTCGCGCGACGACCGCTGGCTCTAATCCATGCTCGCGCAGGGTCGCGGCGGTGATCGGCCCGATTGCGGCCAGCGCCACGCCGCGCAGCGCCTCGACTGGCTCACGTCCCGTCGCCGCCAGCCCTTGCAGCAGCCCCAGCGCGGTGGATGAGCTGGTGAACGTGATGGCGTCCACCCGCTCGCCACGCTCATCGCCTAGTATCCGCTCGATCAACTCCGGCGCGACTGGCTGTGGGATCGTCCGGTAGGCCGCCACCTCGTCCACCTCCGCGCCGCGCAGCCGCAGCCCCTCCGCCAGCGTGCGCCGCGCGATGTCGGCCCTGGCCAGCAGTAGCCGCTGCCCCGCCACCATGCCCAGCCCGTCGAGGATGCCCTCAGCGACGTATTCATCGGGCATCAGAGCTACCGGAACGCCTGCGCGCTCCAGCGCCGCCGCCGTGGCCGGGCCAATCGCCGCGACCTGCGCCAGCCCGCGCTCATCCCAGGTGTGGTCGGTGGCGGCCAGTCGCTCGGTGAAGGCGGCCACGCCGTTGACACTGGTGAAGACCAGCCAGTCGTAACTGCCCAGTTGGGCGATGGCGGCGTCGAGCGGCGCGCTATCCTCGATGGGCGCGATGCGGATGGCCGCCAGCAGCGTCACCCGTGCGCCCAGCGCTTCGAGCTGCCGCGCCAGGGCGTCGGCCTGCTCGCGTGGCCGCGTGATGGCGATGCGCCTGCCCGCCAGCGGAAGCGCATCGTCGGCGGGGCGCTCGTCGGACGCGGCGCGCGGCGTGTTGGTGGTCATGGGTGGCTCCCGCCTACTACGGCGGCGACGATCTCGCCCGCGCCCTGGCGCAGCAGCTCGCGCGCCACCAGATGACCCAGCGCCACCGGGCGCGTCGCATTGCCCGTGCGCTCCACGCGCAGCAGCCGCTGGCCATCGGGGCTGGCCACCACCGCCAGCAGCCGCAGTGTCTCGCCATCAGCCAGCAGGCTGGCGTGCGCGCCCAGCGGCAGCAGACAGCCGCCGCCCAGCGCCGCCAGCACGGCGCGCTCGGCCAGCACGGCGCGGCGTGTCGGCAGATGATCAATTACGCGCAGCAGGCGACGCGCGCGACGGTCGCTGGCGCGCGTCTCCACCGCCAGCGCGCCCTGCCCCGCCGCTGGGGTCAGCGTCTCGATGGAGAGTAATTCGGTGATGTGCCGCTCCAGTCCCAGCCGAATCATGCCAGCGGCGGCCAGGATGGTCGCATCCGGGCCGTCGGGCGCCAGCGTCTTGCGCAGGCGGGTGTCCACATTGCCGCGTATCTCGACAATGCGCAGATCGGGGCGGCGATGCAGCAGTTGCGCTCGGCGGCGCAGGCTGCTGGTGGCCACCACCGCGCCCTCTGGCAGGTCATCCAGCCGCAGACCAGCGCGCGAGACGAGCGCATCGCGGGGATCCTCGCGCTCGGTGATGGCCGTCAGCGCCAGCCCATGGGTGACGACGCTGGGCAGATCTTTCAGGCTATGCACTGCCGCGTCGATCGTGTCGCGCCGCGCCTCGTCCAATGTGTCGTTGAGCGATTCGGCCAGCGCAAGCGCCTCATTTTGCATTGGCGGCATGGCAATGGCCGGCGCGTCGCCGTCGAGCAGGGCGCGCTCCAGCTCGGCGACGAAGACGCCGTTGTCGCCAAGCCGTGCGAGCGGTGTATTATGCGCCTGCGTGTGGTCGCCCTGCGTCGAGATGACCTGCACGCTGAAGCTGGCGTCGGGCATGCGCTCGCGCACGCGATCCAGCGCCCAGTTGGTCTGCCAGAGGGCCAGCGCCGAGCCGCGCGTGCCGACGACGATGGGCGAGCCACTGGCCGCGCGGGCCCGCGCGATGGGGGCAGGTGAGAGTGTCGCCACGGCGTCTCCGCCTTCTCTAGGAGCTGAATATGTCCAGCGTATGTTCACAAAATTGGGGGGCGTATCGCGCGCCAGGCGCCATCGCCCATCACATATTATAAGCGTGGCGGGTCGGGCTGGGTATCGGGTGATGACCGTAGGAGTATCATGCAGATGTGGCGGCAGAGGCGCTGAGCGGGCAGTGGATACGATGGAGGTCGAGCGATGGCGGGAGAGGCGTATCTGCGGGTGGCGCAGGCGGTGAGCGAGGCGCTGGCGGCAGGGCGTCCGGTGGTGGCGCTGGAGTCCACCGTCATCGCGCATGGGCTGCCGCGTCCCGCTAATGTCGAAGTGGCGCTGGCGATGGAAGACGCCGTACACGCGGAGGGCGCCATCCCTGCCACCATCGCCCTGCTCGATGGCCGCATCTGTGTCGGCCTCAGCGCGGAGGAGATCGCGCGGCTGGGTGAGGAGCCAGGCGTCTGGAAGGCCAGCCGGCGCGACCTGGGCGTGGCCCTCGCGCGCCACGCCACCGCTGCCACCACCGTCGCTGGCACACTGGCCTGCGCCGCGCTGGCGGGCGTGCGGGTCTTCGCCACCGGCGGCATTGGGGGAGTGCATCGCGAGGCGGGCGCCAGCTTCGACATCTCCGCTGATCTTCCGGAGCTGGCCCGCGCGCCCGTCATCACCGTCTGCGCCGGGGCCAAGTCCATCCTCGATCTGCCACTGACGCTGGAATATCTGGAGACGCAGGGCGTCGCGGTGATCGGCTACCAGACCGATGAGCTGCCCGCCTTCTATACGCGCGAGAGTGGCCTGCGCACACCGCACCGCGCCGATAGCCCGGCGGAGGTCGCCGACATCGCGCGGGCGCAGTGGCAGAGCGGGCTGGGCGGCGGGCTGCTCGTCACCGCGCCCATCCCGGCGGAGCATGCGCTGCCCCGCGCGCAGGTGGAGGCGGCGGTGGAGCAGGCGCTGGCCGAGGCGCAGGCGGCGGGCGTTGGCGGGCCGCGCCTCACCCCGTGGCTGCTGGCGCGCGTCGCTGAGCTGACCGGCGGCGAGAGCGTGGCCGCCAATCGCTCCCTGCTGCTGAACAACGCCACCATCGCCGCGCACATCGCCTATGCTTTGAGCCAGAGTGGGTAGCATGTGGCCGCTGGCGACCGCGTCGTGCTATGCTGCCAGAGCGGTGATGACGATGCGTGCCAGGCAAGCGAGGATTCAGGGTGATCGAGCGTCAGGGTGACGAGTGTGTCTATCTGCTCTATGAGCATCTGAGCGGCGTGGCTGACCTGCAGCACGGCGTCTTCACACGCAAAGGCGGCCACAGCGCACCTCCCTTCGATGGCCTCAACGTCGCCGCCACCACAGGTGATGATCCCGCCTCGGCGCGGCGCAATCAGGCGGTCGTCTCGCGGGCAATGGGGCTGCCGCTCATCAGCACACACATCGTGCATGGCGCCGACATCTGCGTGGTCGAGCGCGACGCCGAGGAGAGCATCGAGCAGACCCGCGCGCGGCTGCGACACATCTCCGCCGACGCCATGATCACCACTGAGCCGGGGCTGGGCCTCTTCTGGGGCTTCGGCGACTGCGCGCCCATCCTGCTCTTCGATCCGCGTCATCGCGTGGTAGCGCTGGCGCATGGCGGCTGGCGCGGCGCGGCGGCGGCGATTGCCCCGCAGACCATTAGCGCGATGTCCGAGCGCTTCGGCAGCCGACCGGAGGAGTTGCTGGCGGGGGTCGGCCCGGCCATCCAGGCGTGCTGCTATCGCGTCGACGAGCGGGTGCGCGCCGCCTTCGCCGCTCATCCGCTGGCGCGTGAGGCGGCTGTCTTCGAGGAGCGCGCCAACGCCGAGGGCCAGCCCGCGTTCTATCTGGATGTGACGGCTTCGAATGCGCGCCAACTGCTGGCGGCGGGCGTGCGGCCAGAGCATCTCGAAGTCGCGCCGTGGTGCACGGGCTGCGCCGAGGAGGATCTCTTCTACTCGCACCGCATGCGCAGGCACGCCGATGGCCGCTTCGGCGTGGTGATCGGGCTGGCGGCCTGAGCGTGGCCGCCGCCTGGCGAGCATGAGGGAGGAGCGCGCGATGGAGGGCCTGGCTGACGACCCAACGCTGACCGCGTCGCTCGCCGATGTGCGCCGCCGCATGCAGGCCGCCGCCACTCGCGCTGGCCACGACCTCGCCGCCGTCCGCCTGATCGCCGTGACGAAGACCGTGCCAGCCGAGCGGCTCATCGCGGCGGCGGCGCTCGGCCTGACCACCTTCGGCGAGAACCGCGTGCAAGAGGCGCGCGACAAGCGCGAGCAACTGGCGCAGCGCGCGGCGGAGGACGCCGAGGTCGCGCGGCTGCTGGCGGGCGTGCGCTGGGAGCTGATCGGCCATCTGCAAACCAACAAGGCCGCCCGTGCGCTCGACCTCTTCGAGCGGGTGCAGTCGGTGGATAGCCAGCATCTGGCCGAGGCGCTCAGCGCGCGCGCTGTGGCGCTGGGACGTCCGCTGCCCATCCTGCTGGAGGTCAACATCGGCGAAGAGGCCAGCAAGTCGGGGTTCGCGCCCGATGCGGGCCTGCTGCGCGCCGCCGCCCGCGAGATCGTCGCGCGGGCGCCGGGGCTGCGCCCGCAGGGGCTGATGTGCGTGGCGCCTATCGCCGAGCGCGCCGAGGATGCGCGCCCCTTCTTCCGCCGCCTGCGCGCGCTGCGCGACGACCTGCGCGCCGAGGTACCGCTGGGCGGCGCCGACGACTGGCGCGAGCTCTCGATGGGCATGAGCGACGACTACGAAGTCGCCATCGAAGAGGGCGCCACCTGCGTGCGCCTGGGCCGCGCGCTCTTCGGCGCCCGCC
>DATAED010000220.1:0-10013 GCA_036258195.1 Ktedonobacterales bacterium
CTGGCACAACAACCACCACGCCTTCCCGCGCTCGGCGATTCATGGGCTGCGCTGGTGGCAGTTCGACCTCTCCGGCCTGCTGATCGTCTCGCTCGAAAAGCTGGGGCTGGCCAGGGATGTCTATCGCATCCCGCCCGACCAGCTAGAGCGCCGCGCCGCGCGCACCACCGCCCTGCGCAGCGCCCGACCCGCCGCCGATGACGCAGGCGTCGCCGCGCTGACCGCCGCCGCGCCGCTGGCCACCGCTGGCAAAGAGTAGACGAGCTGGCGGTTAAAACCGCGCCTGGGAGGCCCTGCGGGGCCGCGAAGCTCGGCTCCGCCTGCCGCCTGCGCGGACTGGGACACCGATCCTGAACCCGCGCAGGCGGGTTTCGCGGCGGCTCGCAAGCCGCCTTCCAGGCGCGACTTCAATCGCCAGCAGCCCAGCGCTCCATGCCAGAGTGGTTCCCGCGCCTGATTATGCTATAATGCCGACTTCTCAGGCAATGAGAGCCTGCTGATCAGGTCAAAGGAAGTGAAGGACAGCTCATGGATTGGAAGCTCGAACTGGTCGTCATTCCGGTGACGGATGTGGATCGCGCCAAGGCGTTCTACACGGAGAAGATTGGCTTCCATGCCGATCACGACCAGCGCGTGAATGAGCAGCTACGGTTCGTGCAGCTCACGCCGCCGGGGTCGGCATGCTCTATCGCGTTTGGCGAGGGCCTCACCGACGCCGCGCCCGGCTCGGTGAAGGGCTTGCAGATGGTCGTCTCCGACATCGAGGCCGCCCACAAGGAGCTGGTCGAGCGCGGCGCGCCGGTCAGCGAGATCAAGGATCTGGCGTGGGGTCGTTTCGTCTACTTCGACGACCCCGATGGCAACCACTGGGCAGTGCAGTACATCCCGCCACGGGGCTAATGCGCGGCTAACGCAGGCTGCAAACGCAGGCTGCAAACGCAGCCTACAGCGGCAGATGGATTGCGCTGGAGAGCAGCGTGCCGAGCGCGACGCAGGCGACGATGGTGGCGGCCATCACGATGATGACGAAGAGCCACAGATAGACGCCCACCGGTCGCCGCTGGCGCTTCTCACGCACTCGCTGCGGCGCTTTCTCGCGCGTCGGCCTGGCAGGCGCGACAGGGATGGCGGCAGATGGCGCTGGCCCATCGCGCGCTACTGGCGTCTCAGCAGGCGGCTGCGGCTCAGCGGACGCACTCTCCGCCTCGATGATGCGCGGCGCCAACGCGGCGGCTGCGCCCGCCGAGGCGGCGGCGGGTAGCGCGGGATGATTTTCTGGCGGGGGCAGCGCGTTGCGCTCGGCCAACGCGCGATTGTGGTAGTGGGCGATGGCGCGCTCCCCGGCTGCCCGCAGGAAGGTATAGTCCACAGCGCCGCCGATGACCGCGCTGACCCCTGGGATGATACGCCCCACCCACTTGGCGGCCTGCTCGGTCGTCAGCTCCACGCTCACGCGCGCCAGCACACGCGGCAGCAGATCAGGCAGCACCTGCGCCACACCCTCGCGCGTCACCCAGTTGCCGATGCCGCGCAGGCTGTCGATGCCTGCCGCCAGCGCCAGCACATCGGCCAGATGCGCCTGCTCCTCCATCACCGAGGTGTCGTAGCCATAGGACTGGGCGACCTTGGCGGCCATGCGCACGGCGTAGATGGCGGTCAACTGGACATCAGCGCCCATGCCCACCAGCGCCCACAGGCCACCGGGCAGCGCCGTGACAGCGCCCGTCAGCGCAGCGCGATGCCGATATTGCGCGGCGAAGTGGCGCGCCACCTGATCGCGCTCCTGAATCGACGCCGCGCGAATATCTTCCAGCGTCTTGAGGTGTTTGTCGTGCCGCTGATGCTGGCGCAGCACCTCCGGATCAACCGCCGCCGCCCACGAGATCACCTGGCGGATGCGATCAGACGTGCGCCCGGGCTTGACGTTGAGCATCTGCTGCACTTCGGGTGGCACCGCATTGAAGGCTTTGCCTACCATGCCGCCTGCGGGGTTGAGATACTCCTCTTCCCGCTCGTTCTCTGTCGTCATAGCGCTTCCCTCCCGCCAGAATTGGTCAGACGCCCCAGCGGCGACGCCTTGCCGCCAGTATAGGGGAGCGCACGCCAACGGGCAAGTGGCGAGAAATGGCCAGACCTTCAGGCAGCCGTCAGAAATGAACTGTCACGCCCGATCAGCCACAGCCGCGCGCCTGCGGACTGGCGGCGCAGCACCAGCGTGCCGCTGCTAGGCTGGGTGGCTTTGGCGCGGCGCAGAGTGAGCTGATAGCGAGTCGCGCCGTCGGTCGAGACGATGCTCTGGCTCGTGTAGGGCGTGGTAGAGCACTCAACGACCGCGCCATCCTGCGTGTCGAGCGCGCGTAGCTGGTTGAGGGCGGTCTGCGCGTCGAAGGTCGTCGTGACAGCAGGCGGCACGGGCGCTGGATCGATGTACGTGACGAGCTGCTGGTAGTCCTGGCGCTTGAGGGTATCGCAGACGAGCGCGGCTGTGCTGGCAGCCGTAGCGTTGAGCGGCGTGGTAGCGGCATACTGCAGCAGGGTCGCCGCCTGGTAGCTCGCCGCGCCTACCGCCAGTAGCGCCAGCGCCAGCACAACAGTGATGAGTGTCGCAGATTGCCCGCCCTGCCCCGTCTGGCCGCCCTTGCCCGCCGATCTGCCGCCTGCCGCGCTGGCAGGTTGTGGGGAGGCGTTGGCCTTTGCTCGTGGCATCTGCGCGCATCCTTTCTGACGCCGCTCGGGCGTCGCATCCCCCTGCGCGCAGAAGGCAGCCGCCTGGCGACGCCATTGTACCATGCCGCCGCTGTGCGAGCGACCACAGATGCGCCTCAGTCGGGCGATAGTCGGGCATGAAATATGCTGCCCATCACTGGATACAGCGCGCCGAACTGCGCGCTGCCAAATGAGCAGATCAACAAGGAGGAGAGCGCCATGGATACTCGCCCACTGGAAGGGATCGTGCTGGGGCTGGGTCGCGACTGGGCCGACGCCGAGCAGCGCGGCGATACTGACTTTCTCCAGGCAAACCTGACCGATGACTTCATCGGCGTCGGGCCGCGCGGCTTCCTGCTGACCAAGCAACAGTGGATCGCACGCTACACATCGGGCGACCTGAAGAATAAAGCGTTCACCTGGGACGACGTCAGCGAGCGCCGCTATGGCGAAACCGCCATCCTGATCGGCAAGCAGACGCAGCAAACGACATATCAGGGGCATGACGCCAGCGGCAGTTTCCGCGCCACGCTCGTCATCGTTAAGCACGGCGCCGATTGGCAGATCGCCAGCCTGAGCCTCAGCCCACTCGCGCAGGGTTCACACTGAATCCTGAGAAGAGAGCGCGAAATCGCCATACGCCGGGGCCGCCAGAACTGGCGTTCCAGGACTAATGGGCGCGCTGGAACGGTCCCCGCGTGTGGCTGCCATCGGCCCGCGCGCGTCTGACTATCTGACCACCACAGATGATGGCCTCAACTGCCTGCCCGCTATTTTTCCCCTTGCGCGCAGAGGGCCAACGAAACGCTCACCCGCGTTGACACGAACAGCCGTTCTACGGTACACTCAGCAGGGGAGCGCTCAGGCGGACAAACGCCCCCAGCGACGGACGCGCGGCAGGCGGCCTGGTTCTTGCGTAGCTCAATGGAGCATGCGGCGAACGGTGCGACATCGCAGGCAAGAACGCAGACGGGCTGTGCGCTCACGGGCGCGCGCTGTGGAGTCAGCAATCATCACACCAACCGCTCTCATCAGCGGGACGGAGGGACACATGCGGGCATTCATAGACGATACACAGCGTATGATGCGCCGTCCTGGTCTGCTGCGCGCGACAAATGGCGCCCCCGCCCCAGCGGAGATGCGTGAGGCGAGCGGGGCAACTGGCCCTGTCGCCGCCGCGCGCTACGACTACGAGCGCAGCCCCTACCAGGCGCAACCACTGGCCAGCGCCGCTGCCTATCCCATCCCTGGCGTCGTGGGAGCCGCCTATCCACAGCCGAGCTATCCCGCCGCGCCGCGCACGGGCGCGCACGGCGGCCTTGGCTCGGCGACGGCGCTGCCCGGCACGGGCTACGCGCCCTATGCGCTGCCCGGCGCAGCGCTGCAGCTCGACCCCGAGGTCTGGCTGATCGCGCTGCCCAATGGCGCGGGCGGCATGCGCTCGCTGGAGGGGGCTAATCGCCCCGGCGCTATCCGCGTCAGTCGGCCCTATGGCCACCTGCGCACCGTGCGCCCCATCACGCCGCTGAGCGTGCTGGAGACGCCAGTCGGGCCAGAGATGGCGGAGTCCTATGGCGACCCGGTGGGCGTGCAGGTCGTCACCGATGGCCTCGGCCCGGTGACGCTCTCGCCCGAGGAGATGGCCAAACGCGCCAAATCCGCCGCGCGCTCGGCCGCACGCAAGCGCGCCAAGTTGGCGGCCGCCCAGCGCGACCGCTTCAGCGAGGGCGCCGGAGCCTCGGCGCTGCCTGCGGAGCGCCCGGCGCCGCAGATCGTCTCCGCTGTAGAGGTAGAGACGGACGCTGGCGTCTTCCGCGTGGAGCGACCCGGCTCGGTGCTCGACCATAGCGACATGGCCTGGGCAATGGCGCATCTGGAGTCTGGCGAGCCAGATGGCGTAGTGGCGCTGCCACGGCGACAACTGGCCCTGCTGCTGACGCTGCTGCCAACGCCCGAAGACCCCGAGCAGCCCGAAGCGGACTCGCGCTGGGGCTGGGCGCATCGTCTGCGCGGGCCGTGGGAGCGTGGGCCGCTGCACCCCAAGGGCAAGCTGGGCCGCCTGATCGCCATCGACCCCGACCCCACAGGCCAGGGCCTGCACCGCGCCTGCTTCGAGTTGATCGGGACGGATGAGGTCGTCTGGGCGATTGGCGTGCCGTGCTTCCGGCAGGGCAGCGTCTACGAGCTGACGCCGCTGGGCAAATACAGCCTGAGCCGCTGGCTCACCTGGCCCATCGCCAAGGCCACGCGCTCGCGTCGCAAGGCCAGCATCGCCTCCGGAGCCGAGCGCCCGGAGTGGGAGATCGCGCGCATCGTCTATCGCGTCGGCGCGCCGCGCTGGCCGCTGGCTGGCGTCGTCGAGCCGATGGGGCCGATTGGCGTCTCCGGCTGAGCCGCCATCCAAGCAGCAACCAGACAAGCAGACGCCCGCCACGAGAGTTTTCTCGCAGCGGGCGCCTCGCTGTATGTGCTACACACCATTGCGCTCGCATGCGCTTGACATGACGATCAGGCGGCGATTATGCTGCAATCGCTCTCAATAACGCTGAGACAGTATGCCGCGTGTAGGGCGCGCCATCTGAAGGAGACGCCGCATGGCTGCCACGCCCAGCGCATCGCGGCCTCGCAGGCTCCTCGCGCTGCTACTCTGCCTCCTCGGCGTGGCCAGCGTCATCCTCAGCTACTTCTTCTTGCCATTCCTTTCCACCCTGGAAGGCTACACTACGCTTACTGGATGGGACTGGGTAAGTGAATTCGCAAACAACATGCAGGCGCTTGGTGGCTCTCCCGCCTCCTTGTTCGGGATCAGCCTGGCGCTACTCCCGCTGGTTGCGGCGGCGGCGCTAGGCGTTCTAGGCATCGCGCGGGTGATCTCGCCAAGACCTTCACTGGCGCTGCTCTACCTGATCGTCTGCCTGCTGGGAGGATTAGTCCTGGGCTTGACGCTCCTCATGGCCGTCTACTTCCTGCGACTTGGCGCTTGGGGCGAGGCTGTGGGCTATGCGCTGTGCTTCTGGGCGGATTATCTCTGGCGCGGCAAACGACCCGCGTACGTGGACATCTGGAACACGTCGGCATGACGACTCCGCGATTTCGGTTCATCTCGCCCTGCGCCACGTCGCCTGGCCCAGGTTCCCCCTCCCTGAAGGGGAGGGGGCCAGGGGGAGAGGTCTCAGTTCTGGCTGTTCTCGCCAGCCTGGGCGAGCAGGTCGCGCAAGACGCTCATGCGGGCATCCTCCTCTGGCGGGCAGTCGCAGGGGCCGTCGTTGAGGTCTTTGCCGCAGTGGGGGCAGAGACCTGCGCAATCCTCGCTGTGCAGCGGCTTCATGGGCAACGCCAGCACCAGCGCCTGGCGAATCGGCTCGCGCAGATCGACCTGGTGGTGCTGATCGATGGCGAAGGCGTCAGCGTCGTGCGGGCCATCCACCGGCGCGCCCGTGGTGACGTTGATGATGGGGTAGAACTCCTCACGCAGTGGAAAGGTCAGTGTCTGGGTGAAGGGGCGCAGGCAGCGCGTACACTCCAGCCGCACCGACGCCTGGATCACGCCATCCACATAGATGCCCTGGTTGGTGCGGTGCAGCCGCAAGCGCCCCGTCACTGGCCCGGCCAGCTCAGCCTCGCCATCGCGCAGGTCGAGGTTATCATCGCTGTCGATATCGACATCCATCGTGGCGCCGGGGGCATCTTTGAGGAGCTGGGCGACATTGTAAATCATAGGGGACACTCCTTGAGCCATCGCTGATATGAATGCCCGCAGAAGCCGGAAGACGCTGGAGGAATGTGGCGATGGCTCCCTGTAGTATAGCGCATCCCGCCGCCTGCTCCGTGCTCTCGGCCGTGATGATGATTCACGTATTGATTGGGGTATCGTCGGGCGAGCGCCCTCACCCCAGCCCTCTCCCAGAGGGAGAGGGAGCCGGAGCTGTCGCGCATGCCGGAACGCCCTTGTAGCTCCTCTCTCTCGCAAAGCGGGGGAGGGGCTGGGGGTGGGGGCCAGCCCACGCGCCACCTGATAGGCCCCATCCACACGTGAATCATCATCAAGGCCGCGACCATGCGCAAGTCCCGTAGGCGTCTGGCGATGTGATACACTGTGCCAGCCAGCGCCCATCAGCTCTAGCAGATGGGATCACTGGCGGTGTGCGGGCCCATAGCTCAGCGGCAGAGCAGTCGGCTCATAACCGATTCGTCGCAGGTTCGATCCCTGCTGGGCCCACCAGTGCGCCATCGGGCGCCAGCGGCGGCGGGACGCCCCTCCTCACGCAGCGCATGGCTGCGCTCCCTGAGGGAGTGGCGCCCCGCCGCAGTGCGCCACGCGCAGGAATGGAGCGCGGGAGGAGACGCGAGCATGCAATTTTACGACCGCGCGAAGATCTTTGTGGCGGCAGGCAACGGCGGCAATGGCTCGTCGCACATGCGCCGCGAGAAGTTCGTCCCCTATGGGGGGCCAGATGGTGGCGATGGTGGACGCGGTGGCAGCGTCTATTTAGAGGCTGACCCTGGCATGAATACGCTGGTGGACTACCACTATCGCCAGCGGCATCGCGCCACCAGCGGTGGGGGCGGTGGCCGCCAGAAGATGCACGGCGCGGCAGGCGATGACCTTGTCCTGAAGGCGCCCGCCGGAACCATCGCCCGCGACGCCGAGACGGGCGAGCTGCTGGCCGACCTGACGGAGCCGGGGCAGCGCGTGCTGGTAGCACGCGGCGGGCGCGGCGGGCTGGGCAATGTCCACTTCGCCACGGCCACCAACCAGGCCCCGCGCGAGGCGCAGCTTGGCGAGCCAGGCGAGGAGCGCGAGATCGACCTGGAGTTGAAACTGATCGCCGATGTCGGGCTGGTGGGCTACCCCAACGCGGGCAAGTCCACGCTGCTCTCGGTCGTCACCGCCGCGCGCCCAAAAATCGCCGACTATCCCTTCACCACGCTGACGCCCAATCTGGGTGTCGCGGTGGTGGGCGACCCGACGCAGGGCGACGATTACAGCTTCGTCATCGCCGACATCCCCGGACTGATCGAGGGCGCGGCGCAGGGCGTCGGGCTGGGGCACGAGTTCCTGCGCCATGTGGAGCGCTGCCGCCTGCTGCTGCATCTGATCGACGGCGTCTCGGAGCGCGAGCCGTGGGAAGAGTTCGAGGCCATCAACCGCGAGCTGGGGGAATACAGCCCGGAGCTGGCCACCCGCCCGCAGATCATCGTGCTGACCAAGATGGACTTACAGGAGGCGCGCGACCGCTGGCCCGCCCTGCGCCAGCGCGCCGAGGAGCGCGAGTACGAGGCGCTGGCCATCTCTGCCGCGACGGGCGACGGCCTGCAAGAGCTGCTCAACACGGCCGCCCAGCGGCTGATCGAGATTCGCCGCGATGAGGCCGAGGCGCTGGCGCGTCAGCCGCTGGTCGCCGCCGAGGCGGCTGGCCCGGTGCTGCGCCCAGAGCCAGAGGACGCCTACACCGTGGAGCGCGAGCCAGATGGCTTCCGCGTGCGCGGCAGGCGCGTGGAGCGCATGGTGGCGATGACCAATCCGGAGAACCGCGAGGGCATGGATCGTCTGGAGAATCAGCTTCGCCGCCTGGGCGTGCTGAAGGCGCTGGAGGATGCTGGCGTGCAGCCCGGCGACATGGTGCGCTTCGGCAAATTCGAGCTGGAGTGGGGCGACGAGATGTTCTGACCGCCGGGCGCGGCCCTCACCCCAGCCCTCTCCCTCTGGGAGAGGGAGCAGGAGGGTTTCCGCCCACTTCGCGCCGCCTGGCTCCCCTCTCCCGCACAGCGGGGGAGGGGCTGGGGGTGGGGTCCGCGCCTCTCACGACTCCTGCAGCTTGGCGGGATCCTTCGCGTAGAGCGTCGTGTGGCCGCACTGCGGGCAGACCAGCGCCGCACAGTTCGAGTAGGCGCGACTGGCCCCTGGAATCAGCGCGCCCGGTCGCACGACTCGTATGTAGCCATAGCTGATCGCGTCGGCTGGGATGCGAGCCGTCCCGCATTCAGGGCATGGTGATCCTGCTGGTGGGGTGATCTGGTGTGTCGCCATTGGTCGTCATCCTTCCCTTCTGACTACTCATGCGCCGCTGCCTTCAGCGCAGGGCGACGCGCATCCTCCCACGCGCGGTACAATACCCAGCGTACCACTGGAGATGACGCAAGCGCCCACCTGCCAAGATGGATGAGGATTGAGCCAAACCATGAGCACGCCCAACGCGCACGACGCTGAGAACGCCAACCAGCCCAACAGCGATCTGGCCCCCAACTACTACATGCACACCTTCCCGAATGGTCTGCGTATGGTCGGCCAGCGCATGCCGAGCCTGGCGTCGGTGACGTTCGGCGTGCAGGTCGCGGCGGGCATCCGCGATGAGCCAGCGGATCGGCTGGGCCTCACCTATCTGCTCTCCGACATGATGTTCCAGGGCACTGAGCAGCGCAACGTGCGCCAGCTCACCGAGGAGTTCGAGGAGATCGGCGCACGCAAGGGCGGTGAGAACGCCATGGAGTATGGCCGCTACACCGCGCAGATCGTCGGCAATCGCCTCGACCGCGCGCTCGACCTCTTCGCCGATGTGCTGCTGCATCCCACCATCCCCGACGACGAATTCAACCAGATGCGCAGCGTGCAGTTGCAGGACATCCGCCGCCGCGACGACGAGCCGATGCGCCGCATCTTCGATCTGGTGCGCGAGCGCTTCTACGCTGGCACGCCGCTGGGCCGCCGCGCGATGGGCCTGCGCGAGCATGTGGAGCAACTCACGCCCGACGATCTGCGCGCCTTCTACCACGCCCGCTACAAGCCGCAGGGCGCCGTGCTCTCCATCGCGGGCGCTTTCGACTGGGATCACGCCGTCGAGCGCGTCGGCGAGCTCTTCGGCGGATGGGAAGGCGCGGCGCCAGAATCCTCCACGCAGCAGCCACAGCCGCAGACCGGCGTGAATGTGGAGATCAGCGAGGGCAACCAGGAGCACATCGGCATGGCGTTCCCGTTCCCCACCTATGGCGACCCCGACTACTACGCCGCCAATGTCGCGCTGGAGATCTTCGGCGGCGGCATGACCTCGCGTCTCTTCCGCGAGGTGCGCGAGAAGCGCGGGCTGGTCTACTCCGTGGCGGCGATGTTCGCGCCCAACGGCGAGTACGGCGCGGGCTACCTCTACGCGGGCGCCTCGCCCGACAAAGCGCGCGAGTGCGTGCAGGTGATGCTGGACGAGCTGCAACTGCTGCAAGAGCAAGGCGTCACCGAGGATGAGCTATCGCGCGCCAAGACGCAGATCAAGAGCGAGCTGGTGATGCGCGGCGAAAGCTCGGGGGCGCGCATG
>DATAED010000221.1:0-6473 GCA_036258195.1 Ktedonobacterales bacterium
CGATGGCCGCCGCGCAGGCCAGCGGATTGCCGCCCGTCGTGGTGGTGTGGAAGAACGGATCGTCAATGAATGGCTCCCACACGCGCTTCGTGGCCATGAAGCTGCCAATCGGCATGACGCCGCCGCCCAGCGCCTTGGCCGCGCAGATGATGTCGGGGGTCACATTCCAGTGGTTGACGCCCCACAGCGCGCCCGTGCGCCCCAGGCCGGTCTGCACCTCGTCGGCAATCAGCAGCACGCCGTACTCATCGCACAGCGCGCGCAGGCGTGGCCAGAAGTCGTCGGGCGGCACAATCGCGCCCGCCTCGCCCTGCACTGGCTCCATCACGACTGCCGCGATCTCGTTGCCCACCTCGCGCGCGATGCGGAGCTGCTGCTCCACCGCCGAGGCGTCGCCAAACGGAACGTGATAGACGTTGGGGAGCAGGGGCATGGCGGGCTTGCGGAACTTGGCCTTGCCCATCAGGCTGAGGCTGCCCGCTGTCTTGCCGTGGAAGCCGCGCACCGCCGCGATGAAGCCGCTCTTGCCCGTGGACGCCTTGGCGAACTTCATCGCGCCCTCGACCGCCTCGGTACCGCTGGAGACGAAGAAGGCGTAGTTGATGTCGCCTGGGGTGATCTTCGCGAGCAGATCGGCTAGCATGCCGCGTGGCCAGTCGAGCAGCTCCTGCGTGGGCATGGGAGCGCGGTCGAGCTGCGCCTTGACGGCATCGACCACCTTCTGGTGCGACCAGCCCAGGCTGAGCAGCCCATAGCCACCCAGGCAGTCGATGTAGGTGCGGCCCAGCACATCGGTGAAGGTCGCGCCGCGCCCGCTCCATTCGACAGCGGCGAAGTCGCCGCCCTCGGTGACGGACTTGCGATACTGGAGGAAGCCGGAGTTGAAGTGGTTGGCGAAGTTGTCCACGGTCAGCCGCGCCAGCGCTTGCGCCTGATCCTGGCTGAGTGAATCCGCATGGATGATGTCGAGATACTGGCGCGCGGTCGTCAGCGCGTCGGTGGCCTTCGGTGTGCGAGAACCGTTCATATAATCCTTGTACCTGCGGGTTGAAACGTCGTCAGCGCACATGCGCGCCATTGACTGGCGTCGCGCAGTGGCGAGTGGGGGGCGAGGAGGCCAGCGCGCCCGAAGCCTGGCGCCCCAAGCGTGCGGCGCGCGTCAGGCTTCGGCCGGCTACTTCCAGTGGACTCCCATTCGCCAATCGCCGTGGACGCGCTCAGGCGTCACGGCTCGCTGCGCCCTCGGCCCGACCCGCCTGGCGGGCGCTCAGATGAGGGGCATGCGACCAGCGATTGGATACAAAGCGCGTGCGAACGATCGTGCGAACGACGCGCTCTGCGGGTTGATGCGGGATACAGGGAGCCGTGAACCTGTCTGCGCACTGCGGACGACATGCAGCGAGGGCATGCGCCGCGCAGCGAGCGCGACCAGGCTGGCTGGTGGACGAGACTACGCGAACAACAAGCGCGTGATCTGAGCAATCTGAGGGGGCGCGGTCAGCGCAGCGAGTGAAGCGAGTGAAGCGTCAGGGCTGACGAACCTCTTTGCTGGGCTGGGCCGGACAAAGAGCGCGCGATTCCGCGAGAGGCGCGGAAACAGAAGGCGGAGGGGGTCAGGGGTAGCAGGTAGCCAGGTGATAGCCCTTGAAAGGCATGTAGCGTCGAAGAAAGCCCGCTCGCGCGAGCTCGGTCAATGAAGGGTCTGAGGGCTTCATAACGATCTCCCAGAAATCGGAAGCGTTGTCTGTCTATCAGTGTACCCAGCCAGTTGACAAAAGGCAAGCCGCAGTTGCGCGCCAGCGCCGCCAACAGCTTCTATACACCTTGGCGAATGACGCAGGCCCGAATTCATGCGCGCCGCGTGGTACAGTCGGCAAGAGAGCCGCGCACGGTGCGAGACATCGCCGAGATGGCCCGTGTAGCCCAACCGTATCGGCGCGGCGCGAAAGGCAGGTCAGCGTCCCCATGACAGCGCCCCACACATCCACACCGACGAGAGCCGCCAGCGCCATCCATGCCGCGCCACACGCCGATGGCGCCAGCCCGTGGCCAGCCGCGCAGCCGCACGCGCCGTGGGGCGCAGCGCTCGCGCCTGCCGTGGCCGAGGCGCTGGCGCTGCCCGACATCGCGCAGATCAGTGTCGCGGCGGTGGATGTGGTGGTGGTGGGCGCGGGCATCGCGGGGCTGAGCGCGGCAAGGGCGGCCAGCCAGGCGGGGGCCAGCGTGCTCACGCTGGAGGCGGCGCCCGTCATCGGCGCGGGCGCGACCGGGCGCAATGCGGGCATCCTCAGCGCAGGCATCAACATGGGGCTGGCCGATCTGCCGCCTGACGGCCCCGACGCCGCCATGTGGCCCGCCACCACGCGCGAGCTACTGGCGCTGGTGGCGGAGGCGGCGCAGCCCGGCGTGCTGCTGGCCGCCTCGCTGACGGGCGCGCTGAGCCTGGCGGAGACGCCAGCGGCGGCGCGGCGACTGGCTCGCGAGGCGCGGGCACGGCTGGCGCTGGGGCTGCGCGCGGAGCTGTGGAGCGCGGCGCAGGTGGCCGAGCGTACGGGCGGGCGGTTGGACACCCGCCGTGTGACACAGGCGCTCTGGCTGCCCGATGAGGGGCGCATCCAGCCGGTGACGCTGCTGGCGCGCACGGCGGCGCGGGCGCGTGCGGCTGGCGCGACGCTGGCTGGCCGCGCGCAAGTGGCAGGCTGGGAAGAGCAGGCAGGCCAGTGGCGCGTGCGGCTGGCGGGCGGGCGCGCGATCACCGCGCGAGGGCTGATCGTGGCGACGGGGCCAGTCCCGGCGCCGACGGCGCGCATCTACGCGCTGGCCTACGCGCTCGACCTGCCCGCCGACTTTCCGCTCTTCTGGGACGCCGCGCCCTACACCTATTGCGACTATCGTCCCGGCGATGGGCGGCTGGTCACGAGTGGCGGACGCTATGGCCGGGCGGGTGGCTCGCCGCGCGAGACCAGCTACTACCAGCGGCTGGCGCGTGGCGCGCAGCACTGGCTGCCCGAGCTGGCGCAGGCGACTCCCAGCCACGCCTGGGCGGTCGACCTGGATGTCAGCGCTGAGTTGGCCCCGCGCCTGCGCGACCTGAACGAATCTGGCGCGCCGGGCGTCGCAGTGGAGGGGCTGGGCGCGCTGGGCGTGTTACCCGGCAGCATCCTCGGCAGGCGCGCAGGCGAGCAGATGGCGCAGCGCCTCGGCGCCTGATCGCGGCGCCTGATCGCGGCGCGCGTCTGGTATACTATCCGCTAAGCAGACGCGGCGTGTTGCAGGGGAGGTGAGGGCAGATGGTGGATGCAGGGGACACGCTAATAGGTGGGCGCTACCAGACCAGCGCGCGGCTCGGCGCAGGCGCAGCGGGGCGCGTCTATCGCGCTGACGACCAGTGAACAGGTCAACAGGTCACGCTGAAGCTCTACTATCAGTCCACCGCTACGCAGATCGAGGAGATCATCCTGCGGCGGCTGGATCATCCCCACATCATCCGCCTGCTCGACGCCGGATTCGATGCCGCGCAGCAGGTGAGCTACCTCGTGTTCTCCGCCATCGACGGACAGACCCTCGCCGAGCGCCTGGCAACGATGGGCCAGCTCCCGTTGGTGGAGGTCGCTGACAGCGTGGGGCAATTGGCCAGCGCGCTCGACTACCTCCATGCGCAGGGCGTCATCCACCGCGATGTCAAGCCTGCCAATGTGCTGCGCGACGGGCGCGGCCAGCTCTGCCTGTTCGACTTTGGCTCGGCCAGCGTCGAGGGCATGCAGGCGCTCCCTCAGGATGCGGAGCGCCTGGCGGAGCTGCTGGAGCGACGCGATTCGATCACAACCGCCGCAGGTGTGATTGTCGGCACGCCAGAGTACTTCGCGCCAGAGCAGATGCGTGGCGGGGCGATTGGCCCGGCGACCGACATCTACGCGCTGGGGATGACAGCCTATGAACTGCTGACGGGCCAACTTCCTTTCACTGGAGAGACGATGTGGCAGGTATTGGCGCAGGTGGCCGAGCGCGAGGCGCCGCCCGCCAGCCAATTGCGCAACGATCTGCCCGCGCCCGCCAGCGCCGTGGTCGCGCGGGCGCTCAGCAAGGTTCCCGCGCAGCGCTATCCCACGGCGCAAGCGTTCGCGCAGGCGCTGGCGCTGGGGTTGCGCGGTGAGGCGGTTCCGGGCGCCGCCCTCGACACATCGGGGCCGCCGGCGCCGCCCAGCGCCGATCCGCTGACCACTCACCTGCCACTGGAGGTGTTCATCAGCTATTCGCGGCGTGATGCGGCCCTCATCGACCGGCTCGACCACGACCTGCAAGACAACGGCTATCGTACCTGGATCGACCGCAGCGCGCTGGTGGGCGGGCGCGAGTGGCGGCGCGATCTGCTGACATCCATCCAGCGGGCGCCGCTGACGCTGGTGGCGCTCTCGCCGGAGTCGGTAGCGTCGCCCTACTGCGCGATGGAATACCAGCGTGCGCTGAAGCTCAAGCGCGGCGTGCTGCCGATTTTGCTAGCCCCCTGCGCGATTCCCCCGGCGCTGGCGCACATCCAGGTGATCGATTGCTCACAGGACTACGCGGCGGGACTGCGCGAGCTGCTCCGCGCCCTGCGAGTCTATGCGCAGGCAATGGCGATGGCGACCACCGCAGCGCCGCGCCCGCACGGCTTGCGCGGCCTGCTCAGCCGTCTGCGCCGCTAGGCCATCACACGCGTGTCATGATTTGGCCAGACGCAGATACACGTAGTCGGCGATGGCGTTGACGGAGTCGAAGTGCTCTGGCGTCAGGTCGGCGTCGTCCACGTGGATGCCATACGTCTCCTCCAGGAAGAGCGCCAGCTCCAGCACGCCCGTCTGATCCAGCACGTCGTTCTCGACCAGCGGCATGTCATCATCGAGCGGCCTGGACGACCCGTCGTAGAGGAAGTTCATCGCGACATATTCGTGAATCTGCTGGCGAATGAGATTCAGGCCGAGTACAGCGGTCGAGTTGTCCATGATCCCTCCTGCGCGCTGTGTGCGATGGCTGGCCCACGCCGGACGCCGCTCATCGTGGAAAGCAGGTCGCAAGCACGGGTTGCCGTCCACTATACCGCATCGCGCCGAGCGCGTATAGCGACCCTGTACTTCGTTCGCCCTATGTCGTCCTATACGTCGAGCGTGACCGCCTCGCCCAGCGGGAGGAAGCGCAGACGCTGCGAGAGGCCAGTCGCCGCAAACGCCTGCGCGATCTCGGCGCGCCCCTCGCTGAGGTGCGACCAGCCCTCGTAGTGCAGCGGGATGATGGTCGCGTCGCCGAGCAACCGCGCCGCCTGCGCCGCCTCCGCGCCAGTGAAGGTGATGTCATAGGGGCCGAAACGCTCTGCGCGGGCCGCGCCGCAGTTGAGCAGCGCAATCCCGATGCGCTTACGCCGCGCCACCTCCTCAATGCCGGGGAACAGCACGGTGTCGCCGGAGATATAGAGCGCGCCGTTGCGCTGGCCCTCCCACTCCAGCAGCCAGCCCGTGACATGGCCAGCGAGGGCAGGCGCGACCTGCTCTGGGCCGTGCCGCGCAGGGGTAGCCGTGATGCGCACGACGAGGCCGCTTGCGCCGGTCAGGCTGACCGTCTCGCCGACCGCGACGCCGCGCGCATTTCCACCCAGCCGCTGCGCGCCCTCGGGCGTGGTGAGCGTCTCCCGCGACTGCGCCAGAAACGCCTTGCCCGCTGGATCGAGATTGTCGCCGTGCTGGTCGTGGCTGAGCAGCACGATGTCCACTGCTCCCAGCGCAACGGCGCTGATCGCTGGATCAGCCGTCTTGCGAATCTCCTGCCCACCAGCATTGTAGCGATACCCCGCTGGCTCGAAGGTGGGATCCGTTACGATGCGATACGGGCCAATCTCGATCAGCGCGGTCGGTCCGCCGATATGCGTGATGCCTACGTTGGATCCTACGCCTGAATCTGGAGGCACGCTCATTGGGTTTTATCCTTTCTCGCGCTACCAGCGTGTGGCTGGCTTTACGTTCACTCTGCTGCGATTCGCTCATCGCGATACAGTCCACTTGGCAGGTCTGCGAGAAGCACATGTTCGTCGCCTGCCACTGTGGTCATGACGAGCGTTTGTCCAGCGCGAATCATGGAAGTGTACAGCAGGCGACGTTGCTGCTCAAGTCCAGAGCTGTAGGAATCACTTCCTGGGAGGTCACGGCGCGCCCCCGGCAATCCATCATTTGTCAGGCCAACCAAATAGACGTGAGGGAAGTCGAGCCCTTTGGCGCTGTGCATCGTCAGCATTTTGACGCTCGGTTGTGTGATGTGTATGCGATTCTGGCCTTGACTACCTTGTGCCTCAACCGCGATCCCCGCCGCTCGCAAGGCGCTATCCATCTTCGCCATGTATTCGTGCCTGCCACACAACACCCCGATGTTCTGCGGATAGACACCTTGCTCAAGCTGCTCACGAATACGCGCCACGACTTCTTGTAACGCTGCCTGACGAGTTGGGC
>DATAED010000222.1:0-7040 GCA_036258195.1 Ktedonobacterales bacterium
GCCTGCTCAGTCTGCTGCGCCAGCGCTTTCTTCTCGTGGCGCCAGTCGTCCAACAGTTTGCGGGTCATGCCCACGCCATTCTCGATCTGCGCATACGAGCCATAGTGCCGCGCTGGCGGGAAGGGTCGCCGCGTCGTGTAATACCACTCATCCGAGAGGTAGACGAACGGCATGCCACGCGCGCCCGGCTCGGCGGCGAACCGGCGCTGCCAGCGTTCCACTCGCTCCATCACCTCCAGCGCCTCATCGCGGGTATACGAGCGCAGCGGCGGCAGCTTCTCCACCGAGATCATGTTGTTGTATTTCGTCAGCCCGACCGGCACCACCGAGATCGACTCGATCACCGGACGCAGCGCCGTCAGCTCGCGGATGCTGCGCTCCAGCTCCTCGCCATCATTAGCGCCGGGGCAGAGCACGAGCTGCGTATGGCAGGTGATGCCCAGCGCGCCCAGCCGCTCGATCTGCTCCATGATCTCGCCGGAGCGCGGGCCATCTACCATCAGGCGGCGCAGGTCGGGGTTGGTGGTGTGTACCGAGACGTAGAGCGGGCTGAGGCGCTGCTCCTCCAACCGCCGCCAGTCGGCCTCCTTGAGGTTGGTCAGCGTGATGAAGTTGCCGAAGAGGAAGCTGTAGCGGTAGTCGTCATCTTTGATGTAGAGCGAGTCGCGCATACCCAGCGGCTGCCCACGCACCGCCTGCTTGCGCTCTGGCAGCCCCTTGATGAAGCAGAAGACGCACTTATTGGCGCAGATGCGGATGAAGGGAGCAGGCTCCTCGCCAAAGAGGATGCCCAGCGATTCATCGCTGGTCTTGGCTACCAGCGCCTCGATCTCGCGCCCATTGCGCTCGATGCCCAGCGACAGCTCCTCTTCGGAGGCATAGAACTGGTAGTCCACCAGGTCGCGCACGGGCTGGCCATTGATCGCTTTGAGCAGATCCCCCGGCTGGATGCCTGCGAGATCGGCGGGACTCTCTGGCACGACCTCGCGCACCCAACCATACAGCTTCGGCATACCTTCTCGCCTGGCGCCTTACTCGACGCCTGATCTGAGCCACGTCTGACACGCCTCGTCCGACGCGCCGCTCTCCTGCCACTCATCTGCGCCACGCTGCGCTTCAACCTCTGGATTATAGCGCATCGGGCAGGCGCCACGGCGAGCCAGTAGCCCAGAAATAGCCTGACAATCGCCTGACAGCTTAACGTCAGGAGCCTCGCGGCGGGTTCTGGCGCCCGTCGTGCGCGAACCTCTGCGTAGCGCGCATTCCGCCAGCGACACTGCTGAAGTGTGACGCGCGGCCAACCGCTGTCGTCGTTAGAACGTAACGTCACCGTGAGGACACATCGAGCGCACACGCGAGGATGCCATGCCTGAGGCTCCAGCGGGAACCAGCTCTGGCGCCAGGATTTGACTATCGCGCACGTGAGCCTGTGAAACAAGGGGAGGCACGATCGATGTTCGGATGGTTCATGCCGCGCTACCCACGCCATATGTACCGCCATCATCGGCGCTATGGGCTGGGACGCGGGTTGCTGTGGGGGCTGCTGATTGGGCCGTGGCTCTTCCGCCGTGCGCTGCGCTGGGGCATGGGCCCGCGACGCGGCTGGTACGGCGGCTATGGTCGCCCCGGTGGCTTTGGTAGTCCCGGCGGCTATGGCCGATACGGCGGCACAAACTACTTCTAACGATTCCAGTCGATTCCAGTCGATGCTGCGTTTGCGCAGACAACGCAGACAACGCAGACAACGCAGACAGCGACGGCTTTCCGGGGTGAGCGCTCCGGTCAGACCGCCGCTTTTCTGCGCCCTCCACCACGCCCCTGAGCCGAATTTTATGGCGCTCTCTCGCTTCTGCGTTACGGCGATGCCTTGCGCTGCGTTTTAGACACTATGTTCTGCGCGCTCAGCGTGCAGAGCCGGGAGCGCTGGCACGCATTCTGCTTGCTCCCGGACGGTCGCGTGTCGCCGTGCCGTGGCGCTCCTTGCGAGCACTCCACCACGCAGGCGCGACCTGCGCGATCCCGCTTCGCCCTGGAGCGAGATCGATCCACTACGTGCGCGAGATGATCGTCGCCTGGCGTCATCCTCGCGCGTGCGTCAGACGAACTGTACACAGCTGCGACAGAGCAGAGGCCATCCCACGGTCTGCTGCGCCAGAACAGGAGTCGTCATGTTCGGCAACAAATCGCGTCGGATCATCAGCGCCACATCGGCGATTGCCGCCCTCACCCTGAGCATGGTGTTCACCAGCGGGGGAGCGCAGGCCAGCGCCAACACGGGCGGTGATGGCATCGGGAACGCCATGTTCACCACGGACACGAGCGTCACCAACTTCTCCGCCACTGCCACCACCATCCCCTACTTCCGCTCGCAGTTCACCGACCCCACCAACGGCGTGACCTATCCGTATACGATGGTCGGCACGAACCCGGCTAATGGGAATGCGACGACGGTCATCCCGACCGAGATCATCCCGTTCAGCTTCACCTTTACCACCTCCGCCGATCCAAACTTCCACACGCTCAACGGCGCGGATAACGTCACGAACGTCCTCCAGTCGCCAATGTTCCAGTCGTCGGATGTCGGCGCGGCGGCCAGCGCGACCGCCAGCGCGCCGCCCTCGCTGAACGCCGGTCGCACCGTCCACGAGCCGTCGGATGTGACGCAGGTCGCGGACGCCATCTACCGGGCGCAGTGGGGCATGACGGGCTCGGGCTACCATGTGCTGCTCGGCCAGCCGACGGTGCTGCCCACGCAGTCGTTCGTGGTGCCGCAGAACCTTGGCCTGATCGTCGTCGGCAGCCGCTCGCATGCGCACATCGGTCTGCTCGACTACAACTGGTTCAGCACTCGCCTGCATCAGGCCATCAATAGCCTGCACATCGACCCCCATACGCTGCCCATCATCCTCGTCAACAACACCTTCCTGTATCTGGGCCACAACACCGCGAATTGCTGTGTGCTGGGCTACCACGGCGCCTTCTCCTCGCTGAATGGCAATGGCAAGCAGCAGGTGCAGACGTTCATGTTCGCCTCGTACAGCACGCAGGGCATCTTCGCGACAAACCCCGGCGATGCCTTCTCGTACATCGCCGACATCCACGCCCTGAGCCATGAGGTGCAGGAGTTCTACGACGATCCGTTCGTCAACAACGCCGTCAATCCGTGGCTGACCCCCACTGCGCCGCAGTATGGCTGCTCCAGCGACCTGGAGACCGGTGACCCGGTGGTGGGCTATGGCTTCGAGATCAGCATGAGCAATGGGATTACCTACCATCCAGAGGATGAGACCCACTACTCGTGGTTCGCGCGTGAAGATCCCTCGCGCGCTGAGAGTGGCTACTACACCTACCTGAACAACTTCCCAACCGTCGCCCACGGCTGCTAGCCAGCCCGCTGCCGAGCGGGTTGCGGCAGGCGCCCGCCTGATCCGCCGCCCGCAGCGGCGTTCACCAGCCAGGCGATCCCAAACGCCCTCCCCGCGTGTCGTGTTCGGCCCGCAGGGAGGGCGTTTGGCGCGCAAGGAAACGACCGCAGGAGCAGCGCATTCTCGGGCGCTCTCGGCCTTGATGATGTGTCGCCTGTAGGTCGGGTAATGGCTTGCGCAGGCTCGCACGGGCGGCTGAAGCCGCAGGCTAAGGGCGTTCCGCCGCAAAGCCCGCCTGCGCGGGCTAGAAACGGGTCTGTCCCAGCCCGCACAGGCGGGCTTTGCGGCCCACAGGCCACGTAGCTGCGGCTTCAGCCGCCCGTTGCTCCGCGCCGCACGATCCCCGGTCAACACGTGCATCTTCATCATGGCCGCGAACTTGGCCCTGGAGACGACCGCCCCTGCCCTTGACAGCGCGCGTAGACTGATAGCCATCAGCGAGCGTGCGTCGCAGCGTACTCGGCTGGCGCGAGGGCTCCCTCGACCAACGCAAAGGATGGACACCGACATGGCATGGCTGACCTTCTGGCGTCGCAAGCGCGCCAGCGCCACCACACAGCCCACGGTGGCGGCGCGCACCTTTGGCGGGCGGCGCTTCATGCGCGGCGTCCCGTACATCCTCCCCAGCGATAACGAGGAGCTCAATCGCCTCGACTTCCAGCATTACATGCTGCGCTACGCGCTGCGCGGCAACTACGCCGCGCCGCTGCGCCAGCCGCGCGAGATGCTGGATGTGGCGTGCGGCACGGGCCGCTGGGCGACTGAGATGGCGCAGCTCTTCCCGCAGTCCAATGTCGTCGGCCTCGACCTGAAGCAGCCTCCCGTGGAGACAGGTGCGACGATGCAGCGCCCCGACAACTTCACGTTCATTCAGGGCAATATGCTCGAAGGGCTGCCTTTCCCCGACGCCAGCTTCGACTTCGTCCACCAGCGGCTGGTGATCGTCGCGCTGCCGACCGAGCAGTGGGTTCGGCAGGCGCGCGAGCTGCTGCGTGTGACACGCCCCGGCGGCTGGGTGGAGCTGGTCGAGGGCGATCTGCTGCCCGGCGGCCCCGGCATCTCCATGCTGAACGACCTGGGTGAGCAGATGAGCCAGAAGCGCGGCATGTCGTTCACCAATGCCAGCCGCATCGATACATGTCTGGAGCAGGCGGGCGCGCGCAATGTGCAGCGCCGCATCGTTTACCTGCCGGTTGGCCAGAAGTCGGGCCGCCTGGGCGCGATGGCCGAGACGGACTATCTCGCCATCTATTCCAGCGTGCGCGCGTTCCTCATCGCGCAGGGGCTCATCACCGCAGAGAAGCACGCGCAGGCGATGGAGCTCGTGCATGCAGAGCTGGCCAGCGGCACGCTGACCTGGCCCTTCTATATCGCCTGCGGCCAGAAGTGAGCGCACACAGCGACGCTCCCCCGAACTGGAGGGAGCGTCGCTGTATGCAGTCTGTGTCTGGTCAGAGCTACGCGGGCAACTCATCCCACGTGCTGGGTGGCCCGCTCATCCATCTCCGCGCGCATCTCCGCGCGCAGCCGCCGCTCGATGGCGCGCTGCGCCGCCAGCGCATCCTTCGCTGCGGTCAGACTGACGTTGCGAACGCGCATCAGCTGGCCATCGGGCAGGATGATCGTCGCATGGGCGGGGTAGCGCTCGCCGCCCACCGCCTGCGCCGAGCGCCCATCGCGCCCCGTTCGCTGAAACAGACCAAACCACCCGGCCTGTACACGTTTCTGCATTGTTCCTGCTCCCCTCTGGGTCATGTTCGCGAACCGTTCGCGAAACACTCTGGCATTCACGGTGCGTCTATAGAGCGGATCGCGTCCTACGCCAGCGCGTTCGCCGCGTGCGCCGCTCGCACCAGAGAGTGTAGACGCTGCGTATGGGAACACGATGGGGCGCAGATTGGAAAGCGCTCATTGGCGAACCCTCATGTTGGATCAGGCGTGCGGAGTTGCGTCGCTCCTCAGCGCGACTCCGCAGCGGTCAGATCAGCGCCCACGCTCAGGCAGACGGGCCGCAATGTGACCATAACAAGACCTATAATGGCTAGTTTGATTAGCCTTTTATGGCTACTCGATTTCGCACACACTCAGCATGTCGCACGTGATGATGTACTGTTTCCCCTTGTGACGTCAGACCCTCTGTTCTGACGCTGTCCCAATGACACCGTGTGGTCAGCTTCTCTCGCCAGTACGCCAGGAACGTGCGTCTCCGGATGAGAGTCGGGTGAGGTCGTGTGAGTTGGATACTCGCGCGCCAGGAGGAACGTCTTGCGCCAGACCGGCCCGGAGTGGCTGCGGTCTGAGCGTCCCGCTGCACGCTTGGAGGTACTCCCCTTGCAGCTTCAACTTACGAAACGCCCGCAGGCGACTGTTGTCGCACTCCTCGTTGCGGGTACGCTCGCCACAGGGCTGGTGAGCCTGTCTGCGCCCACAGCGCACGCGGCCTCTGCGAACCTGCGCTATCACCGCGGTTATAGCGTGCAGGGCAGTTGGCTTTGCTATGGATGGTCGAACGGCGCGTACCACTGCACCCAGCGCTGGCATCGGTCTGGCGGCCATCTCATCTCCGACAACTCCAGCTGGGTTCCCAACGGGGGTGGTTCATCCTCGGTTCGCACGACCTCGACATCCCATCACTCCTCGACCGTCAACACCTTCACGACGAGCTTCTCCTCAGCGCCGCGCGGCATCAGCCAGTGGGCGTGGACGGGGCACGGCTCCTATGCAGAGCCACGCGGCGCCTTCCAGGGCTACTCCTGGGGGTGGTGCACCAGTGGCGCGGCGATGATGGCGCATGACAACGTCAGTGGGCTGGGTTTCGCCGCCAGTTGGACACGCAACGCGGCGCGCCGCGGCATGGCCACGGGCTACACGCCACGCGCGGGAGCCACGGTCGTCTTCCAGCCGGGCGTGCAGGGCGCTAGCAGCGGCGGACACGTCGGCCATGTGGTCGCCGTCTACTCCAATGGCTGGTTCCTGCTGGCAGAGACGGCGTTCTGGTGGAACGGCGGCGGCTTCGGTCGCGTGTCGTACCGCTATGCCCACGCCGGCTCTGGCGTGAGCTTCATCTACTAGCCGCCACCCATCCAACGCGCGGCGGGCTTCTTTCCCTACCGCCTCTGGATGGAGCGCGCGAACGCCCGACGCGACAGGGGTTTCCTGCTGTGTCGGGCGTTGTCGTGTCCTGCGCGGCCTTGCAGGTTGCGTCGCAGCGTGAAATACTGGAGCGCAGGCGGCCAGGCGGCTGGCGATTGAAATCGCGCCTGGGAGGCGGCCTGCGGGCCGCCGCAAAACCCGCCTGCGCGGGTTCGGGGTCGCCGCCCGACGTTATGTGGTCTCGCTCTATCGCTAATGTGTGTGTGGAGAGGCAGGGATGGTATGGCGCGCTTCAAGCTCTTTCGCTATCGTCGTCCTTCGCTCAGGACCGCGCTGGGAGTGACGCGGGCCAAGCGGCGCATCAAGACGCGCACGGGCTACTACGCCGCGACCCGCTGGATGCGCGCCCCCTACAATATGCGCCGCCGCGCGCTGCGCCGCATGGGCTACTACTCCGGCCCGATGAAGTTCCTGCGCTTCCTGCTGGGCAGGCGCTAGGCTAGCTGAACCTCACAGCACGAC
>DATAED010000223.1:0-1571 GCA_036258195.1 Ktedonobacterales bacterium
CCGCGAGATGGTGCGTGAACACATTCAGCACGGAGATGCCGAGCAGCAGAGCGAGGATGAGAGCGGTATGCCAGAGGGGAGTGATCGGGCCACTGGGCTGTTGTGATTCGTTCACCGGAGTGTCCTCGCAGAGGGCTGCTCGATTGGCGCTGGAATTCAGTCCCTGCTATCTTCACACGTTGGCCACTGGGAGCAGCGGCGGCCACAGGAAGTTGAGGTTGGAGCATGGAAGAGGTTGTGATTGTCTCCGCAGTGCGGACGCCTACGGGAAAGTTCCAGGGATCGCTCGCTGGTTACAGCGCGGTGCAGCTGGGTGCGTTGGCCGTACGCGAGGCGGTGCGCCGCTCGGGCGTGGCGCCGGAGCAGATCGACGAATGCATCATGGGCAATGTCGTCTCCGCCGGACTGGGGCAGAATCCAGGACGGCAGGCGGCATTGGGTGGCGGGCTGCCGCCGAGCGTGAGCGCGATGACGATCAACAAAGTGTGCGGATCTGGATTGAAGGCGGTGGCGCTGGCAGCGCAGGCCATCCAGACGGGCAATGCTGAGTTCGTCGTCGCAGGTGGAATGGAGTCGATGACCAACGCGCCATATCTTCTGCCGCAGGGTCGCAACGGCTTTCGCATGGGCGATGCGAAGGTGGTGGACGCGATGGTCCACGACGGGCTGTGGGAGATCTACAACGACTACCACATGGGAGTGACGGGCGAGAACGTGGCGGAGAAGCACTCGATCACGCGCGAGCAGCAGGACGCGTATGCATTGGCCTCGCATCAGAAGGCGGCGGCGGCGCAGAAGGCAGGCGCATTCCAGGAGGAGATGCTGCCGGTTCAGCTTCCAGCGAAGAAGAAGGGCGAGTCTGCCAGCGTGCTGGACCGCGACGAGAGCGTGCGCGAGGACGCATCACTGGAGGCGCTGCGCGCGCTGAAGCCGGCATTCAAGAAGGACGGCACGGTGACGGCGGGCAATGCTCCGGGAGTGAATGACGGAGCAGCGGCGGTCGTGGTGACGTCGGTGCGAAAGGCGGCCGAGCTGAAGCTGGAGCCGATGGTGCGCATCCGGGCGCAGGCGACCAGCGGTGTGGATCCGAAGTGGGTGATGCTGGCGCCCGTGATCGGCATCCAGCGTGTTCTCGAAAAGGCTGGTTGGTCGAAGGAGCAGGTGGACCTTTACGAACTGAACGAGGCCTTCGCGGTGCAGGCGCTGGGCGTGATGAAAGAAGTAGGGCTGGATGTGCCGGACCTTGCGGCGCGGGTGAATGTGAATGGCGGCGCGGTTGCGATGGGACATCCCATCGGCGCCAGCGGCGCGCGTGTGCTGACGACGCTGATCTACGCGCTCAAGCATCGCAATCTGCATCGGGGGGTTGCGGCGTTGTGCCTGGGCGGCGGGAACTCCGTGGCCATGGCGGTGGAGCGTTAAAGAAGTTGCCGGGTCGCGAATTGCACAGGCAGAGCATCGCGCTGCGAAGGGTGAGGTTCGACGCTACAATAAGGAAACCGCCAGAGAGAGCGGGTGCTGCCGCTGATCTCGGGCGTGATGCGCACTGTCCCTGAAGCGGTGCAGACGTG
>DATAED010000224.1:0-2754 GCA_036258195.1 Ktedonobacterales bacterium
CCAAACGCGATAGAGCATGCCGACCCCGGCGGCGTGAGCTGCACGAACCGTAGCTGCTCATTCACGCGCTGGTCGTGATCGGCATGGAAGCCAATCTTCTCCGTGTAAAATGCCTTGGCGCGATCCACATCCGTCACCGGAATGACGACCAGTTCGAGCTTCCAATCCATGAGCTGTCCTTCACTTCCTTTGATCTGACTGTCTGCATACCACGCGTATCACAATGGCAACCGTAACTCTCGATTTCGATGCTCGATGTGAGCGCTACACAACCATACTTCGAGAATGGCGCGAATTGCAATGCCGACGGCCAGCGTCTGAGGCGAATACCAGACGCCGGGGCTGTAGTCCTCCGGGCTGAGTTGGGCGAGGACGTCGGCAAAATGCTGCGACATGGTGTGTGTCATGCGTCAACAGGATCAGGTCTTGCTGCGCAGCATAGGCAAGCAGGTCTGGATCGACTAAGGTGTCTACCTCGGCTTGATGCGCTGTGAGGATGAAAATCTCAGGTCGGATACGGCGCAGACCACGAACGACATGCTCATTGAAATTGGCGTCAGTCAACAATCGCGGCGGATCTGCGTCAAACGGCTCTATAGCCTCCAACGCCTCACTCACTGGCCCGCCTGAGGATGATCGTCCGGAGCCGAGCGCGGGGGCTGTACTGTTGAACCGCTCAGGCGCGTTCGTCGTTCCTCTAGCTGGTGATAGAAGTCGGCCCGCTCCTGCCGATCCTGAGCGCGACGTTGCTGATACTGCTCGGCATCGTCGCGAAACGCAGCATCAAGCGCTGCCTGGTGTTCCAGGTAGTAGGCGATGGCGCCGTAGACCTGCGCGAGTGTGAGGCTCGGAAACGCCAGGCGGGCTTCTTCGGCGGTATAGCCCTCAGTCTGCCAGGCGCCGATCAAGCTGGAGAGCGTGACCCGCGTGGCGCCCACGAAGAGCACGCCCTCTCGCTCTTGAATGTACGACTGACCCGCGACTGCCATGGTCATTCCCTCATGCTGTGGTTTGAGGCGGCCGGTCGGCGTATAGCGCCTCTGTCTCCGCATCCTACCACACTATATGAGCAGTATGAGATGGGTTGTATTCCATGGCTCGACTGCTGGCGACTGAAGTCGCGCCTGGAAGGCGGCTTGCGAGCCGCCGCGAAACCCGCCTGCGCCGGTTCAGGATCGGTGTCCCAGTCCGCGCAGGCGGCAGGCGGAGCCGAGCTTCGCGGCCCCGCAGGGCCTCCCAGGCGCGGTTTTAACCGCCAGCCCGTCTACTCTTTGCCAGCGGTGGCCAGCGGCGCGGCGGCGGTCAGCGCAGCGACGCCTGCGTCATCGGCGGCGGGTCGGGCGCTGCGCAGGGCGGTGGTGCGCGCGGCGCGGCGCTCTAGCTGGTCGGGCGGGATGCGATAGACATCCCTGGCCAGCCCCAGCTTTTCGAGCGAGACGATCAGCAGCCCGGAGAGATCGAACTGCCACCAGCGCAGCCCATGAATCGCCGAGCGCGGGAAGGCGTGGTGGTTGTTGTGCCAGCCCTCGCCGAACGCCAGCAGGCCTACAACCCACTCGTTGCGGCTGGCGTCGTTCGTCTCATAGGGGCGCTTGCCGAAGGTATGGCAGACGGAGTTGACGCTCCAGGTGACGTGGTGGGTCAGGAACATGCGCACCAGTCCGCCCCAGATCAGCCCGTGCCAGCCGCCGATGGCGAAGGGGATCACCAGTGACAGCCCCGCCCACAGCAGGAACGTGCGGCTGACGAAGGCGATGATGGGGTCTTTCACCAGGTGGCGGCAGTAGACGTTGGGGTCTTCCATCTGCTTCGTGAAGAGCCAGCCCATGTGCGCGTGAAAGAAGCCATCCACCGGGCTATGCGGGTCGCCCTCGCGGTCGGAGACGGCGTGATGCTTGATGTGCGTCGCCGCCCAGCTCAGCGCTGGCCCCTCGAACGCCATTGAGCCGAGCACGAGCAGGATGAACTTGACGACGGGGTGTGGCGTGAAGCTGCGATGCGTCAGCATGCGGTGGAAGCCGACGGTGACGCCCAGCGCCACCAGCGAATACATGACGAGCAGCAGCGTGAGATCGGTCCACGAGACCGCGAACTGCCAGAGCAGGCGAATGGCCAGGATGACGCCGATCAGCGGCGCGATCACCACTGTCAGAATGGCGGCGCGGTAAGCGAGCGATGGTTGCATGGTATCTCCGGTGTTGAGGGTCCATCTCGCGCGTGGACCGAAGGATGAGAGCGCCATCCCACGCGCAATGTTTCATCCCCATGACCCCCAACGTCGCGACTCTGGATGCTGGGCTGAGCGATATGCATGCGCCTGATTGGCATGCGGCGTGGGGAGGCGCTGAGGGCAGGCATGCTACAATGAGGGTAGCGGAAACATCCTCAACACCAGCGGGAGCAGCGCCATGAATGGTCAGCCACAGCACGAGTTCGCGCCAGCGTCGGATGCGCCCGTCGGCGTCTTCGATTCGGGCGTTGGCGGGCTGACGGTGCTGCGCGACCTGCTGCGCGAGCTTCCCGACGAGCGCTATATCTTCTTCGGCGACACCGGCAATTGCCCCTATGGCGTGCGCTCGCAGGCCGAGATCACGCAGCTCTCGCTCAACGGCGCGGCGTTTCTGCTGGAGCAAGGCGTCAAGCTGATCGTCGTGGCGTGCAATACGGCGTCAAGCGCGGCGATTGGCGCGTTGCGTGCGGCCTATCCGCAGGTAAAGTTCATCGCGGTGGTGCCGCCGGTCAAGCCCGCCGCCG
>DATAED010000225.1:0-2726 GCA_036258195.1 Ktedonobacterales bacterium
CCGCCATGACCTTTGCCTTCATCGGCTTCTACTATCACGGCATCTATCTCGGCCCGCGCTACCTCTATGAGGCGCTGCCCTTCTTCCTCATCCTCACGGCGCGCGGCCTGCTGGCCCTGGCAGCGTCGGCTATGGCGGCCCGCGACGCAGGGGCCAGATGGGGCGCCACGCTGGCCGAACGGTCAGCCTCACAGCCAGCGGAGCGACCAGCCTGGGCCAGCGGCGGCTCGCTGGCGGGCGCGGTGGCGCTGGCGTTGCTGGCCTGCACGTTCGTCTACTACCTGCCGCGCCAGATCGCGCTGCACACCGACTTCACGGGCATGGGCGCCGGGCAAGTCATCCAGATGAGCGCGCTGGCCAACCCGCCGCTGCATCACGCGCTGGTCGTCACGAGCGACGATCAGCTCTACCGCTACACACTCTTCGCGCTGAATGATCCGCTGCTGCAAGGGGATGTGCTCTACGCCGAGGCCAGCAGCATCAACCAGATCACCGCGCTGGAGCGCGCCTTTCCCGGTCGGCAGGTCTACATCCTGATCATCCGCCCGGATGGACGTGTCTCCTATACACCCGTGAATGACGCGCCATAACCTCGCATCCGTGACACTATGTTGGTGAGCAGGATGCGGAGCCAGCACGACGGCACAGGACGGAACGGGATGGAGCAGAAGGAAGGTGATTCCATGCGCATCGTGGCGGAGCCACAGGGCGCTCTGGCGCGGCGCTATCGCCTGCTGGGCGACGGCGCGCTGGTGACCGAGATCAATTTTCCCGCGTTTGGCCCATCCACCGCCACGCCCATCGCTGGGCAAACCTATCGGCTGCGGCGCACGGGCGTGCTGCGCGACCACTTCACCCTGGAAGCCGACCACAGCGGCGCGGTCGTGGCCAGCGCCACCCAGCGCGACCCATTGCGTCGAGAATTCCTGGTCGAGGTGGGGCCACAACGCCTGATCCTGTGCTCCGCATCGCCTTTGCACAGCGACTATCACCTGCTAGATGGCCAGCAGCACGTCGGCGCGATACGTCCATATGCTACGCTGCGGCACGGCGCCGAGGCCGACCTGCCTGAGAGCATTGCGCTGGAGGCGCGCGTCTTTGTGGTGTGGGTCGTGCTGCTGCTCTGGAGCAGACGACGGGTCACGCGGGCGACCGTCAGTCTCTGATCGGCGCCTGCAGAATCTCAGCAGTATGGACCAGCGAGTTGCGTCGGAATCGTCCGCCAGATACCAGGGAGACAGCGGCGCGAGGAGGCATGGCGAGACAGGGTGAGATATGGCGGGAGTGACGGACAGCGCAGGAGGGCGCGCTCGTTACGGCGCCAGAGAATGCGGCGAGCGACGCGGCGGCGGCGATGCGCGCCGTGGTGCGGCAGGTGGTGGCGCTGACCCAGCGGGTGCTGGGCGGCGCGTACACCAGTGTCGTTCTCGAAGACCTCGAAACACGCCGGATCGAGCCGCTCGCAGTCGCTGGCCTGGAGCCAGCGCAGGAGACGGCCTGGTGGCAGGAGGTGAGGGGAGCGCGCCTGGAGGCATTCATGACCGCCGAGGATGCGGCGCGCCTGCGCTCCGGGCAGGAGGTCATCATCGCCGAGGAGGTTGCTACCCCATCCGCCGACGATCCGTATGCGGCGCCTATCCAGCCAACGCTCAAGACGCCCGTCCAGCTCGACCGCCAGCTCCTGACGCTGACCGTGGAGTTGCACGACCGCCCCGCATTTACCGCACAGGAGCGCGAGCTGGCGCGAGCGGCGGCACGCCTCGCTGGGCTGGCCATCGAGCGCGAGCGGCTGCTGCGGCTGCGCGCCGAGGCCGACGCGCGCATGCTGGCCGAGCAGGCGACCATCGCGCACATGCAGACCTTTGTTGGCATCGCTGGGCACGAGCTGCGCACGCCAGTCACGAGCCTGCGCGCCAATGTACAGCTCGCCGAGCGCGCCCTGCGCGCCAGCCTGGGCGCCGAGCTGCCGGCGAGCATTGAGGCCAAGCTGAGTCGCGCGCAGGGCCTGCTGGAGAGCGCCGATCGGCAGACGTTGCGGCTCAACCGCCTGATCGGGGATCTGCTCGACATGACGCGCATCGCCTCAGGCAAGCTGGAGCTGCGTCTGGCGACCGACGATCTGGACGACGTGGTGCGCGCGGCGGTCGAGGCGCTGCGCATGGCCTGGCCACGCCGCGACATCGCGCTTACCATCACCGAGACGCCGCTTACGCTGCTGCTGGACGCCGACCGCATCGGCCAGGTGGTGACGAACTACCTGACCAACGCGCTCAAGTATTCCGCTGATGATCGGTCGGTCGCCGTCAGCGTCGGCGCGGAGGGCGAGATGGCGCGTGTCGCCGTGCGCGACCACGGGCCGGGGCTGTCGGCGGCGGCTCAGGCGCGCCTGTGGGAGCCGTTTCATCAGGTGGCGGGCATCCAGCAGCAGAGCAGCTTCAGCTCCGGGCTGGGGCTGGGCCTGCACATCTGCAAGACGATCATCGAGCGGCACGGCGGCGCAGTCGGCGTCGAGAGCGCGCCCGGCGACGGCAGCGTCTTCTGGTTCACACTACCACTGCGCGCGGAGGCAGAGTCGGCTGGCGGTTGAAACCGCGCCTGGATGCCAGCTAGCAGTTGAAACCGCGCCCAGTGACGCGGTTTCTGGTTCCAGTGATCCGCGGTGAATCTCAGTGTTCATCAACCGCCAGCCACGCCGCTTATTTTGGCCCATCCTTGGGGGATGCGCT
>DATAED010000226.1:0-11484 GCA_036258195.1 Ktedonobacterales bacterium
GGCTCCGGTGATAATATCGACCTGCGCGCTCTGCGCCTGGATGGCCTCCTGGGTCAGCTGAGGGTCAGCATAGCTGTTGACCTGCACGGAGTACTGGCGCTCATTGGGATATTGCAGGAACTGCACATCGGTGATCTTGCCGCCCGCGATGACCGCTTTGACCTGGATATAGCCCCACTGCGCATCGGCCACACTCCCCGTATACGAACCATTCTTATAGGTCGCTCCCGGCGAGCTGGCGGGGCCCGATGCCGTAGTCGTAGTCGGCGCGCCGCCAGACGTATCGGTCGAGGGTGGTGAGGCGGCCAGACCCGATCGCATATGGGTGAGGCTGTACAGCAAGAAGACGCCGATGATGAGGGCCGCCACGATCACTTTCTTCGCAGACTGTCGCATGTGGTACAGCGTCCTTTGGTTTCCGCTCAATACGCACGTCACTCTTCCCGACGGGGACACAGCATCGTGGCCATACGTGCGCCGTGTCCGCCATTGTAGCTGCAGAATCGCAAAATCGGATGAGAAACACGTGAGGAATCTCTCACAGCGGCGTTGGCGTAGACCGCGCATGCGCTCCGAACGCCAGACAAGCCCCTCCCGCCCGGGAGGGGCTTGCTGAATGATCGCAGCCAGAATTGGTCACACGTTGGGCGCGAAAAGCCCCTTCTCCCGCCGCAGCGGGGAAGGGGTTGGGTGGGGGCTCAATACACCACGATGGGGATACCGGCGGTGGAGAAGGCGTAGACCTTGCCCATATCGCCGTTCGAGTAGTGGAAGTTGATGCAGCCGTGCGACCCGCCGTTGAAGGCGGCAGGATCGTAGTGCGGCAGATTGGTCAGGTAGCCCATCTCGGTGTTGTCGCGCCACCAGCCATCGTGCAGGTAGTAGCCGTAGAGCGAGTACCCGAACGAGTAATGCACCGGCGTCGGGTTGTAGTAGAACGGCGAGCCGGGCGGGTCAGCCGACTTGAAGATGTCGCCCCCTGGCGGGCCTTTCAGCGGGGGCAGCGCGCAGTGGATGCCTGGCGGCGAGGGCTTGTCGGGGCTGCCCGTCGTCACGTCGAAGGCGTCGGCCTTGCCGTTGGCGCCGATGACCATCTTGCCATTTTGATAGAGGCGCGCCTTCTGCTCGCGCAGCGACACCACGATGACCTTGGTGTTTTGCAAGCCGTAGTAGTCGATCAGGTCAATATCGGTCTGGTGCGAGGTCATCGACCACGCCTTGCGGGCGGTGTTATCCTTGGGCAACTGCGCCAGATTGGTGATCATCGCCGACAGGTTGTGGATGAACATCTGAGCTTCGTTCTCCACCGCCTGATAGTCGGCCATCTTCTCGGCGCCAGAGACGTAGCCCTCGCGATAGGCCGACTGATCGAGTCGTATCTGGGCGTCCTCGATGCCAACGGTGTCGCGCTTGTCGTAGCGCAGGTTGTCATCGGCGTACTCGTAGGCATTGGGCGTCTTGTAGAGCGTCCCGGCGTAGGTGACGTTCGTGGTGGTGGACTGCCCCTGCGCGATCAGCGCCACCAGCGTGATGTTGGTATCGTAGAAGGCCTCGACCTTCACCAGCGGGAACGCCAGCTTCTGCTCCTGCTGCTGCACGGTCTTCGTCAGCGCATCAAGGTCGCTGGAGGTCTTGGCGGAGGCGAGCGTCTGGGCGTCCTGCGTGGCCTGCTGCGCAAAGCTGGCGTCCACCTGGAAGTCTGGCACGTTGGGGTAGAAATCGTCGGGCGGCGCATAGCCATTGGGATTATTGGTCAGCGCCCACACCCCGCGATAGTCCGGCACGTCTTTGGCGCTGGCCCGGTGGCTCTTGAGGAAGGCGTTATTGGCCTGTGCCTCGGACTGGTAGGTGTCCACGTCGTGCTGGAAGCGCGCCACTGCGGCGGCCACCTGATCGTGCGCCAGCTTCGCGGGGTTGGCGTCGGCGGTCAGCGTGGCGACCTGCCCCTGCAGCTCGACGCTAAGCGCCGCGAAGTCGTCGGCGTTGCGCGCGGATGAGAACGCTGCCAGCGCCTGCGTCGGCCACGCGGAGAAGTAGTAGCTGACGCCCTGCGGCTGCGACGTGACCATGACGGGATTGCGCGCGGCGATGGGATAGTCATTCTGCGCCGACCAGAACTGCGCCGGCACATTGCCATAGCTGGGGATCTCGCCACCCTCGGTTGCGCACTCCAGCACATGCTTCTGCTGCGGCCCCGCCAGCGCGGCGGTCTCCTGATTGACCAGCGTGGTGAGCGCCTGAATCTGCTGGTAGTCTGGCAGGATCAGGTTGACGGCGGCGAGCTGGTCGAGGATGTAGCCATCGGCGGCGAAATATTGCTTGGTCGTGGTGGCGGCGGCGAGCTGCTGCGCCGCCACCGGCACGCTGGGGCCGAACTGCTGCGCGGCGGTGGTCACGTCGGCGTACCCCGCGCCCTCGGCTGTGGCCAGCGCCGCCTTGAGCGCGCCGAGATCGCTCGTGGTCTGCGCCTGCGCCTGGTCAGGCGTCAGCTTGGTCAGCGCCACGACCTGATTATAGAGCGTGGTATAGCCAGTGGCGGCGGTCTGGTACGCGCCATTCGAGCCGCCAGATGTGCTGGCCGCCAATGCATCTTCCTGCGCGATGATGGGCTCCAGCCGTCGCGCCGGGACGCCAGCCTTGGTGGCCGCTGTCAACTCGTTATCCAGCTTGGTCTTGTTGGTTTGCGCGGTCGAGGCCGCATCGGGCGCGCAGGCGCTGAGCAGCGGCATGAACAGGGCGAGCGCGATCAGCAGCGCTCCGGCCAGTCGGATGGGCGAGCCTGCGCGTGGCGGGCCAGACGCGCCCCCGCCAGCGAATCCCATCCTCGAGCTGTCCTGCATACGTTCGCTCCCCATCTCCAGCGGCCCGCGAGCCGCGCGCGACGCCTTCTACCGCGATTCATCAGCGATCCACGCCACCTCTGGCGCAGCGTTCCAACCATGTAACGAACGAGCGTCAACGTGGTGTACAGCGCCCGGCGACTGGCTGATAGGTCAGGCTGCCTGGGTCTCAGTGGGAGATGTTTAGCGCCGTGCGACCTACGTCGCAGCCTGGGCCGTGCTCTGAGCGTCAGAATAAGTAGGGTGTGAGCATGCGCAGACCCCGCAAAGAGCGCCGAGCGATTGAGCATCGTGAGGCCAGGCATGATACACTAGAGGTTAGCCCTCCGTTTTTCGCGCGTCTGCATGACACGCCGCATCAGCGCGATGTGCTCTCGCGGAAGGAGTGAACCAAGAGATATATGAACGCCTGGGATACATTCTTCGGCCCCAATGCGGGATACGCGCAGGAGCTCTTCGAGCGCTACCAGCACGACCCCACGTCGGTAGACGCGGCGACACGCGCCTTCTTCGAGCGAACCGCTCCTCCTCCGTCTGAGGCGCCTGCGGCGCCATCAGCCATGCCATCCGCGCCGACACCTGTCGCCAGCGTCGCCGTCGGCGCGCCCGGCGCACAAGGCGTTAGCCAGCGCGAGATTCGGCTGGTCGTCGGCACGGCGAAGCTGGCCCGCATGATTCGTCAGTATGGGCATCTGGCGGCGCGGCTCGATCCGCTCGGCTCACATCCGCCCGGCAAAGACGCGCTGACCCTCGCAGCGCACGGCCTGACCGAGGCTGACCTGGCGCGCTTGCCCGCCAGCATCGTCTGGCCACATGGCGACACGCACGGAGCCAGCGACGCGCTCCAGGCGATGGAGCTATTGCGCGCGCTTTACAGCGGCTCGCTGGGCTACGAGTTCGCCCACATCCAGGATGAGCAGGAGCGCGACTGGCTGCACAGCGCCGTCGAGTCCGGCGCCTTTCGTCAGCCACTCGTCCCGCAGGAGCGGCGCGAGGTGTTGCGGCGACTGACACAGGTCGAGCAGTTCGAGCGCTTCCTGCACAGCACGTTCGTCGGACAGAAGCGCTTCTCCATCGAGGGGATGGATGCGCTCGTGCCGATGCTGGATGACGCCATCCACAGCGCCGCCGAGGCCGGAACCCGCGAGGTTCTGATCGGCATGGCGCATCGCGGGCGGCTGAATGTGCTGGCGCATGTGCTGGGCAAACCCTACGCCAAGATTTTCTCCGAGTTCCACACCGCGCCCGACAAAGAGCTGGTACCCTCCGAGGGGTCGGCGGGCATCAACTACGGCTGGACGGGTGATGTGAAGTATCACCTGGGCGCGCGCAAGCTGGTGCGCGAGAGCGATCTGGCGCAGGTGGCGCTGACGCTGGCGCCCAACCCCAGCCACCTGGAGTTCGTCAATCCAGTGGTGGAGGGATCGACACGCGCAGCGCAGGAGCAGCGCGAGGAGCGTGGCGCGCCGACGCAGAACGTGGACAAAGCGCTCTGCATCACCATTCACGGCGATGCCGCGTTCCCCGGCGAGGGTGTCGTCGCCGAGACGCTCAACCTCTCGCGGCTGGCGGGCTATCAGACCGGCGGCACGCTGCACATCATCGCCAACAACCAGGTTGGCTTCACCACCTCTGCCGAGCAGGGTCGCTCCACACTCTACGCGAGCGACCTGGCCAAGGGCTTCGAGATTCCCATCATCCATGTGAACGCTGACGATCCCGAGGCCTGCCTGAGCGCCACCGCGCTGGCCCATGCCTATCGCCAGCGCTACCACAAAGATTTCCTGATCGACCTCGTCGGCTACCGGCGCTGGGGCCACAATGAAGGTGACGAGCCAGCCTTCACTCAGCCGCGCCTCTACGCCCTCGTCGCCGAGCACGCCACGACGCGCGCCCTGTACGCCGAGCGGCTGGAGGCGGAGGACGTCGTCTCCGCCGCCGATGTCGAAGCGATGCAGCGCGAGGCTCAGGAGCGCCTGAAGCGCGCGCACGATGACTTGCTGGCCGGACATGTCCCCGAGGAGCAGGCCACGCTGGAGGAGTCTCCGGCGCTGGCCAGCGCGGCGACGGCGGCGCCAGCCGACGCGCTGCGGGCCTACAGCGAGGCGCTGCTGGCGCGACCAGAGGGGTTCACGCCGAATAGCAAGCTGGAGCGGCTGCTGGCGCGCAGGCGCGAGGCCATCGAGAAGCCCGGCGGCATCGACTGGGGATTCGCGGAGACGCTGGCCTTCGCGGCGATCCTGGCCGATGGACTGCCCATCCGCCTGACCGGGCAAGACACTGAGCGCGGCACGTTCAGTCAGCGCCACGATACGTTGCACGACGCCAAGACCGGCGCCGTCTACATCCCTTTGCAGGCGCTCCCACAGTCGAACGCCTCCTTCGCTGTCTACAATAGCCCGCTCTCCGAGGCGGCGACGCTGGGCTTTGAGTATGGCTACAGCGTCAAGGCGCCCAACACGCTCGTGCTGTGGGAGGCGCAGTTCGGCGACTTCGCCAACGCGGGCCAGGTCTTGATCGATCAATTCATCGCTGCGGCGCGGGCGAAGTGGCGCCAGCTCCCTGGCCTGGTGCTGCTGCTGCCACACGGCTACGAGGGGCAGGGGCCGGAGCATTCGAGCGGGCGGCTGGAGCGCTACCTGCAACTGGCAGCCGAGGACAACCTGCGCGTGGTGAATTGCACCACCGCCGCGCAATACTTCCACCTCTTGCGGGCGCAGGCGAAGCTGCTCGACTCCGCGCCGCGCCCCCTGATCGTCATGACGCCCAAGAGCCTGCTGCGACATCACGCGGCGGGTTCGAGCCTCAGCGACCTCACCGCTGGGACATTCCAGCCGGTGCTGGTGGACGAGCACAGCGCGCCAGACGCGGTACGGCGGCTGATCCTCTGCAGCGGCAAAGTCGTCGTTGACCTGGAGGCGGCGCTGGCTGCGCAGCCGGAAATTCGCGAGTGGATCGCGGTGGCGCGCGTGGAGCAGTTGTATCCGTATCCTGAGGCGGAACTGGATGCACTACTGAAACGTTACCCACAGCTTGCCGAAGTCGTCTGGGCGCAAGAGGAGCCACACAATATGGCGGCCTGGAGCTACTTCGCGCCACGGCTGGAGGCGCAGCTACCCGGCGGCGCCACGCTGCGCTACGTGGGGCGTCCAGAGCGCGCCAGCACAGCGGAGGGACTGCCTGAGGCGCACGCGGCGGAGCAGGCGAGAATCGTGAGCGAGGCGCTCGGCGGCGAGCGGCCAGCCAGAATGGAAACGCGCAAGGGAGAATATGTCAGTTGAGATCACGACGCCACAACTTGGCGAATCCATCGTCGAGGCCACGGTCGGGCATTGGCTCAAGGCGCAAGGCGACGCCGTGACGGCAGGCGAGCCGCTGGTCGAGCTGGAGACCGACAAGGTCAACATCGAAGTCTCGTCACCCTCTGACGGTGTGCTCGCCAGCATTCTCAAGCAGGAGGGCGAGACGGTCGGCGTCGGCGAGGTACTGGCGCAGGTCAGCGCCGAGCAGCCCGCTGCAACGCCTGCTCCATCTCCAGCGCCCGCAGCCACGACCGCTGCAACGGCAACAACGGCGGCGGCCAGCAATGGGGCCACGGCGCCGACGCCAGCAGCCGAGCCCGTCGCAGAGGCGGCAGCCGAGCCAGCAGGCTCCGCCCGCGCGACACCACTGGCGCGCCGCTTTGCCGATGAGCGCCACATCGACCTCCAGGCCATCAACGGCACGGGAGTTGGCGGCAAGATCACGCAGGAGGATGTCGAGGCGTTCGTCACTGATCACGCTGCGCCCGCCGCCGCTCCGCAGCCGCCTACGCCGCAACCCACGCCGACGCCTGCCCCGGTGACGCCCACGCCGCAGCCCGCGCCCAGCGCGCCCGTGGTGGGAGAAGCGCCACGCGAGGAGCGGGTACGCATGTCGCGGCGGCGGCAGGTCATCGCCAAACGGCTGGTGGAGGCGCAGCACAGCGCCGCCATGCTGACGACCTTCAATGAGATCGACATGTCCGCCGTGATCGAGATGCGCAAGCGCCGCCGCGATGTGTTCAAGGAGCGCTACGGTGTGAGCCTGGGCTACATGTCGTTCTTCACCAAGGCGACGCTGGGCGCGCTCAAGGCCTTCCCGCGTCTGAACGCCGAGATCGACGGCGATGAGATGATCCTCAAGCGCTACTACGACATCGGCATCGCGGTCGGCGTGGAAGAGGGGCTGGTCGTGCCAGTGCTGCGCGACGCCGATCGGCTCTCATTCGCCGAGATCGAGCGGCGCATCGCCGTCTACGCTGACAAGGCGCGCAAGAACCAGCTCAGCCTGGAGGACATTCGCGGCGGTACCTTCACCATCTCCAATGGCGGCATCTACGGCTCGCTGCTCTCCACGCCAATCCTCAATGGCCCGCAGGTCGGCATCCTGGGCATGCACAAGATAGAGGAGCGGCCAATCGCGGTCAACGGTCAGGTGGTCATCCACCCGATGATGTACGTGGCGCTCTCCTACGACCACCGCATCGTGGATGGCACGGAGGCGGTGCGCTTCCTGGCGCGTATCAAGGAGCTGGTCGAGGATCCCGAGGCGCTGCTGCTGGAGGGCTGAGAGTCGATGACGATGGGGAGCATCCAGCCACCACCAGACGCGCCGCTGCGGTGGCGTCGTGTCTGGTGGCGGCGCGCGCTCCAGCGTGCGCTGACCTCGTCGCACATCGCCTGCTACCGCGCTACGGGCGGCGTTATCGGCCACCGGGCCGGCTCGCTGTTTCACCTGCTGCTGACCACGACGGGCCGGCGGTCGGGCAAGCCGCGCACCACGCCGCTGACCTACATCCAGGTGGATGGCGTGCTGGCGCTGATCGCCTCGAACTTCGGCAGCCGTACCTATCCGCAGTGGTATCTCAACCTCGCGGCGCATCCCGAGGCCACCGTGCAGATCAAGCGGCGGCGCTGGCGTGTGCGCGCGCGGCCCACGACAACCGAGGAGCGCGAGCGCATCTGGTCGGCGGCGCTCAAGGTCTGGCCAGCCTGGGCGGGCTACGCCGCGCGCGCCCAACGCGAGATCCCCATCATCGCGCTGGAGCCGCTGGCAAGCGACGCGGGATAGCGCAATCGCGACTACTCACGACTCGGCCTCTGGCGAGTACGCCAGGCGGAAGCGGTATGTCGTGAGGGGGAAGTCCCACCAGCCGTAGAGGCGGCATGCGGCGCGCACCCCCTGTCTGGCGCAACCGCATAGACTTCCTGAATTACTGCCCCCTCACCTCATCGCTTGCCACCGGTTCGGCGAGCATTTGCCCGTCTGGCACACTCTTCTGCCAGAGCAGGGCGCCAGTCGCGGCGTTGAGCGCCACCACCTGATCCGTACATGCGCCAAGGCCGCACCCACCAGAGTCATATGGCGGCACGCTGGTGTATACATAGGCGACACCGTTCACCACAATCACCGCTTCCGCGTTCATGTTCGTATGCTGCCAGAGCACCGTGCCGTCCCTGGTGCGCACGGCGGCTATGCCTCCTGATGAGCCGGTGACATACAGCACGTTGTTCGCGACTGGCGCCACATCATAATCGATACTGTCGTACCCCGCGCTGATCGAGGTTTGCCAAAGGGACGAGCCATCTTGGGCAGAGAGCGCATCTAGATGATAGTTCTGGTCCTCTATGAAGACGGCGGCATTGGTCGCGGCAACGATAAAGCCGCCTTCCCCGGTCCAGAGCAGGCGCCCGTCTCGCAGACTGAACGCGGCTGGTCCCACTGTGCTGACGTTCTCGACGATCGCGCTGGAGTTGAGCTCGATGCGCCCGTTATGTGCGCCTTGCGGATGGGGAACCGACCAGAGGAGCTTGCCATCACTGGCTCGATAGGCGTTGAGCGATGGCAAGCTGAACCGTTGCGCGTCCACCAGCGCATACACGACGCCTGCGTAGATGAGTGGATTCCGCTCGACGAAGAGCGGCAGATGCCAGCGGATCGCCCCGTTCTGGGGATTAAGCGCGTACAGGCCATTGTCTCCTGCATCCACGACAACCGCAGTCGTATCTGCGTTGATGACGTAGTTGAAGTTGTCGGCGGGGAGTGTGGTTCTCCACTTCAGCTGACCAGTGGCGACGCGCACGGCCACGATGTTTTGCCCTGCGTATCCATGGCCAACCACACAGGCATAGACCGTGTCGCCGACAATGATAGGCGCCCAGTTCGCATGCCCTACTTCTACCCGCCACACGGCTGAGCCACCGTGCGCGCTGGCGCCAACAAGGCCAGCTGTGCCAGTGCTAGAGAACCAAGTGTAGACGAACGCGACCGGGCTATTGCCAGGGGTACCGCTCACGGTTGCCGAGCGAGCGGTCCGTGGGAGCGTCGATTGCCCGCAAGCGGCGAGTAGTATTGGCAGGCAACTCAGCGCCAGCGCCAGTTGGGCGGCCCACAACGGGGGGCGCTGTGGGGGGCGCAGCAGGGCAATGGGAAGCTTCATGGCGCCACGCCTTCGGGAGATCTGTGTTCTGTGCGCATCCTGCAGAGCTGCGTGACAACGACAAAAGGCAAAGCCACAAAAGGTAAAGCCACGATTAGTAGGAGAGTCATGCCTGCGTACCACCGGGAGCCTGTTCATACCACTTCACACGAGATAATCGACGGCCAACGTCACGAATCTGCCTCAGGAGCGCAAAGCAATTGTACAACGATATGACGCGACGGAGTATGTGAGCTGATTGATGGGGTCAATTTTCGTGTTGGTGTCAAGTCACTTGGTATCGGCCTGACACCACACCACAGATCTAGTGCATGATCAACTGGCCTTGTCGAGAACGGGATCAGGAAGCGTGAGGTGAGGTTCGTGCGGACAGCCGTGATAGCGGCAGACGCGGTCGGCGACCTCCTGCGCGCTGAGCAGGCGCGTCGGCTCAACGATGGCGCGCTTGCTATGCACCCACTTGGGCTCAATTGGGTTGAGCCAGGGACTCTTGACGGGCAGGCAGCACACGAGGATGCGCACGCCGGAACGTTGCTGCTTGACGGCGCGGTTGTGGGCGCGGCTCCAGGCGCGCACGGCGCGGCTCACATGCCAGGACGCATTGTCCCAGATCAGGACCCAGACTGGAACGCCCAGTGTCTCCAGCTTGCCACAGCACCAGGCCAGAAACTGCGTCGTGATGGCGCTTATGGGACGGCCGTCCACGAAGCGCAGCCAAACCTGCTCAGGGCGCCCCGTCTGGCGGAGCAACACGCCGTAGCAGGCCAGCGCTTTGGGATCAGGATCGTTGGATGCGACCGTCTGCTCGACCAGACGCAGCGGATGCTCCATCTCCGTCCAGGCGTGCGCCTGCGGCTGCGCGACGCGGCTCCACCACACCTCATCGGCGAAGCCCAGCGCCCAGTCGGGGTGCGCTTCGGCCAGAGCGATCAGGCGGTCGCGCCGCCCTTTTTTCGGGCGTACTCCGGGTCGGGACTGGTGATCCACTGCTTGGCGCGCTGCCAGCCAATACCCAGCCGCAGCAGCGTCTTGCGGATGGCCTCGACACTGACCACGGTGGGCGTCAACCCCTGGGCGCAGCAGACTTCGGCGGCGAGATCCAGCGTCCACAGGCTGGTGGGATGGCCAAAGTCACGCGGGCTGCGGTGCAGCAGCGCACGCAACTGCTCGGCGGGCTCGCCGGGGAACGCCTGCGGCGGAGGCCGATGGGGACGGGACGAGCCTTTGTGCAGCGCGGCGAGCCCCCGTGCGTTGAACGCATGCAGCACATCCAACACCGTCTGGTCATCGCAACCCAGGTGCGCAGCGATACGTGGGGCACGCTCGCCACGCGCGCTGGCGAGCAGGATCTGGCAGCGCCGTAGCACAAACGCGTCGGAGGAGCGCAGGCCCGCCGCAAGTGCCTGGCGCTCGGCGTCCGTCAGGGGACGCGCGAAGATCGGTGGTCTCATGTGGGCCAGCGTACCACATTCTCGACCACCTTCGATGTCTATGCACTAGGCGTGCTCCTCGCTCTGCCGTGGTCGCCGCGCGCGCTTCAGTGGGGCCGCAGCAACTGTGTCAGGTGGATGCTCCGCTGAATTCGCCGCTGACGCCTCCCCTGGAAGCCAGGGAAAGAAGCAGTTCGGATGGGCCGCATGCTCGTTCAGGAAGAATTCGGTGAGGCGTTCGATAAGCCGCGTCGGGTCGTCATCGTAGAGAAGGACCGCGCCGGTATCCTTCCTGCAGATGCGCACGAGCTCCTCGACCTGGTCAGCGATGCCATCTGTGCCCGTCAACACGCCAATCAGGCGTCCCTCATCGTAAGCGATGGCAAACTCTCCGAGCGTTCCAGAGCGTCCACCAGCGATCACGATCACGTCGGAAGAGTGGATGTTCAACACTTCGCGCCCCATCAGGCCAGATCCCGTGTAGATCAGCACATCATAGGCGTCACTTGGCGAGCCGTAGCGTCCTTCGTGCTCCATGAGCGAGAGCGCTGGTGAGATGCCAATACTCATCCCGCCCACCTCCTGCGCTCCACGCGCCGCAGCGTAGGGCAAACCGGGACACGCGCCTGTGATGATGATATGGCCGCGCTCGGCGATGGCGCGTCCAAGCTGGCGCATCTTGAGCGCCGTTTCCTGGGGCTGCCTCCCACTCGCCGACCCCATCACACCGATCGTCAGACGTCCTGTTGCGCGC
>DATAED010000227.1:0-2285 GCA_036258195.1 Ktedonobacterales bacterium
GGCGTCTGGCGTCGTGGGCGCACTGTTTGTAGCGGCCTTCGCGCTACTCACCCCCGGCTACGTCACCTCAGGGAGCTGCATCAGCGTCGATGGTGGGCCGCCGAATTGCAGCTACTCGCAGCCGCAGCAGGTTGGGCCGCCACTCATCGTCTATATCGTCTTCTTCGTCCTGTTCGCCCTTGTCGTCGTGGGGACATGGATTGACCTCAATGGCAATCGCACGGTGGGCCGCCTCATCCTGCTGATCAGCGTCACAGTGTTGCTGCCCATCTGGATATTTGGCGGGTCGGCGATGATCCATGATCCCGTCCCGCTGGCGCTCACATGGCCCCTCGCGCTACTGGCCTTCGTCGCGGGCATCCTGGCCTGCGTGCGCCGCGATGCGCCGCGCCCTGTCGCCGCCACGCCAACGCCAACGCAGAGCTGAGGCCGCTCCCACCGCCCCTCCCCGACCTCACCCCAACCCCTCTCCCACCGGGAGAGGGGCTTTCGATTCCTGCTGGGCAGAGGTCACATACCTGCGCCGCGCGCAATCCCTGACCTGGGTTCCCCCTCCCTCGGAGGGGAGGGAGACAGAGGGAGAGGTTCCGCGCTCACTCGGCTCCCGTGGCTGGCGGCTTGGCCCCATTGCTGGCAGCCCGCCGGACGACTGGCAGCAGCGCGCGGTCGATCTCACCCAGTCCGCCTGGCCCCGCCGCCACGATGGCCGCCCGCAGGCGCTGCGCATCGGCGATCAGCGCCGCCACCTCCACGTCCATGCAGCACGGGACGAAGGCGCTGAGGTAGTCGGCGCCCGTCTGGAGCTTCAGCGTCGCGCCATGATAGTTGCCATTGAGCAGGTGGTAGCAGCCGACGCCGACCTGCAAGATGCCCTTGTAGAGCACGCGGATGGGGTCTGGCTCGGCGTTCCACAGCGCCTCCAGCGTCTCGTGTGCCTCGAAATACTCGCGCTGATTGAACTGCTCGATGCCGCGCAGCAGTCCGGCTGGCGGCGGTTCGGCGCAGCGGGCGCGCGGGCGCAACTCTGGCCCCGGCGGCTTGCGCTGATTGTAGTAGCGCACCGGTTCCTGCGGCTCTGATGGCTCCGCTGGCTCAGGTGTGTCGCTCATCGCTGCGCCTCATTGCTCCCTCGCCTCGCCTCACTGCTCAGCTCACCAGTCACCACGCAGCTCGACCTCCAGTTCCAGCTCCACGCCACAGCGCTCACGCACCGTGCGCCGCGCCAGCGCGATCAGCGCCACCACATCCGCCGCGCTGGCGCCGCCCGTGTTGACGATGAAGTTGGCGTGGCGGGACGAGATCTCCGCCCGCCCGATGCGCGTCCCTTTCAGCCCGACCGACTCGATCAGCCGACCGGAGTGGTCGCCCTCGGGATTCTTGAAGACCGAGCCCGCGCTCGGCTGCGGCGGCTGCGTCTCCTTGCGGTGCTGCTTGTAGTAAGCCACGCGCTCCAGAATCGCCGCAGGCTCATCGCGCCGCAGGATGAACGTCGCGCCCGTAATCATCTCTGGCGGCTCGATCAGCGCACGCGGCGCCGCCTGCGGATGGCCCTCGTCGTCGAATGTGACGCGGCGGTCGGCGCGGAAGCGGCTGTGGCGATAGGTCAGCCCCAGATCACTCGCCCTCAGCTCGCGGATGACGGCCCGGTCAGGCTCGCCCTCCGCCGCGCCGGGCGCGAAGAGGATGCGCGCCGACTCCAGCGTGTCGGCCACGCAGACGCCGTGCGCCCCGGCGTTGCTGACGACCGCGCCGCCGATGGTTCCCGGCACGCCCGCCGACCACTCCAGTCCGGCCCAGCCCTGCGCCGCCAGCTCATTCACCAGCTTGGGCAGGCTGACGCCCGCGCCCGCGCGCAGGCGCACCCGATCGGCGTCCTCCAGCGGCTCCAGCGACCACTGTGTCATCTGCATGCGCGCCACGATGCCACGCGCGCCTGCGTCGGCGTAGAGCACGTTCGTCCCGTTACCTACCAGCATCAGCGGCCAGTCGCGCTGAGCGGCCAGCGTCGCCAGGCGCTCCAGCACGCCCTCCTCGGCGATGCTGACCCAGGTGTCGGCGGGGCCACCCACGCCAAAGGTGCCGTGCCGCGCGAGCGGCTCATCGGTGCGCGCCAGTTTGCCGAACTCCTGCCGCACAAATGCGCGCATCTCATCCTGATCCGCCTGTCCCGACGCCGCTGACATGCTGCGCTCCTGCTCCCTCATCTGCTCTGCTGCTGACCAACCGCCCCATCAGTATACACGGATATGCCTTACTCCCCTCTCCCTCTGGGAGAGGGGTTGGGG
>DATAED010000228.1:0-10226 GCA_036258195.1 Ktedonobacterales bacterium
CGAGAGATCCGCCAGCGCCGCCTGCCAGCGGTCGCGCGCCGCGACGCCGCTGAGAAACACGTCATCGACGATGATGCTGGCTCCGGCGCGCGCCATCGCGGCGATGCCCTGCATCCAGGCCGCCTCCAGCCGTTGAAACTCTGCGCCGGGGCGCACCTCGCCAGCCTCGCCGAAGGTGAGGCCCTCGCTGCGGGTGAACAGCGATGCTGGCAGCGCCTCGACCAGGTCGTCGATGCTGAAGCGCAGCCAGGTCGTGGGCAGCAGCTCTTGCAGGCTGGTCGCGATGCTCGTCTTCCCCGAGCTCGACCCGCCATTCAACAGGATGATCTGGGGCATGTGCTGCCCCTCCTTGCGTTGTGCGCACGCCGCCTGTTCGTCTTATTCGACGCGCGCGGAATAGCCTTGCCACGACGCGATCAGCCCATCGCGGAGGGTGAGGAAGCAGGCTCCCTCGAAGGCGCGGCGCTGGCCATCGGCGTCGCGGGTGTAGACCCAGCGCCACAGCGCGGCGGCCTCGTGGCCATCGGGCGCGGCCAGCGCGCGTGTCACTGTGAAGCTGACATCGTGGTGGCGAGCTGCGAAGTCGGCGATGAAGGCATGCAGCGCCGCGCGCCCGCTGAAGGCATGGGCAGGCGGCTCAGCGTAGGTGGCGTCCTCGGTGAAGAGGGACGCCGCCCCCGCTGCATCGCCGCTGGCCAGCCGTTCGCCGAACGCGTGCAGGATCGCCTCAGGCTCCATCGCGGCCATCGCCTCTAACCGCCTCTACCGCACGTCGAAGAGCGCTTCGCGCTCGGCCTGCGTCGGAAACTCCCGCTCGGTGCGGATCATCTCCACCATCTTCTTGCGCCCCTTCGGGCTGCCGATGAAAACTGCGCCGACCAGGCGATGCTCCTTGAAGAAGAACTTGCGGTAGTCGGTGTTGCCCTTGTCGCCCGGCGCTGAGTGCGAATTGGAGGTCAGCGCCGGATTGTTGGACTCGGCGATGCCCATCACCGCGATATTGGTATTGAAGAGTGGGCTGGTGTAGGTCGGCACGTCGCGGTAGGCCTCGCGCGCGCCCGCCATGTTGCGCGCGACCACGCGACCGTGCGCCAGCGCGTTGTCCCACGTCCCCATCGTGTGGTGGACGCCGATCATCGAGTCGAAGAACTCCGCCACGTCGCCCGCTGTGTAGACACCAGGCACGCTCGTCTCCAGATACTCGTTGGCGACGATGCCTGCCTTGCGCTCGATGGCGGTGTCGCTGAGGAAGCCGTGGTTGAGCGTCAGCCCCAGCCCCACGCCGATCATGTCGGCGGGGTACGTCTTACCAGAGGTGGCCACGACGTGCTGCGGCTGGCCATTGGCGGCCACCACGCGCTCGATAGACTCGCCGTGGATGACCTCAACGCCATGCGCCCGCGCGATGCTGTCGACCAGCTCGCCGCCTTCGCGGTCGAGGATGCTGCGCAGCCAGAAGGGGCCACGCATCAGCCAGGTGACGTGCACGCCGCGCACATTCAGCCCCTCGGTCAGCTCATAGGCGATGAAGCTGCCGCCGGAGGTCACGGCGACTTTGCTCTCCAGCGCCCGCGCGATCAGCTCGCGGGTGTCGTCCATCGTCACGAAGTTGAAGATGTTGGCGACGCCCTCGGCGCCCGGCGCTTCGAGCTTGTTGGCCCAGCCGCCGGTGGCCACCAGCAGCGCATCGTAGCGTAGCGGGCCGCCGTGATTGAGATAGACAACGCGCTCATCGGTATCCACGCGCGTCACCAGCGTCTCGGTCAGCAGCGTGATGCGCTGCTCCTCGTGCCAGGCGAAATCGCGGATGAACACCTTCTCCTCGGGCAGCAGCCCCTGCAGGTAGCGAGGCAGCGAGACGCGATTGTAGAGGGGATGTGGCTCGTTGGTGATGAGCCAGATGTCGCAGGCGGGATCATTCTTGCGCAGCTCTTGCGCGCAGGTTGTCCCCGCGATGCCATTGCCGATGATAACGTATTTCTTGCCGACTTCAGCCGCCAATGCCGCAACTCCTCACGCGCCTGCGCCAGCGGCTGCGGATAGATCGAAGCGCCGCGCAGGGCTAGCGTCCGACGCCACGATGCGTGCGGGCGCGCAGATAGCGTCGCCGCACATCATCCGCCCATGCGCGGCGCCAGCGACGCCACCGCATATGGTACCACAGGTCGTTCCACAGGTTGCTATTCGCGTGGCTCTGTCGCATCGGTGGAGCGCGACGCCAGCTCGGCGCTATCGGCGTGATAGCCCGCCGAGATGGCCTCTGCCTCGCTGGCGAAGTAAATGCGATTCTGCGGCGAGGGCAGTCGCTTCGAGTCGATGGGATGATAGATACGCGAGAGGATGTTGCCCACGAACGCGGCCCCCTCGGCGTCTGACTCGCTGAATGGTATCGGCTCGGCCACCCGCGGCTCGTCATCGGACGGCCCTTCGACAATCGGTGGCTCATCAGCAGCCTTGCTGGCCGCCTGAGCCGCCGCGCGGGTCGCCGCCGTCGTTCCTGCCGACGCCCCATTGGCTGCCAGGATGGCAGGCGAGGTCAGCGGGATCTCCACCAGCGTATCGTCGTCGCTCTCCGCCGACATGCGATTGCGCAGCACGAAGTAGGCGACCGCACCCGCCGCCACCACGCCGACCCCCACGCCCATCAGCCAGAGCGTCGTGTTGGCGCGACGGCGGGCGACCGGCGCGACGATGATGGGCGCGGGTGGCACGGTGGCGGGCAGATTCACGCCCGGCAGGCGCTGGAGCGCGTCGCGGGCGGCGGATCTGACCTGGCGCAGGCTCTCTTGCGCCTGGGGCGCGACCTGCCGCAGCGATTCCTGCAGGGAGTCGATGCTGCCCTGAATGCTGTCGGTCGGGAGCGAGGCGGCCATGCGCGACACCGCATCGCTCCAGTCGCTCCAGCGAGCGCTGGCCTGATTGCGCAGGGCTTCCGCCTGCTCCGCCGCGCGCAGACTGCGCCAGCGGGCGATCAGCGGGGCTGCCGCGCCCGCCGAGAGTAGCCCAAGTTGAAACCAGCGGTTCTTGCCACTGGTCGGCGTCGTTCCATCGGGCGCCTCACTCGTCATCATTTGGCTATCCTTTCTGCGCTGGGAAGCCCCTCTCCGAACCCCGCCAGGGCGGAGGAGGGAAGATCGTGGGCGGGTCACATTCGCGTGTGTCTACCTGTTCGCAATCCCTGTGCGCTCAGTGTGCCGCACAGATGGCCCTTGTCGCCAGAAGCATGCGGCGCTGCGCCTGCGCTGGAGACGCGGCGTCGGCGGGCGGCCACGACATGACGTGATACACTACCGTCATGAGCGAGACATCCCTCCAGTGGCATTTGATCCGCTCTCCGTACCGCAGCGTAGCGTCATGGAGATGACTTGTGACATCGCTTTCAGACTTCACTCACGCATCCACCTTTTCAGATTCAGACGAAGCGCTACCCCCTCTCGTCCCACTGCTCCGCCGCATGGTTGGCGCCAGTGATCCAGCGTTCAGCGCTGAATTGGGCGCCAGCGCCAACCAGAGCGCCGATCAGTCGGAGGAAGCGCTCCGGCGAGCGGTGTTCCCGGTGACGCAGACTTACGCTTACCTCAACCATGCGGGCGTTGGGCCGACGCCAGCGCCGGTCGTCTGGGCGCTGCGCCAGGCGACTGACGCGCTCAGTCGGCGCGGCTCGCTGGAGATGGAAGCGCGGCTGACAGAGGTTGCGGCGCGCGAGCGCTTCGGGCGGCTGATCAACGTGCCGCCGGAGTCCATCGCCTTCACCAAGAACGTCAGCGATGGCTTCGTGACGATTGCGCAGGGGCTGGAGTGGCGGCCCGGCGATAACATCGTCACCGCCGCCTGCGAGTTCCCCTCGAATGTCTACCCCTGGCTGAATCTGGCGGAGCAGGGCGTGGAGATTCGGTTCGCGCAGGGCGACGGCTCGCGCCTGCCGCTGGCGCAGTTGGCCGCGCTGATCGACGAGCGCACGCGACTGGTGAGCGTGAGTCTGGTAGAGTTCGGCACGGGCATGCGCAATGATGTCGCGGCCATCGCGCGGCTGGCGCATCAGGCGGGCGCGCTGTGCGCGGTGGATGGCATTCAGGGGCTGGGCGTGCTGCGGCTGGACGCGACCGCCGCCGACCTCGATTTCGTCTCTACTGGCAGCGTGAAATGGCTGATGGCGGGCGAGCATATCGGTATGCTGTATGTCCGCCCGAGTATCCTGCCGAAGCTAAGTGTGGCGCGGCGTGGCTGGAAGAGCTTTCCGACACCGTTCGACTTCTTCAACTATGGCCAGCCGCTGCGCGAGGATGCCGGTCGTCTGGAGGGCGGCAGCAACAACTGGCTCTCGCTCGTGGCGGTGGATGCGGCGCTGGCGCTGCTGGAGAGCGCAGGCGCCGAGCAGATCGAGCGGCGCGCGCTGGGGTTGGCCGATACGCTACGAGCCGGGCTGCGCGCGCATGGCGTCGAAGTGGTCAGCCCCGACGCGTCTGCCGAGCGCTCGCAGATTGTGCTGTTTCGCTGGGGCGTGCAGGATGATGCCGCTGCGGCGACGGCGCTGGTGGAGCGGCTGGCCAGCGAGTCGCAGGTCGTGCTCTCGGCGCGCAATGGGCTGGTGCGCGTATCGCCGCACTTCTACAATACCACTGGCGACTTCGAGCGCCTCTACGCGGGGCTGGAGCGGCTGCGCTGACGGCCCCCTCTCCCACGGGGAGAAGGGGGGGTAGGGGCAGCGTTGGCGGTGATGGTGATGATGTGTCAGGGGAAACCATGGGCAGGAGGAACGAGAGCATGGCAGTACGCAAGGCAGTGATTCCAGCGGCGGGGCTGGGTACGCGCGTCTTGCCCGCGACGAAGGCGGTCCCGAAGGAACTGTTGCCCCTGGCAGACACGCCCACCGTCCAATACATCGTGGAGGAGGCGGCGGCGTCGGGCATTGAGCAGATCACCTTCATCACCAGCCGCACCAAGCGCGCGCTGGAAGACCACTTCGACGAGGCGCCGGAGCTGCGCGCGGCGCTGGAGCGCAAGGGCGATCCCAAACGGCTGGCGGCCATCACACGTCCAGAGACGCTGGCGGCGTATAGCTTCGTGCGGCAGCAGCGCGCGCTGGGGCTGGGCCATGCGGTGCTCTGCGCGCGCGCCACGATTGGTGATGAGGCGTTCGGCGTGCTGCTGGGCGATGATCTGGTCGATAACGACGCGGATCCCTGCCTGAAGCAGCTCATCCGCGTGCATGAGCAGTTTGGCGGGTGTGTGCTGGCCGTCATGCGCGTGCCGCACGACGAGGTGTCGCGCTATGGCGTGGTCTCGCTGGGCGCGCAGGTGGCGCCTGGCGCCCATCAGATTACCGATCTGGTGGAGAAGCCAGCTATAGATGCGGCGCCATCCGATCTGATCGTCATCGGGCGCTATGTGCTGACCCCCAGCGTCTTCGGCGCGCTGGAGCGTACCACGCCGGGCGCGGGCGGCGAGATTCAACTCACCGATGCGCTACGGGCGCTGATCGGTGCTGGTGAGCGTGTGTTCGCATGCGAGTTTCAGGGGACGCGCTACGACACAGGCGATCCGGTCGGTCTGCTGACCACCTCCATCGCCTATGCCCTGAAGCGCGACGACCTGGCCCCCGGTGTGATCGCCTACCTGAAGACGCTGCGGCTGGAGTGAGGCCCCCACCCCCAACCCCTCCCCTGCTTTGCGGGAGAGGGGAGTTTGGGCCTGCCGCGTATGCTGAGGCGACTCGTATCGGGACGTTGCGAACCTTCTGCTCCCTCTCCCTGTGGGAGAGGGTTGGGGTGAGGGCTTGCGAGCAACGCGATTTCGCGCGACAATACCCGGCGGATAGTTTCAGACCGTGTGGCCTCGCGCGCATATGTATGGAACAAGCCTGAGGATTGCCGCAGGTTTGCCGCGAGCGCCCGCCGACGATGACGAGATGACGAGGAGAATGAGCCAGTGCAGCCAACCCAGACGACGCCACTCGCGGGACGCATCGCCGTCGTGACCGGCAGCAGCCGCGGCATCGGGCGCGCGACCGCGCTGCGGCTGGCGAGCATGGGCGCGGATGTTGCCATCAACTATCGCAGCGATAGCGCTGGGGCGAGCGAGACACAGGCGGCGGTGGCGGCGCTGGGCGTCCGCGCGATCTCGGCCCAGGCGGATGTCTCGCAGGAAGAGGATGTCACGCGCCTGTTCCAGCAGGTCGAGGCGGAGCTTGGCCCGACCACCATTCTGGTCAATAACGCTGGGCTCACGCGCGACAAGCTGATCTTGCAGATGAAGCTGGAAGATTTCGACGGCCTGCTCGCCGCGAACTTGCGCTCCGCCTTCCTCTGCACGCGCGCGGCGATTCGCACGATGATGCGGGCGCGCTGGGGGCGCATCGTCAACGTCGCCTCCATTTCCGGGCTGATGGGCCAGGTCGGGCAGGCCAATTACGCCGCCTCCAAGGCGGGCATGGTCGCCCTCACCAAATCCACCGCGCGTGAGCTGGGCAGCCGCAACATCACGGCGAACGCGGTCGCGCCGGGGTTCATCCCGACGGAGTTGACCTCGACCGTGAGCGAGGACTTCCGCAAATACTATCTCGATCTGACCCCGCTGAAACGCTTTGGCACAGCTGAGGAGGTCGCGGCCATGGTCGGCTTCCTGTGCGGGCCAGATGCGGGCTACATCACCGGCCAGACTATCGCTGTCGACGGCGGCATCAGCATGCATTAGGGGCGCGGGCGCCGCGCGATCCGGATTGGCGCCATCTGCGCGGATACCTCTGGGTTGGCTGAATGTCTGCTGGGAGTATAAGGTACTTGTCATAGTCAACGCACACAATCGCGTTGCCTCGCGTTATAGTGTCAGGATGACTGACTTTCCGCGCTGATCGCGGATCAGCAATCAGAAGGCATATCAGAAATGGGTTCGCTTCGGCGCACGGATACGACCCAGCTCCAGCCGCCTGCGGTTATCGGGCGTCTCACTTCGCGTGGCATCGGGGTGGTGCTGCCTGCCTACAACGAAGAAGCGGTTATCGCTGAGACGGTCGGCAAGTGCGTTCAGACGCTCTCCGTGATCGCGCCGGACTTCGAGGTCGTCGTGGTCGATGATGGCTCGCTCGATCAGACGGGCGCCATCGCCAACGAGCTGGCGGCCAACGATCCGCGCGTGCGCGTCGTGCACAATCAGCCCAACCGCGGCTATGGAGGCGCGCTGCTGGCGGGATTCGCGCAGGTGAGCAAAGAGCTAACCTTCTACATGGATTCGGATGGCCAGTTCGACATCCGCGATCTGGTGAAGCTGCTGGAGCGCCGCGAGCAGGGCTACCGCGCCGTGCTGGGCTATCGCGCCAAACGGCAGGATCGCATGATGCGCCTGCTGAACGCCTGGGGCTGGAACCTGCTCGTCTCGCGGCTGTTCAACCTGCATGTGCGCGACATCGATTGCGCGTTCAAGCTGTATGACAGCGAGCTGATTCGGGCCTTTGATACGCAGTCGGAGGGCGCGGTGGTCAGCACAGAGATGCTGGTGAAGCTGACCCGCATGGGCATCCCGTATATCGAGATCCCCGTGCAGCATCTGCCGCGCCTGCATGGCAAGGCCACCGGAGCGAAGCTGCGCGTGATCGTGCGCGCCTTCGGCGAGCTGTTGCGGCTGCGCTCGAAGCTGCGCGCCTGGGCGCCCGCCGCGCCGCAGTTGGCGACTGGCGCGGTCGAGCCATCGCGCGTGATTCCGGGGTAGACCTCTCCCCCTGTCCTCCTCCCCTTCAGGGAGGGGGAACCCTGGCCAGAGGATTCGGCGCGGGGCAGGCGGAACCTCTCCCCCTGACCCCCTCCCCTCCGAGGGAGGGGGAACCCAGGCAGGGGATTCGCGGATGGCTGAGCATGCTGCCTTCGACCAGTTTGGGAGTGAATCCGGGCCTTCGCCAGCGGTAATGAGACAGATGAGAAGCCAGGCGTGATTATGACGATGTCCTCCCTCAGCGACGAGGCGCTGGCCTTCATCCAGGCGCAGCGAGTGGCGCGGCTGGCCACCGCGGATTCCAGCGGGCGCCCGCATGTCGTCCCCGTCTGCTACGTCTTCGACGGCAGCCGCTTCTATATTCCGCTGGATGAGAAGCCCAAGCGGGTTCTCGTCACTCATCTGCGGCGCGTGCGCAACATCCTGGAGCGTGCGCAGGCCGACCTGCTGATCGACCGCTACGACGACGACTGGTCGCGGCTGGGCTATGCGCTGGCGCACTGCCACGCGACGCTGCTGGCGCCCGATGCGCCGGGGCGCGCGGCGGAGCATGCGGCGGCGATGGTGGCGCTGCGAGCGCGCTATCCGCAGTATCGCGCGATGGTGCTGGAGGAGCGGCCGCTGATCGCGCTGGAGCCGCAATCCTTCAGCCTCTGGGGGCCAGCGCTAGGCGCCAGCGCGTCCATGAACGATCCCGATGCCATCTGGCTGCAACCAGGGCGCGGGCTGGACTTCCTGCCGCTGGCGCGTGGCCGCCGCTCGGTGCGCTCCTTCCAGTCGCGACCCGTCCCGCGCGCCGTGCTGGAGGAGATGCTGGCGGCGGCGGCGTGGGCTCCCTCGCCGCATGGCCGCCAGCCGTGGCGCTTCGTCGTGCTGACCCGCCCGGAGCCGAAAGCGCGACTGGCCGACGCGATGGGCGACGACTGGCGCGCCACGCTGGCGCAGGACGGCGAGGCAGCCGAGGTAGTGGAGCAGCGGTTGCGCCGCTCGCACCAGCGCATCCAGGAGGCGCCCGCGCTGGTGCTGGCCTGCCTCTATCTCGACGACCTCGACCGCTATCCCGACGAGCAGCGCCAGCTCGCCGAGGAGACGATGGCCATCCAGAGCCTCGGCGCGGCCATCCAGAATCTGCTGCTGGCGGCCTACGCGCTGGGGCTGGATACTGGCTGGATGTGCGCGCCGCTCTTCAGTCCCGCCACTGTGTGCGCCGCGCTCGACCTGCCCTCGTCGCTGATCCCCCATGCGCTGATTCCGGTGGGCTACGCTGCCCGCGACCCGAAGCGCCGCCCCCACCGCCTGCCCGATGAGCTGGTCGTGCGCTGGGAGTGAAGCCCCCACCCCCGGCCCCTCCCCCGCTTTGTGGGAGAGGGGAGCTACAGTGCGTCGCGGCGGCAGCATCCTCTTTCTCGCCGCAGCGCGCTGGCGACGGACACGGTTAGCCCCGCTCCCGCCGTCAGGCGGGGGAGGGGGCTACCTCGGCGTCAGCAGGTCGTGACAGATGTCGCGGGCGACGTTGGGGCCTTCGTAGATGAAGCTGGTGTAGAGCTGGATGAGGCTGGCGCCCGCGTCGAAGAGGCGGCGGGCGTCGTCGCCACGGAAGACGCCGCCGCAGCCGATGATGGGCAGCCGGTCGCCCGCGCGCTGATGTAGCTTGGCCACCACTTCTACAGCGCGGGCGTGCAGCGGACGCCCGCTGAGGCCGCCAGCCTGCGCGCGCAGGTCATCCGGCGCCCATGGGCCGAGCGCGTCGCGCGTGACGGTCGTGTTGACGGCGATCAGGCCGCTGGCTCCGCGCGCCAGGCAGACATCCACCACGTCATCCAGCGCGGCGTCGTCCAGATCGGGCGCCACCTTCACCAGCAGCGGCTTGGGGATGGCGCGGCCACTGGCGGCGGCGCGCTCGCGTAGGCGGGCGGCCAGCGCGGCCAGCAGCGCATCGAGGCGGTCGCGCGCTTGCAGATCGCGCAGGCCAGGCGTATTGGGCGAGCTGATGTTGACGGCGAAGTAGTCGCCCCAGGCATACAGCAGGTCGAGCGAGCCGAGGTAGTCCTCGATGGCCTCATCCAGCGGCGTCACCTTTGATTTGCCCAGGCTCACGCCGATGGGGATCGGCTGGGGCGGCATGCTGGCCAGCCGTGCCGCCACCACCTGCGCGCCGTCGTTATTGAAGCCCATGCGGTTGATGAGCGCCTCATCGCTGACCACGCGGAAGAGGCGCGGGCGCGGATTGCCCGGCTGCGCCTGCCGCGTGACCGTGCCGACCTCCACGAAGCCGAAGCCCAGCGCCGCCAGCGCGGGCACAGCCACGGCGTTCTTGTCGAAGCCTGCCGCCAGCCCGACGGGATTGGGGAAGCGCAGCCCGAAGACCTCGCGCTCCATCCCGCGCGGCTGCTCACCAGCGGCCACGTTGACCGCCAGCGCCGCAGCCCGCGTCAGCGCCGCCGAGCGCGAGACCCACGCTAGCCCGCCCAGCACCCGCTCGTGGATGTTCTCCGCATCGCGCCCCGCGACGCCAAACAAGA
>DATAED010000229.1:0-1798 GCA_036258195.1 Ktedonobacterales bacterium
GACGACAACGCCATCGGGAGCGCCGCCGCCGATCTGGCGCTCGCCGCGTCCTCGGCGCATGGCCTGAGCTCGCACGCCGTCTTCGTGGTCGATGACGGCACGGCCTCGGGCAAGGCGCAGAGCGCCGCGTTCCAGACGGAGTTGAAGGCCAACCACGGGTCAGTGGCGGGAACGCACAGTCTGACGGTGGGCGACGCAATCAGCGTGCAGTTGACCGTCTCTGCCATCGTCGAGGCTCAGCCCGATAGCGTCTTCTACGCGGGCAGCGCAGATGGCGCCGCCAGCCTGCGGCGCACGCTGACGCAGACCGGCGTGCCTGCGCTCCCTCTGCTGACGGCGGGCGTAGCGGCGGATGACCCAGGCTGGGGCGACGCGCTGAGTAATCCGCTCTTCGCGGCCACCACCACCGGCATCCTGCCTGCACAGGATCTCTCGAAGCTGTCGGGCGCCCAGGCGTTCCAGACGGCCTACCAGAGCGCCTACGCGGGCGCCACGGTCACGCCCGCAGCGGCGCTGGCCTATGATGCTGCGATGATCGAGATACAGGCCATCAAGGGAGTGATCGCCGCTGGAAAGGCGCCCACCCGCGCGGCGGTGCTGGCCGCCGTCGCCGCCACGAAGTACACGGGCGTGACTGGCGCCATCGCCTTCGACAAGCAGGGCGATCCCACGACCCCGCCGCCCTTCGCCGTCTACACCTGCGACGCCAAGGGCGCGTGGACGTACCAGACGAGCATCGGCGGGTAGAAGCCCCCTCCCCAACCCCTCCCCCGCTGCGGCGGGAGAGGGGGAACCAGAGCAATGGCGGTTTTGCGTATAGCGACCAGGCGCGACCTCTCCCCCGGCCCCTCCCCTTCAGGGAGGGGAGCCGGAGGCGTTTGTGCGCGGGGCAGGCCTTGCCCATCGGCGAGCGCGCTGCCCCGCGCCGCGCATCTGGCCTGGGTTCCTCCTCCCTCGGAGGGGAGGGGGTCAGGGGGAGAGGTTCCGTCTGCCTCGCTCATTCCTCCGCTTCCTTCGCCGCTTCCTCCGCTTCGATCTCGGCGAGCAGCTTCTGGTCGGTCTTGCTCAGGTCGAGCGCGGCCAACAGATCGGGGCGCCGGGCGCGCGTGCGGCGCAGCGACTCCTTGCGACGCCAGCGCGCGATGGCGGCGTGATTGCCGCTCAGCAGCATCTCTGGCACGCGCCAGCCGCGAAAGTCTGGCGGACGGGTGTAGTGCGGATACTCCAGCAGTCCGGCGGTGTGCGACTCTTCTTCGGTCGAGCCAGCCGCCAGCACGCCCGGCAGCAGCCGCGTGACGGCGTCCACGATCACCAGCGCCGCCAGCTCGCCACCCGTCAGCACGAAATCGCCCAGCGAGAGTTCGTCGGTGCAGAGATGCTCGCGCACGCGCTCATCCACGCCTTCATAGTGGCCGCAGATCAGCGTGATGCGCGGCTCTTGCGCCAGCTCGCGGGCGATGGCCTGGCTGAAGACGCGCCCCTGCGGCGACATCAGGATGATCGGCCCGCTCTCGTAGATGCGCTCGACGGCGGTGAAGATGGGGTCGGGCTTCATCACCATGCCCGCGCCGCCGCCGTAGGGATAGTCATCCACGATGTGATGGCGGTCGGTAGTGACATCGCGTGGATTCCAGGCGTTGATCTCGACCAGACCGCGCTCACGCGCCCGCGCGATGATGCTCTCGTCGAGCGGGCTGCGCAGCATCTCAGGGAAGAGCGTGAAGATATCGAATCGCATCATCTGCGCCTCTCGTCTGTGTGGTCGCGCCGCCAGGGTTGGGGGCGGTCTGTGTGGTAG
>DATAED010000230.1:0-11262 GCA_036258195.1 Ktedonobacterales bacterium
GAGATGCCATCCTTCAACGGTGAGCGACCTCTACGGCATAGTGACACGCCGTAGAGGTCGCCATCAGGTACCAGTTAGCGCGCCATGCGTTTCCCATTGCGCGCGAGACGTCCGCGTCGGTTCACGTCCAGCGCCTTGGTATCAATTCCGTCCACGACGCTGGTGGTGTCCGCGCGCACCACGTCCATCTGCTGTACCGCCTCGCAATAGTGGTTGGTCATCTGCAAGGTGGTGTGGCCGAGCAAAGATTTCAGGCCGAAGGGGTCGCGGTAGCGTAGCAGGTGCATGCAGGCGAACGTATGGCGCAGCAGGTGCGGATGCAGCCGTTCGACGCCCGCCTGACGGCCAATGCGCCGGAAGATTTGATCCAGCGCGTTGACCGTCAGCGGCTCGCCACCTGCGCTGGCAAACGCGTCGCCCGCATTGCTGACGCCGCGGCAGGTGAGGAAGACATGCTCCTCATGCGGCAGCGTCGGTCGCCGCCAGTGCAGCAGATAGAAACGCACCGCCTTGCCCGCACGTGCGCCGATCTTGACCGGACGCTGTTTACGTCCTTTCCCCAGCACAATCGCGTAGCCCTCATCGAGATGGGTGTCCTGAAGTCGCAAGCCGCAGACTTCCCCGGCGCGCATTCCTGTGTCTAGCAGAAGCAGGAAGAGCGCCTGATCGCGCGCGCCGGTCTCTGTACGTGGATTCAATGACACCACGATGTCGCCGATCTCCTCCGCCATGAGGATGGGTTGCGTTTTCTGCGTCATCTTCGGCGCTTTGAGCCGCGCCAGTGGTGGTTCGGTGGTGTAGTTTTCGTGGTGTAGTTTTCCTCGTAGAGCCAGCTCGAGAACCCGCGCAACGCCCGCACATAGGAGTTGATGGAGGAATCGGCGATAGGATAATTCTCGGTTGGCTGCGTCGGATGCAGGTCGCGCGCCTGCGTCTGCTGGAGCGCGACGATGTAGGCGCGGACGTGCTCCAGGGTGAAGTTGGCGAGCGTCGGTTCTAGCTCCTGCTCTACAAGCCAGTCGCTATAGCGGCGAATGGCGCCGCGATACCACGTGACCGTCGGCGCGGATTTACCGCTGGCCGCCTTCTCGGTGGCGAGCAAGTCGCTGAGTTGCGACAGGCTCAAGTCATCTTTGCGCAGACGCTCCCACCTAGTCTTGCCTGCCTGGCCTGGCCTGGCCACGGCGCCGATCTGGCCAGCCTGGCTCACGTGGCTCACGTGGCTCACCTGGCTAACGCGATGCGGCTGGTCAGGCTTGTCACGCGCGACGCTGGCGCTCCCGGCCTTCTTGTCGGTTGGTGAGGGACGCGAGGCTGGCGTCTGGTTCGGCTGGTTGGTTGATCTGGTCTGGTTCGTCGGATGCGTCGGATGCGTTGAACGCGCCACGATGGTACACTCCTTGGGAGCATGGCTGCAAACTGGTGTAGCACAGCCATAGGATGAGCGCGGCCATTCTGTTGTGCCCCTGTGGCGTCAGTGTGGGGACGTGCGCGCCTGCCTGGTAGGATGGAAATCACGACAAGGCAATGCGTCTGAGCGTCGACTCGCCACAACGGCAACAAAAAAGCCGCAACAGTTGCGGCTTTGAGGCGAGCGAGCGCTGCTACATGTGGCTGGCTCTTCCCAAGCAATGGGTCGCGGGTTCGAATCCCGTCTCCCGCTCCAATCAGCCTCCAGGCCAAGCCTGGAGGCGTTCTTGTAAATACCTCAAAGCAATGGTTGTGGTTTCGCACGAATAGCGCTTGCTGCGTGCCCATATTTGCCGCTGGCCGCCTTCTCTGTGGCAAGCAAGTCGCTGAGTTGCGATAGGCTCAGGTTATCCTTGCGCACACACTCCCACCTGGTCTTGCCTGGCTTGACCACGTTGCCAATCTGGCCAGCCTGGCGAACCACCTGGCTCATGCGACGCGGCTGCGCAGGCGTGTAATAACAACTCCGTAGTGGGCGTTGTAGAACAGAGGGCAAGAGACGCCTACACCTTGCCACCCATCTGACCACCAATGAATTGGAACAGCGCTATGGGCAGGCGCGCGAGCCGCATGAACGCAGTTGGTGGCAGATCCTCTGGCCCATGGCGCATTGCATGCCAGCCGGGTTCTACGGCTGCTCTTCCTCTGATGGATCTGTGCGCGCCAGCTCCTGGACCTCCGCAGCGGTGATCCGCAGGTAGACAGCGTCAGCATCGGCTTTCTCAACGTGCGTCACAGGTATCACCTGCACGCGCTTTAGAATGTGCCCCGACGTGACCTCGAAGTCACGTACCTTACCTTCGTCCGTCACTCCCAACTCATGGACATTGCCGATATGATGTCCATCCGCTGAGATGACCTTTGTGCCCTTGGCGATCCCGAACTCTGTCTCAGAGAGACTGCTCTGGGTGGTCACCACACTGGAGCTGAGGTCGGTCATGCCGATGAGCGGGCCGGACGAGTAATCGAACTGGCTGCCGAATGAGCCGCCTGCAGGGGACATGTCGATGCGTCGCGCTCCTCCTCCGTAGCCATACGCGGTTCCGTACGATGAGCCGCCCGAGACAAATTCGGTGTCAACATACGGTGGCAGCTCGCGAAATTGCTCGTCCGTGACAGTGAGATGGATCGTGTCGTCCGCATCGACCTGCTCGACATCGCGGAACGGCACGATCAGATCCTGGCCCATCCACTGTGTGTGCACAACGAACGCATCGAGGGTCTGCTGGCTGGGATCAACGATCAGCTGCTTGACCTTCCCGGCTTCGTGCCCTTCATGCGTCCAGACATGGGCGCCCAACTCAATGTGCATATCTGCCTCCTGTGGTTCAGTTGCCTCGGGCGACGCGAGACGAGTGAACATCCTTCGCTTCAAACAGTGTCCGAGGCCGAACACGGGTCGGGCGCGTCGCGTGGTAGGTGAGGCGCCAGCGTCTTGACCCACTCACCCGTGTCCACCACACCAGTTGTCTGCGGTGACGCGCGCATGCCGTGCACGCGCAGCGTAGCAGAAGGTGGAGGCGCTGTCCCCATGCGTAGGGAGAGTGAACAAGGGTAGTTCGGGGCTGCCTTCGGGCAGGTGAGATGGTCATGCCGGGCGCCAGGCTGTGCTATGGAATCTCGGAATCCTGTTGGATCATCGGCATTATCGACGCTTGCCAGCCTCCAGCGAATGTGCGCTGGAGGCCTTTTCGTGTCCGTGAGGGCCTGAGAAGTGGCGCGGCGCCTGCTACACCTGAGGTGCCGAGGCGCTTTGAGATCACGCCCGACTGCTCGCGGCGATGGCCCGCGCCAGCATGGCAAGGAGAAGATGGCGGATGGAGGCCGTTGCCGCTGCGCGCCCTGATCGAAGTCGTCGTGGGGGCGCGCGATGAAGAATATGCTGCGCTCATTGATCCGGCCCAAGGTCTTCATTCCGCTGGTGCTGGCAATCGCGCTGATCGCGGCGCTTATCTCGTTCTCCGACCTGCGCAAAGTAGTGAAACTCATGGAGGGGTTTCAGCGGATCGACCTGTTGTACTACTTCTTGCTGATGATCGGCTACGAGTTCGTGCGCGGTGTCCAGTGGCGCTACACGATGGTGACGCTGGGGGTGAAAGCGCCCATGCGCACCGAAATTTTCGCCTATGTACTCTCAGAGGTCACGAAGATCCTGCCAATCGGCAACTACTTCCAGAACTACGTGCTGCAAGTATCGAAGGGTGTGGACTTCGGGCTGACGTCCGCCGCGACGACTCTGGTCGTCCTCGAGGAGGTTGCTGTCGGCATCGTCGGCGTAGTGATTCTGGGGCTGGGATCATGGACGACCTGGCTGCGACCCATCATCATCATCGGCCTGGCGGTGTTTGCTGTTGTCGTCTGGTTGCTGTCGCGGTTTTATCACGGCAAGGGTCGGCCAGACTGGATCACGCGCCGCAGCATCCTGAACAACGTGGCAGATGAACTTGTGAACTTTCGCAAGGGCGCCGAACAGCTGATGAACCTGCGCTCGATCTCCATCACGATGGCGCTCTCAGTCGTCTATCTCCTGATGGGCGGCGCGGCGCTCTTTCTCGTCGTGCGGGCGCTGGGCGATCAACAGTTATCGTTCACCCAGGCGCTGGCGGTCTACCTCTTCTCGCTGGCCTTCTCGCTGATCTTCCCGCTGCCTATTGACTTCGGCGTGCTGGAGGTCAGCGGGGTGGGCGCGTTCCTGGCGGTTGGCGCCGCGCGCAACACGGCGTTCGGCGCGGTTTTCGCCAACCGGATTTTGAATACGCTCTCCTCAATCGTGATTGCCGCCGTGGTGGTCGCTTTCTTGCATGGTGAGGTTCGACCGCTCTTCACGCACATGACGGGCAGTGGCGCCGATAGCCAGGGGAGCGACGAGGAGAGTGAGAAGCGAGACGAGCACGGTGAGGATGAGGAGGGTGAGGCAGGCGAGAAGGGCGCCTAGGATGCGGAGGGCGCGGAGGATGCTGCGCAACGGGCGCGCGAGTGAACAGGAGTGCTTGAATGCAGACTCAACAGACGGAGCCTGGCGACGCGCAGACGGCGACCTCTGGCGTGAGCAATCATGCGGCGCGCACAGTCGGCGCCACGCCAGACTCCAGCGCCAGAGCGCGCGCCCGACGCTGGAGCCTGACGCTGGCGGGAACGCTGCTGGATGGCATGGCCAACGCCGTGCGTTTAGCGCCAGTCTCGGCCCGCTATGCGCTCTCCGATAGCGTCGTCTGGGCGCTGGGGCCGCTGCTGGGTCGTCCACGCCGCGAGGCCACACGCAACTTCGCGCGGGTGGTGGGGCCGGAGCGCGCAGCGGAGGCAGCGGAGCGCAGCCTGAAGAACTACGGGCGCATGGCGATGGACTTCCTGGCGTCGCGCACGATTTCCGCTGAGGAGATTCTGGCGCTGACGGATGGGCGCGGGCAAGAGGGCTTCCGGGCGGCGACGGCGCTGGGGCGCGGGGTCATCTTCGCGCTGCCGCACGCGGGCTGCTGGGATGTCGCGGCGGCCTTCGCGCAGGCGTATGGCTGCCAGCTCACCATCGTCACGGAGAGCGATTGGGGGACGGAGCTGGTGGCCGGCTCGCGCCGCGCCCAGGGGGTGAAGCTCGCGCCGCGCAATCAATCGCTGCGTGCGCTCTTTCGTGCGCTGCGTCGCCAGGAGTGCGTGGTGATGTTGAGCGATTACGCGCCGCATGGTGTGCAGACGGCGCAGGCGCCTTTCTTCGGCGCGCCCGCGCCCTTTCCGCTCGGCCCGGCGCGGCTGGCGCTCGCTACAGGTGCGCCCGTGCTGGTCATCATGTGTGTGCGCACGCCGGGTGGCCGCTACCTGCTCGAAGCGCAGGAGCCGCTCTATCCCACGGGCGCACGGGACAGCGAGGAAGCCGCCATTGCCATGACGGCGCAGATCGCCGCTGGATTCGAGCGCATCGTGCGCGCCTATCCTGAGCAGTGGTATCCGTACCATCCAGTGTGGCCTGCGACATCCTCAGAGTAGACGTGCGGCTCATCCATCGGGTGGGCCGGAGCGCGTGCCGAGCGGCGATGGCGGCTTCGTCGGTAATTCAGGCGGTGGCTTGGTCGGTGGCTTGGTCGGCGGCTCCGGCGGCGCGCGGTCGCCGTCGGAGTCATCTGCGGCGTGTCGCAGATGTCGGGTTGGGCGTCCTCTGCGGAGGAAGCCAGACGCCGACAGGTCGCGCAACTCCGCTTGCTCCTCATCGAGCTGGGTTTCGGACTGGAAGAGCGCTGACGAAGCGCTGAAGCGGCCATAGAAGACTTCGAGAATCGCGTAGGCTACCGCGACCACTGGCCCGGCGAAGAACGCGCCCCAGACGCCGCCCTCATACGCGCCCAGCAGCAGCGCCGCGAAGAGGATCAAGGTCGGCACGCGCATGTGCTGGCCAAGGATGCGCGGCGCGATGAGATTCAGGGCGATGTGCTGCGCTGCGCCGAGCGACAAGGCGAGGATCGCCAGCTTGAGGAGCAGCAGATCGGAGGGCGTGACCACTGCGACGAGCAGCAGCGGCGGTATGACGGCCAGAAACGCGCCGATGAACGGCAGCCAGATCAGCGCGCCGGAGATCAGGGCGACAAACCAGGCGTCGCCCAGCCCAAAGAACGCCATGATGACCCACGTCATGGCGGCATATATGGCCGCGACGATCAGCTGTGCGCGGAAGAAGCCCGCGAAGATATCGGTGATGTAGCGCTGGAAGAGCCGCGCATCGGGTAGCCAGCGCGGCGGCAGACGCACGACGACCGCCTCGACCAGCACATCGCCCTGCATCATCATGTAGAATGAGATGATGACGATCAGGGTGGCGTCGAATACGACGTTGCCAATGGTGCTGATCAGTTGCGAAGCGCTGCCCACGGAGACACGCGACAGCGAGGAGATCGAGGCGTGCGCCTGCGTGACGAGTTCCTGGCTGAGGCTGGTGGCATTTTGCTGGCTGAAGCCGATGAGCTTGAGCAGCGTCACCAGTTGCGCGCTGAGGCCGTTGGCGCCTGCGTGCGGTGAAAGCAGCACGCCGATGCGCGCGGCCAGCGAGGTGGTCTGAGCCGCAAGCACGGGCGCCGCCAGCGCCGCCATGCCAACGCCCGCCAGCAGCAGCGCAAGATAGATGGCGGAGACGGCGACGATGCGCGGTAGGCCCAGGCGCTGCAAGCGGCTGGAGAGCGGCTCCAGGATGAACATGACGATCCACGCCAGCAGGAAAATCAGGAAGACATCGCCGACGATGGCCAGCGCGCTCCAGATGCTGTGCACGATATAGATGATGAGCGCGACGGTGGCCAACCCGACCAGCGCCTGCAGCGAGCGGTGACGTTCCAGCGCGTCTCGCATAGGGCGGCCTCTTCTCCCTGGCGCCCGCGATGCTCCACCGACGCCCCTACATATCGTCGCTTCTCATTCTCACCGCTCCATCTCGCATGCGGGGCGCCTACCCGAAGCGCGCCTCGTGCGAAGTCTCCAGAGGCGCCGATACTGCCGCATTATGCGCTGGTATTGCGGTCATAGAGCAGCCGATAGAGGAGCGCGCGGCGCTGCTGGCGTGGGCCAACCTTGGCGTCGTCGGGTTGAGCGGCGGTCAGCCTGCGCGCCAGGATAACCGTGGAGAGCGCCAGCGGCGCCAGCCAGCCAGCCTCCACGCGACGCCAGGCGCATAGCGGTGGAAAGATGGCCGCCGCGATGAAGCAGCCCAGCGGAACTGAGCGGCTGCGGCTGGAGCGATGCGCGCTGGCGACGCGCCACCCGGAGCCAAGCGCCATCGGCAGCAGACTCAGCGACCACGCCAGTGGATCCATCAGCGCGGCGGCCCCGACGAAAGCGCTGATGCCGCGCCCACCGCGGAATCTGAGGGTGACAGGCCAACACTGCCCGGCGGCGCCGCAGACCCCCGCCAGCGCCGCCACCTCTGGCGGGGCGCCCAGCGCGCGCGCCAACGCGGGCGGCGCGGCGCCCTTCGATGCGTCGAAGAGCCAGGCGGCGGCGGCCAGCGCTTTGCTGGTCGAGCCGCCGTATTGCAGCAGGTTCGTCGCGCCGACGTTGCCAGAGCCTGCGCGGCGCAGATCGACATGCGCGCGCCTGCCGAGCCAGTAGACCAGCGGCAGCGAGCCGTAGAGATAGGCCGCGACCCACAGCGTGGCGGAGTGTCTTCGACTCCAGGCCTGGCTACGCATCGGAAGCGCCTTGCTGTGTCGGCGCGGCGCCTGAGTCGTGGTAGAAGGCTACGCCGAGCAGCCCGGGCCCACAATAGCCGCCCATCACGGGGGTAAACTCGGTGGTGTACAGCTCGGCACAGTCGTAACGCTCGCGCAGAGTCTGTTCCAGCGTGGCGGCCTCGAGCTCGGCGCCGGCGTGCTGCATGGCGGCATGCAGGCGCGCGCCCGCCGGGATGGATGCGCTCAGGTAATCGAGGATCTGCGCGATGGAGCGGGCGCGGGTACGCGGGCGGCCCAGCACACGCACGCCGTCCGCGCTCATCGTGAAGACGGGGCGAATGGACAGCATGCCGCCGATGATCGCCGCGACCTGCGGGATGCGCGACGACCGCGCCAGATAGTCCAGTGTGTCGAGCGCGACGACGAGCTGCGTGCGGCTGGCGATACGCTCGGCCTCGGCGGCCACGGCCTCTAGCGGCGCGCCGGTCGCGGCGAGACGCGCGGCGGCCAGCGCTACGAATCCCTGCCCCATGCCAGCGGAGTGTGAATCGACCACGCGGATGCGCGCCTCAGGCAGTTCGTCGGCGGCCAGACGCAGCGCGAGATGGGTGGAGCGGCTCATCGTGCTGATGGAGCCGTCCACGCTGATTGTCAGCGTATCTTCGCCTCGCTCGGCGGCGCTGCGCCAGACCTCCAGGTAGTCGCCCGCCGAGGGTGGCGAGGTGCGCAGGCGCGCGCGCGTGGCCCGCAGCAGCTCATAGAACTGGGCGCGCGTCATATCCACGCCATCGCGGTATTCGGTCTCTCCCAGCGAATAGGGGATGGGCAGGATGTCGATGCCATACTGCCGCGCCAGCTCTGGCGGTAGGCAGCAGGTACTCTCGGTGACGACGGCGACGCGCCGGACATGCTCGGCGCGGTGTACGGTGTGCTGCTCCAGAACCTCACTCACCCGTTCCCTCCTTCCGCACGCTGTGGGATGAGTGGCGCTGGCGTCCACCCCGCCAGCGTCTCCAGGGTGACGAACTGATGCGTACGGCTCACCTCGCGCACGACGGCGGTCACGCGGTCATTGACGGGCGTGGGAATGCCGTGCCGCGCGCCACGCCGACTGATCTCGCTATTCAAGTAGTCAATCTCGGTAGCGCGGCCACGGGCGATGCTCTGCCAGGTCGAGCCGCGCACGGGCAGACGTCCCGCGCGGGTGCGCGCCGCCAGCGCGATGACGCCCTCCGCCAGCGTCAAGGGCAGCGCGCCCACCAGCGTGGGCATGAGTCCCTGGAGTGTGGCGATCAGCGCGGTGGTGGGCGACTCGCGCAGGGTACGGGAGGTGAGCGTCGTGAACTCTGGCCCCAGGCGCACGCCCTCCGCCCGCGCGACCGCCGCGCCCTCGCGCATCAGCGCTACCGAGAGACGCCGACCGAGCGCCGTGCGCGCTAGCTCCGGGAAGGCGGCTCCTGTGGCGGCGCAGAGGCCGTTATTCAGATTGGCGATCAGTTTGCCCCAGCGCGCGGCGCGCAGGTCAGCGGTCACATAGGTGGGCGCGGCGTCGCGCAGGGCGAGCTGCAGAGCGAGGATGCGCGGCGTGACGACATGAACCCACGGCTCGCCCAACGTCAGCCAGCCAGGAAACTGCGCCTCGATCTCGCCGGGGCGCAGATAGGCCACCGCGAGCATGGCGACACCGCCGACGATGCGGTCACGTCCGACAGCCGCCGCTGCGAGGTCGTCGGCCTGGACGCCATTTTGTAGCGTGACCGTGGGCGTGTCGGCGGCGTAGTCGGCCAGGGGGGCGCACGCCTCCGCCACATCCTGCGTCTTGACCGTCAGCAGGGTCGCTTCGGGGATGAAGTCTGGAATGGTGCGCAGGTCGGTGGTGATGCGCAGCGACTGGCGCTCGACGTGGCCGTCCAGCCAGCGCACGGTCAGGCCGCTCGCGCTGATGGCGGCGGCTTGCTCGGCTCTGCCCTGCAGCAGGATGTCGTGGCCGCGCTGTGCCAGCCGCGCGCCGAGATAGCATCCGATGGCGCCCGCGCCGACGATGGCGATTCGCATCCGATTTCCCTCCAACCGACGACAATCAGCCGCTCACACCATGCGCCGCAGATGTCGGACTGGGCGACGCGGGACGCTCGTAGCGGTCGCGCAGCAGCGCTTGCGCTCCGTAGGTGACGACCAGCGCGCCGACGAGCAGCCCCAGGGCCACGGGGGCGGGCGCGCGTGCGGCGATGACGGCGCCCACCAGCGTCAGCCGCTCGCCCACCAGCCATTTGTGTGCGCTCAGCGCCTCGGGACGGGTGAGACGATCACCGCGCAGGATGAGCGCGCCGTAGATGCGTACATCCAGCGCGACCGCGAGAACGAAGAGCGCCCAGGCCAGCACGCCGGGCCCCAGCAGCACGAAGAGCGCGCCGCAACTCAGCGCCGCCAGCGCCGCCAGCGTCGTGGCGATGCGGGCGCTGCGTGCGACGCCGTAAACGACTGGGACTGTACGATAGCCAGCGGCGCGGTCGCCATCGACATCACGGATGGCGCCGACGAGGTTGGTGGCGGAGTCGTGGAAGAAGGCCAGCGCGGCCAGCGCCACGAGCGGCGCGAGCGGCCCCCAGCCCGCCGCCAGGGCGCCGAAGGCGACCGCGCACACGCCCAGCACGCCCCGGTCGAAGTTGCCCATCAGCGCGTGCGACTTGAACGTCTTGGAGTAGGCGATGCCCAGCGCGGTCGTGGCGATGGCGAGCGCCAGATTGGCCCACCCCAGCGCCAGCGACGCCAGATAGCCCACGGCGATCAGCCCCACCATCGTCATGAAGGCTTCGCGCGGCGAGACCCGCCCGGATGGAATCGGGCGCGAGGGCTTGCTGAGGGCGTCGAGTCGCCGATCATAGAAGTCGCCAGCGTAGAGGCCGGCCTCCCAGCCGCAGATTGTCACCAGCGCCGCCAGCGCCGCGCGCCACACCGCGACATGGCCATCGGAGGCGACCACCGCCCCGGCGATGGCCAGCAACCCAGCGTGGAAGAGCGTATAGGGGCGCGTCATCTCCAGGTGCGCGAGCGCTTTTCGGGCCCACCTGCTGGTGTTCATCGCCGCGACCTCACTCGCCGTAATGCCTGCAACGGAATCGCCAGTCCATACCAGGTGTCGGAATACCACATGGCGCTGTAGTAGAGGCCGATGGGGGCAGGCTCCCACGCGCCATCCGCGCGCTGATGCTCGATCAGCCAGCGAGCGCCACGCAGCGCGGCATCGCGGGCGGGCGCGTCGGCATCGTCGCTCAGCAGCGCCAGCGTGGCCCAGGCCGTCTCCTCCGCAGTGCTCGGCTGCAGGCGCACACCGCCCCAGCCGCCGTCGTCGTTTTGCAGGCGCAGCAGCGCAGCGTGCGCCCGCGTGGCCATCGGCGTGTCGCCGAGTCCCAGGTGGGTCAGCGCCTCCAGCGCCGACGCTGTGCCACAGGTGGCCTCGCGGAACCAGATCGAGGCGAAGGAGCCATCGTAGCGCTGCGCCCGTGCCAGATAGGCCAGCGCGCGGTCGCGTGTGGCGGGATGTCGCTCGAAATAGCCCTCCGCTTGCAGGGCCAGCAGCGCGTGGCCTGTCACGTATGGGCAGTCATGGTCGAAGGGCATGCGCGAGTTTCGGACGAACGTAGAC
>DATAED010000231.1:0-6082 GCA_036258195.1 Ktedonobacterales bacterium
CCAATCAGCGCACAGTAGATCGAGGAAGTCCGATCCAGTTGGGTACGCTCTCCCTGGGTGGGTCTCTGGTTCATGGTCTCCGCCCCCTTGTCTCTGTCCTTTCACGCTCGCCCACTGCCAAAGAAAGACGCCCGCCTGGTGTAGCAAGACCCCAGGCGGGCGCGGTCATCCACCCTGTTGGTTTGAAGTAGTGCAGCAGGGGTGGCTTCAGGCAAATTGCGCGGCGAGGCCGCTTGCCATCATGTGATAGGTCGCTCCTCTGCTTTCCCGCCAAGGATGAACACAACAGGTATGCGCCCACGGACACGACCGCCTCTGGGCTGGCGATTGCGGGCGGCTCAGCCAGCTCCGCGGGGGACGGGACGCTGTTTGGCGAGAACAACGGCGCCGCGAACAACCTGTGGAATGTGGTTGACAATAACGGCATCCAGCATCGCGACTAACTTCGTTCGACTCAGCGGCGACGAACCGCGCCAGCTGCGTGGTAGCCACCTGCCGCTCACAACAGGTGGCTACCACGCGCCAACCGCCTACCACCACACGTGGATCGAACCTGGACTGCGCCGAGAGGACACAAGGAACCACACGAGGGAGCGATGAGCAGCGGTAAATTGTGGCGAATTGTGGCGAATTGTGGCGAATCTTCTGGATCTCTCGCTCGCGGGCGCCGCAGACGCCCGTGCGTCGTCTGGACATCGGCAGTCTCATGGGGCACGAGCGCAATGGCCCAATACCGCACACTCCCTACCCCTTCAAACAGAGAGCGTTTCCGAGCAATCTCTCTCGACCCACGTAAGCGCGACTTCGCTGGTATTGGCGCCTACGAGGCCGACGGCTTGGTAGGCATGATGGATATACGGTGAGACAAGACGGCTGCCTGCCATCACGCCGATGGCGCGGCCCGTGTACATCACTCATTTGTTGCGCTTCGCCAGCAGCGTCGATGCACGGTCGACTGTGTAGGAGTTGGGCGTCGTGGTCGCCTGCGCAGTGGCTATTCTCTACCGCAGAGAGCCCGAGCAAGGACCCCACAACGGTGCTTCGAGCGGCCGGTGTACAGAAGGCTGGCAGAGGCTGGATGCTCCGTAGACTTCCTCGGGGCCCGCGCTTCGCGCACTGGCGCGGCTCACTATCGGGCGGCCTTACCTCCCGCCGCTCCTCGACCGCTGCATTGAATTCGCTGAGCGACTGCGCCTCGACCGACCGGATGTGGCGTGACCGGCCGCAGCGCTTCGACGAGCTCCACTGAATTGCGATGGGCGCAACTGCAAGGGGCTCAGCTGTAGGCATCCAGCGGCCCGGGCAAGGCGCGCTCGGCCTCGGCTTCGAGCCGCCGCTCATTCTTCCAGAGCAGGACAACCCCAACAAGGATCACGATTCCAGCCGCAATGCCCAAGGCCAAGCCGACCGGACCGACCAGGCGGTGGATGGCGTTGCCGAGGGCGTAGGCGCCGAGCCCGTAGAGTGTCGCCCAGAGGATGGCGCCCGCGGCATTGGCCACAACGAACTGCAGCCAGGGCATGCGGTTGACCCCTGCCAGGAAGGCCGCCCAAGCCCGCAGCACCGACACAAAGCGGCCGAAGAAGACGACTTTGCCGCCGTGCTGTTGAAACAGATACTGACCGAGCTTGAGCTTACCCTTATCCAGCCGAATGGTGTGCCCGTAGCGGCGCAGCAGCCGGTAGCCCCCTTCCCGTCCGACGAAGTAACCGAGGTTATCGCCGAGGATGGCGCCGAATGCGGCGGCGGCGATGACCAACTCGATTTGGAGGTGATGGGTGGCGCCAGCGAAGAGACCGGCGGCGAAGAGACCGGCGGCGATGAGCATGGTCTCGCCCGGCACCGGGATACCGGCGCTCTCGAGCATGGCAAAGATGAGCACGGCCCAGTAGCCGTAGAGCTGTAGCAAATGCGTGGTGTCATTGGCGGCGAAGTGCATAGGGTTCCTTCACTGCGAACCGTGGACGGCGCTCCATTGCTATTGACAGCAGGTGGTAGGCTATCGGCAGTGAAGGCAAACGGACGGCGCGCAGCGGGGTTGTCGGCGCAGGGCATTGGGGCCACTGGTCGGCAGCGCGCCAGCCTTCATCAGCCTTCATCCGTGACTGCTCAGTCTGCAAAGGAGTCGCAATGCGTAAGCTCTTGAAAGTCGGATTGCCTCTCGCTTCCATTCCCGTCATCGCCGCGCTGGCCGCCGTCGTGACGATCGGTTTGGGCGCCGCCCACCCAGTCGCAGCCCAGGCTGCAGCCCACGCCGCTACGGTGCGGCACTCGGCGCCGATGATCCGCGTGCGCGATGGTCGGAACTCGCAGAGCACCAACTGGTCAGGCTATGCCACGAGCGGCGGGCGCTACACAGATGTCAAAGGTTCGTGGACACAACCCTCCGCGTCGTGCTCCGCTGGCCAGACGGCCTACTCGTCGTTCTGGGTAGGCATTGATGGCGATACCACCAGCACGGTCGAGCAGACCGGAACCGACGCTGACTGCTCGAGTGGCACGCCTACCTACTATGCGTGGTATGAGATGTACCCCAAGTTCCCCGTGAACTTTAGTAACCCCGTCAAGCCAGGTGATGCGATCTCGGCTGAGGTCAGCACCAACGGCAGTGGCAGCTTCACGCTGACCATCAGTGATGCGACGCAGCACTGGACCCAACGGGTGAGCGCGAACTCGAAGAAGGCCAAGCTCGGCTCGGCGGAGTGGATCGCCGAGGCGCCTTCGGGCTCTGGCGGCGTGCTGCCGCTGGCCAACTTTGGCTCGGTCTCGTTCTCGAGCTGCAGCGCCAATGGCGTCGCCATCAGCCAGAATCCCAATGTGGATGAGATCGTCATGGTGACGTCGAGCGGCACGGTCAAGGCACAGCCGTCCGGCCTCGGATCCAGCGGAACCAGCTTCAGCGACACCTGGAAGCATAGCTGATCGCTGCTCAGCGCTACGGCGTGTCCGCTCTGGCCTCCTCAAGGAGGCGTGCGGAGGCTCCGGTAGCGCCGAACGATCTCACACAGCAGCGCCGCTGCGGATGCCAGCGCCCCAACGCATCCGCAGCGGCGTCACATCATGCGTCCTCTGCACGTGACGCTCGCATGGGGCGCAACCGTTTCGCATCAATGGACTACTTGTGCTTGGGGAATGGCGCGTTCGCGCGCAGTGGTCGCATCGCCAGTCCCTCTGACCGCGTATGGCGCTGCGCCTACCAGCCAGTGGGGCCGGTGTCACAATCCGCAGCATCCTCACCTTCTGGCTCACTTTCCAGAACACCCTCAACAGTCGCGGTATCCGGAAAAAGCGTCTGCCATGAATAGTTCACCTCGAGCGCTATCGCCTCTGTCTCTAGGAGCGGGAGCATCAGCGAAGCCTGCGCGTCCATTGCGCCCCACTCTGGCAGGTGGCTTCGCATGCGGCGGCGGCGTTCTTGACGGTGACGGCGTGTCTTCTCGGCGAGGTGCGCCCTGCGCTCCATCCCCCGGCGGGCAGGGCGCTCGACAACCTCAATGCGTGCTCTCGCTAGGCTCTGGTCTGGGCTTTGGTCTTGACTGCACTCTTGGGCATGCGAACCCGAACAATAGCTCATGGTACATCCGTTCCAAACGATGATTCCCTCCGTTTGGACTGTGGGCGTATTCCCCCAATGAAATCGTCGGCGCATCGAACGTGCCAACGCGCTACGCCCATACTCCTTGCGCAAGGGTATGGGAAGTCATGGGAGGCGCGCCACAAGGCCGAAAAAACAGGCGAACGCTACGTGCGACATCACGTCTCTGTCGACGTGCTCGATGACTACCTGTGGGTTGCCGAGGACTACCAGGGCAACCTCTATCTGCCTGTGCGGCCCATCTGTGCGGCGCTGGAACTCGACTCAGCAACGTCTATCGACACCATCAAGGCCGATAGTCGGCTGGCGCCAGGTCTCGTTCGCATCCAGCTACCGTCCGCCGGTGGCGATCAACTCCAGCAATGCCTGCGCAGCGAGGAATACGGCTGGTGGCTGATGATCGTCGATCCCTGTCGGTTCAAGCCAGAACGCCGCGTCCCGCTCGCAGGACGTCAGCGCGTGCTGATGCGCCTCGCCAAAGACATCGTGCTGAAGCATAGCGCCTTGAAGGCGCTACCACAGCAGCGTATGCCACAAACCGCCGACATTCCCGTGTCTGGTCAGGCGGAAGGTGTGCTGCACTGTCTCAACTGTGGCGCGCCGCATCTGATCGTGATTGATGGTACGGGCTGGCATGCGCCTCTGAGCACGACATGGAGCGAGCGAGAGTGAGGTGAGAGGGTGATGACGGCGCAGCGCAAGAAAATCAGATCCACGCCAGCGACGGCAGTGCGACAGCGAGCGACTGCCGCTCATCCCGAGCAGCGCGCGAGCGGCGATGAAGATCCAGCGGCGCGTAGGCTGGCACACCTCCAGGCCATACGCGCCGATGCGGTGGCGTGGGTGGCGGAGGTCGAGCGGCGGATAGAGCAGCTCCAGCGCGAAGTTAGCGCATCCACCGGGTCGCCTCATCAGGGCAATCCCTACGCCGATACCGGTTGCAAGATGACCACTGGAATCGCGCGCGTCGTTGGACCAGCTTCATCCCGTCTGGGATTTTGTGAGGAGGCATACGCCAACAGGCGGATACGTTCCTCTGGGGACGCCTCGCGCGCTCGCACGTGGCGATGTTCCCGGCGGATCTGAATCTCGGCGTCAGGCAGAGCGCTGAGGTTGAGATACCACGCGGGATGGTAGTCACGGCCCGCATTCGACGCGATGACAAACAACGTTGAGCCGTCCTCGAAGTACGAGACGGGAATCGTGCGACGTTGACCAGATTTACGTCCGGTGGTCGTGAGCAACAGCACGCGCTCAGGCCCCACGCGACCGCCAATCGCACCACCTGTGAGGCGATAGAGAGCGACGGCCGCCTGAATACCCCATCGCTGCATCGCGGCTGTTTGACGTGGTCTGGTCGAAGGAGCAGGAGTCGACATGTTCAGCCTCACTCGCGCATTGTCTGATGAATGGCGTCGGATCGTGGCGCCGCTAGCATGAGGGTAGCACATCCAGTTCTCTTCATCAGGCAAGCCCTCGTAACGCTGGACGCTAGCCGAACGGTCTACCTGAACACAACGCAGGCAGCAGCGCCAGCCAGGAGTACGCCGCCAGGATGCGACCGATGGCGAACATAAGGCGATGCGAACCGAGGCGCGGGCGTGGGTGGCGGAGATGGAGCGGCGGATGGAGGAGATGGAGCGAGATAGCTGTGGTGAAGTAAACGGGTAGCATGCGACGCGAGGCCGCCTGCGGCGATGAGCGCTGTTCGCCAGATATGTCGCCGCATCCTGTTCTCCCTTGTGGCGCTCATGATCGCGGCTCCCTCACCCATACACAGCCGCTTCCGTAGCGTTACGATACATCCCTGTATCAATGACTACTGCGCGCCAGCGCTGGCGGAGACGTGACACAAGAGAGCCGTTCAGTCGTTCATCTGAGGCCGGGCGGCTCTTTACGACCTAGGGTGTGTTGGCAACTTGCCAAAGCGACCTGCGAGAACTCCGTAAGTCGATAGAATGTGCTCAGCCGTTTCACGGGTTTTCGGCGCTTGTGGCGAGCACCCGATGTCTCGCAGACCTATTTGCCAACACGCCCTAGCGGCTTCGCAAAATCGCCCGCTACATATCACAAATATTCCACAGCCTGTCCGCTACATCCGGTCGCGCTCGTCGCATTCACCCGAAGCTCATAATACAGCCCTCTAGCCTGCAGCCTCTCGCATCGTGGCCCGCTTCGCGCGATGTTGGCGGCGTTATAGGATCACCCGCAGCCCGGGCCTATCTGCCGCACAGTCAGGGGCTCAGGAAGGGGCATGAACAGCAGAAGGAGCTACCGTTCATGTCAACCAATCGCGCACACGACGAGACGCAGGAGACACAGGAGACGCGCCAGGGCCAGCGACAGCACATCTTCGCCGTCAATCACGATCCCGAGTTCTTGGATGTGATGCGTATGTTGCTCCAGGACGAGCGCTACAACGTCACCACCACCAACTACGTGCCTCGCACCTGGGAACAGATCGCCGCGCTCCAGCCCTCACTGCTG
>DATAED010000232.1:0-9358 GCA_036258195.1 Ktedonobacterales bacterium
CAAGTCTGCCGCCGCCATCAGCCGCGAATACCAGTTCAAGCCCGATCTGCTGACGCGCTGGAAAGCCGACTTCGTGAGCCATGCCGCCGAGCTGTTCGGGGGGAGCGCCACGCAGCAGCACGCCGCGCAACGGGCCGCGCAGCGGATCGCGCAGCGGATCGCGGAGTTGGAGCGCTTGGTGGGGCGCTTGACGCTGGAACTCGAAGTCGCAAAAAAAGCCACGTTGCTCTCAGCCGTGAGCAACGGCTCCAGATGAGCGCCCAGTTGGCGAAGGCGTATCCGGTGAGCGTGGTCTGTGCCGTGCTGGAGACGCCGCGCAGCACGCTCTATGTGCGCCGCCACAACGCGCCCACGACCGTAGTCGCCCCTGCTGAGGCCGCGCTGCGCGCGCATATCGAGCGCATCAGTGGGGCGTGGCCGACCTGTGGCTCTCGGCGGGTCACCGCTCAGGTGCGACGGGAAGACGCTGGAGCCGTCAACGGCAAGCCGGTGCGCCGCCTCATGGGCGCGCTGGGGCTGGCAGGCCACGCGCCGGTGCGCCGCTGCCGCACCACCAACAGCGACCATCCCTCCCCACGCTATCCCAACCGAGTCGCGGGACTGGCGATCACATACCCCGATATGGTCTGGGTCGCCGATATCACCTCTGTGCGCCTCCAGCAGGACTTCGTCTACCTGGCGGTGCTCATGGATGTCTACACCCGCGCCATTCGCGGCTGGGAGTTGAGTCGCTCGCTCGACCAGACCCTCACCCTCACGGCGCTCAATCGCGCCGTGGTCGTCGGCCATCAGCCAGGCATCCATCACTCCGACCAGGGCGCACAATACGCCGCCCTGGCCTATACCGCGCGTCTGGAGCAGCTCGGCACGCCAATCAGCATGGCCGAGCAGGGCCGAGCAGGGCGAGCCACGCCAGAACGGCTATGCTGAACGGCTGATGCGCACGATCAAAGAAGAGGAGGTCGCGCTGACCGAATACCGCGACTGCGCTGACGCCTACGCCCAGATCGGGCGCTTCCTGGATGAGGTGTATCAGCGCAAGCGTATCCATGCGGCGCTGGGCTCTCTGACGCCAGCGGAGTTCGAGGCGCAGGATCAGGCCAACCAGCCGACGCTGAACCGTCTCCCCTAACAAGGGACGCAAATGTGGCCAACTTGAGGGGCGCAGTACAGGGAGCTTCCGATTCCCCCTCGCCCCGTGGGAGAGGGGATCAGGGGGTGAGGTTCTGCTCGCGGGCGCGGCGTTGTCGCGCTGCCTCAAAGAGTATCACACTGGCGGCGATGCCCGCGTTGAGCGATTCGACTTTGTTCCACATCGGGATCGAGACGTGGCGGGTCGCCAGCTTGGCCGCCTCGCGCGAGACACCGTGCGCCTCATTGCCGATGATGAGCGCCACGCGCTCGGCCAGGTTGATCTCGTCGTAGGGCGTCTGGCCGCTGGCCTCCGCGACCAGCACGTCGTTGACGGCGGGCGCGCCGACGAAGCGCTGCCCAATCTCGCCCCAGCTCAGCCCGACGCGGATGGGCAGATGGAAGTGCGCGCCCGCCCCTGCCCGCACCACCTTCGGCGCGAAGGGATCGGCGCTGCCGACGCCCAGCAGCGCCTCATCTACATCCGCCGCCAGCGCCGAGCGCAGGATGGTACCCATGTTGCCGGGATCAGCCAGCGCATCGAGCGCCAGCAGCACCGGGCGGGCGCGTCCACGACGGCGAGCGCGCAGACGGTCGGCGGCGACATCCTCCATCGCCACAGCGGCCACGATGCCCTGCGGCGTGCGCGTGTCACAGGCTCGCTCGATGGCCTGCGCCGTCGCCTCATAGACGGCGGCGCCCTCCGCGCGGGCGTCGGCGACGCGCTCCAGCAGGCGGCGGCCCTCCACGCTGCGCTCCAGCGCCAGCGGATCGTAGACCAACAGGCGCGGCAGGATCTTCGCATCGAGCGCGGCGGCCAGCAGATGTGGCCCCTCGATCAGGAAAAGCCCCTCGGCCTCGCGCGCCTTGGCCGTCTGGAGCGAACGCAGCAGGGCGATGTGCTGGTTCGCCGCGCTGGTAATCATCGCCATCGTTCGCTCCATGAGGTAGTTGCGGCCACGCATGGCCGAGAGCCTTCTACAACACAATCGCGCCGCGCAGGATGACTAACATCCGCGCGGCGCGACTGAATCTCGAATCTTGCCCGATGGCTACGCCTTGACGGCGGCCTTCTTGTCGAGCGCGGTGCGCGCGGCGCCTACCAGCGCGCCAAACGCCTTCAGGTCGGTCACGGCGAGGTCAGCCATGATCTTGCGATCCACCTTGACCTCGGCCAGGCTCAGGCCGTGGATGAGGTCGCGGTAGGGCATGCCATACAGGCGCGAGGCCGCGTTGATGCGCGTGATCCACAGTGTGCGGAAGTCGCGCTTCTTGTTGCGGCGGTCGCGGTACGAGTAGGCGAGAGCCTTCATCATGGACTCGCGCGCCGTCTTGATCAGGCGATGTCGCGCGCCCCAATGCCCCTCGGTACGATGCAGGACTTTCTTGTGCTTTTTGTGCGAGGTAACGCCTCGCTTGACTCGTGGCATGGTAACTCTCCACCCCCGGCGACACGCTGACGGAACCGGGGTCCCTCACTTGCGTGTCAGCTATACGGGAGCAGACGCTTCATCTTATGCGCGTCGCCTGTGGCCATCACCGATGGCTTGCTCAGGCTGCGGTTGCGCGTCGGATCCTTCTTGCGGCGGTACTTGGTGCGGGCGGACTTGAGGTGCATGTACTTGCCACCAGCGGTGGGGTACGCCCGCTTCGCGGTCGCTTTATGTGTCTTGAGCTTCAGCTTTTTCACGACGAACTTCTCCGGCCCTGCTGGCGAAATCACTTCGAGCTTGGTGGGCGAACTGGGGCCGGTGGAGACACACAAATGCGCCCGCAGCGCCACGCACTGAACGAGTATACCATAGGGGCTTTCAGGCGCGCAAGCAATTTTTCCGGTATAGGCCGATTTGGCGACCGCTCGTGGACGGTCACGCGCCCGCTGCTTACCGTGAGATGAGGAAGGCTAGCTCCGTCGCGAACTGGTGGCGGGTGATGGTCGCACGCACACCGATGCCCGTCTGCTCCATCAAGTCATGGAAGCGCGCCTCATAGGTGGCCAGCATGCCCTTCTGCCTACCGCCCAGGCTGTGCGCCGGGAAGCTGACCAGCAGGTGATCGGCGCGTGTGGCGCGCAGCAGTCGCTCGCCCGCCGATTTGTCGATCTGCTCCAGGCAGGGGATGGCCTTCAGGATCAGCGCCAGATCGGCGTGGCGCTCTGGCGGCGCCGCGATCACGTCGCGCGTCTCGGCCAGCCCGCGCAGCCCCGGACGCCCATGCGCTGCCTCTAGTGCGAAGTAGCCGCCGAGGAAGGCCATCATGTCGCCGTAGATGTCGCAGGCGACGTATTCCGCGTCCTCGGCCAGCGGCAGCCAGCTCAGCGCCAGCGGATTCAGTCCGCAGGCGATGTCGAGTACGCTGCGGATGGGGCCGATGCCCGCCAGCGTCTCGGCGTAGACCTGATCGAGAATTGGCAGCCGCTCGCGCGTGGAGGCGTGGCGCGCCATCACTCGCCGCAGCGCCGCCCGCCTGCGCTCCTGCGCCGCTGCCTCTTCCCCTTCTGCATACGCCGCGCGCAACGCGGTCAGCCAGGCGTCGTAGCGTGGCTCATCCAGGTAGGCTCCTGCCACCTGATGCAGCTTGTTCTTGGTCGCCTTGATGGCCTCCTTCAGGCTGCGGCGATTGGCCAACTCACGCGCGCCCAGGCGGCGTATCAGCGGCTCGGCCACGCTGCGGTAGTGGGCGCTGGCCTGGATGGCCGCCACCAGTTGATTGAGGGGGTCGCCCGCGCCGCCGCCCGGCTCACTGGACATCGGCGTTCGCTCGCAGCAGCTCGGTCAGCCGCGCCATGAAGCGCAGATTGTGCAGCGTCGCCAGCCGGTTGAAGAGGCCATCGCCGACCTTGAAGAGGTGATGCAGGTAGCCTAGCGAGTAGCGTGCGCAGCACAGGCAATCGCACCATGGCGAGATCGGCCCGTCGGCCTTGATGTGCTTCTGGTCGCCAACGTAGACGTACTCGAACCAGCCGCTGGCGTCGGCGCTGAGGAAGGGTCGCTCGCTGGTGAAGGTGTAAAGCCGGGCATGACGGGCGTCGCGCGTGGGCATGGCGCTATCGAAAAGGTCGTAGCCCACATCCGCACAAGCCACCACATTCGCCGGATGCCCCACGCCCAGCGCGTGCATTGGGTAGCGCGGCGGGATCAGCGCGCGGGTGTAGCCGATGATCTCGGTCAGCAGCCGATTCTGCTTGTCGAGCGGCCAGCCGCCGTAGCCGAAGCCATCGAAGCCAATCTCCAGCAGCGCCTCGGCGCAGCGCCGCCGCAGCTCTGGATAGCCGCCGCCCTGGATCACACCAAAGAGCAGCGGGCGCTGACCCTCCGCCAGCCGCTTCTGCGCCATCAGCCGGTCGAACTCCTCGCGGCAGCGGCGCGCCCACGCGATAGTGCGCTCGACGGCGGCGCGCTGCGTCTCCTCCGGCGCGTCCACGTGCGTACACTCGTCCAGGCAAATCACCACATCGGTGTCGTAGCTGACCTGAAGCTGCACCGCCTTCTCCGGCGTCAGCAGCAGCTTGCGGTCGGAGCCTTCGGGGCGCAGCGTGATGCCGTTGTTGTTGATGGAGCCGAATTTGGCGTTCTGCGCAATCAGCGAGTACGCCTGGAAGCCGCCTGAATCGGTGATGATGGGTCGCGGCCAGCCCGCCATGCGGTGCAGCCCGCCCAGCGCCTGTACGGTGGTCGAGCCGGGGCGCTGCATCAGGTGGAAGGCGTTCATCACCAGCGCGGGCGTGCCGATGGCGAGCAGATCATCGGCTCCGACGGAGCGCACCACGCCCAGCGTCGCATCGGGCAGGTAGGCGGGCAGCGCCAACTCGCCGTGCGGCAGCCGCAGCGACCTCGGCGCGGCCTCCACCTGGCCGACCTCGCCGACCTGCTCTGTCGGCTGCGTGGCGCTATTGGGCGTCGTCATCGTCGTCTCCATCCATCGGCTCATCCTCTGGCGCATCCTCTGGCTCGTCGCCCGTCTCGTCGCTCGTCTCATCGCCCGTCTCATCGCGCGCGACCCGCCCGCGTCGGCTGGCTCCCTCGATCACCACGACGTATTCGCCGCGCAGCTTGCCGTCGCCCACCTCACGCGCCAGCTCGGCCAGGCTGCCGCGCTGCACGCGCTCGAAGAGCTTGGTGAGGTCGTTGGCGATGGCGGCGCGGCGGTCGCCGTAGACCTCCAGCGCCGCCGCCAGAAATGCCTGCAAGCGATAGGGACTCTCGTAGAAGATCAGCGTATGCGGTGAGTCGCGGTCGACCTCCAGGAAGCGGCGGCGCAGTCCCGGCTTGCGCGGAGCAAAGCCGCGAAAGGTGAAGGCGTGGGTCGGCAGGCCAGAGAGCGCCAGCGCCATGATGAGCGCCGCTGGGCCGGGAATCATCGTGCAGGGCAGCTCGCGCTCGATGCAGCGCCGTACCAGCGTGAAGCCCGGATCAGAGATCGCGGGCGTGCCAGCGTCCGTCACCAGCGCGACCGACTGCCCTGCCGCCAGCAGATCGAGGATACGCTCGCCCGCTCGCTGCTCGTTGTGCTCGTGAAACGACATCAGCGGCTTCTTGATGTCGAAGTGGGCCAGCAGTAGCCCCGTCTTGCGCGTATCTTCGCTGGCGACGATGTCCACCGTGCGCAGCGTCTCCAGCGCGCGCAGCGAGATGTCGCCCAGGTTGCCAATCGGGGTGGCGACCAGATAGAGCATGGGGGCGTTTTCCACGCGAGCGACACACTCCTTTCTCCTGCGACTCCACCATTCACCAGAGGTGTAGTGTGGCAGGTTGAAGGGGTGGGCGTCCAGTCGGAGTCAGCGGGCCGAGGCGCGTGGGCGGTCGTAGAGCGCGAAGTAGAAGGTCGGCGCCAGCGCGGCAATCGAGAAGATGCCGACGGTGAAGAGCATGACCAGCAGGCCGACGATACCGAAGCCGAACCAGCCCCAGCGGCTCTCGCGCACTGCCACCACCAGCAGTCCGATCACGGCTGCGGAGCCTGCCAGCAGATTGACGGCGATGGTCGTCCCCGTCACGAAGATGAGGGGATTATGGGTCGAGATGGTCGTCGAGCCTGTCTGAAGGTATTGGTACAGCAGCGCCACCGAGTAGATCACCACGCACAGCATCGCCAGCGCCGCCGCCGCCAGGATCCGTGGATGCGGGATGCGGCGTCGCGGAGCCGTGGCGACGCTCGCCGCGCCTGCCAGCGGATATCCCGCCGCTGGCGCATAGCCTGGCTGTGGCGGATAGCCCGGAGGCGCATGCCCTGGCTGAGGTGGATAGCCCGTCTGGGGGTAGCCTGACTGTGGTGGATACTGTGGAGGCGGGTAGGCTGCTTGCGGCGGATAGCCTGGCCGCTGCGTCGGGCCAGCGGGCGCTGGGACAGACTGCGGCGGCACGGCCTGTGGCGTCGCCAGCTTGCGTACGAATCCAATAACGCTGACCAGCGCGCCAGCGATCGTAACCACACTCGCGCCGATATTCAGCGCGTCTCCCACCGATGCCTGCATGTCGCGTCCCTCCCCTGTCATCCCACTGCGTACATCATCCAGCGACCAATCAGATGGAAATCGTACTCTCCCTTGGGCAAGCGTAGCAGAAACGGTAGGCATGAACAAGAGGTCGCCTGATCGCGGCTTGACGCGCCTCGCCCGCCTCGCTATGATGCTGCGCAAGGCGCGCGACGAGCGGAGGGAGGCAGCGGCGTGGCGTTGGAGGCCGATGAGATCGAGCTGGCGGCGGCGGCGCTGCCCGCAGCGGCGACACTGGTGGCGCTGGCCCGCCGTCGGCTGGACGACGAGCTGCGCGCGCTCCCGCCACTGACCACCGCCACAGGCCGCCGTGCGCTGCTGGCAGATCGTCCCAATGGCGCCTGCTCGTTTGGCGCGCTGGCGCATGCCATACGTGCGGCGGCACAGGCGGGCCAGATGGATGAGGCGCGCGAGCTGTTCGTGGCGCTGCTCCGGCGCACAGATGGCCTGAATCGGCGCTGGGTGACGTTGGCGCTGTCGAGGGCGCCCATCTCCGCTGACGAACGTCGTGAGTGCGCCCAGGATCTCGCTCAGGAACTGACCCTCTACCTGTGGGAGCAGCTCGCGCGGCGCGATGACACCGCCTGGGAGCTGTTCTTCAGCCGCTCGCTCGAATACGCGCAGGGCCGGGTCGCCACGTCCTATTTGCGACGCCAGGGCCTGCTCACCGATCCGCGCGCGCGGCGGCCCGAGCGCGGGCTGGCGCTGGTCTTCTCGCGGCTGGCCAGCGCATCGGGCGGCGCATCGGGCGCTGATGAGATTGCCGCTGAGCCATCGCTGGCCGCCTCGCCCACCTTCAACCAGGCCGAGCTGGCGGATTTGCGGGCGCTGGTGGCGGGGCTGCCTGCGCGCGAGCGGCTGGCCGTCGTGATGCGCTTCTGGCAGCAGGCCAGCGAGGCGGAGATTGCTGTGGCGCTGGGCGGCGTGACCACGCGAGCTGTGCGCTACACCCTCGGACGGGCCTACGCCCGGCTGCGCGCGTGGTACGTTGGCGAAGACGCGGCACATGAGGACACACACGACCAGGAGGAGGCGCCCGATGACGGCTCAGGATGACGACGCGCTCGCGCCCGACCTCGACGCGCTGGCGATTCAGGAGCAGTTTCTGGAGGAGTGGCGCGCGGGCAAGCGCCCGCAGTTGAGCGTCTACGCGCTGCGCTACCCGCAGTATGCCGCCGCGCTGGCCGATCTCGTCATGCGCCTGCCCCCCGATGCGCCTGCTGCCGAGGAGCCGGAGCGCGAGCGAGACGAGAAGCGCCCGGAGTCCTTTCCGGAACGCTTCGTCTCTGGCGCGGGTGTGCGGCGCGCGCTGGACGCCATCTTTGGCGAGGCGTCCAGCGCTGAACCGCTCCCGCGCGTGGCCGAGCAGCCCGCCACCTACGACGCCGCGCCCCCCCAGCCGCCCGCGCCACCCGACGCGCCGCCCGATCCATCAAGCGAGCAGTGAGCGCTCGGCAGCTGGCGACTTCAGTCGCGCCTGGGAGGCGGCCTGCGGGCCGCCGCGAAACCCGCCTGCGCGGGTTCGGCCTCCGCCTCCCAGTCCGCGCAGGCGGCAGGCGGAGCCGAGCTTCGCGGCCCTACAAGGGCCTCCCAGGCGCGGTTTCAACCGCCAGCCGGATCCCAGCCGGATCCCAGCCGGATCCCAGCCGGGCCTACGCTGTGGGCGAGCGCTCATCGCCAGGCTGCTCAGGAATCGGGGTGTCTGACGTTGGCTCGATGATGTCGGGGCGCCGCCCATGCGCGCGCTTGCCTCCGATGCGGCCAATGCGCGAGTAGTGCTCCGTTCCCAGGTTGCGCTTGGTGGTTTCGCCGCCGCGTCGCCCGATCTCCGTGTAGAATTCCGATCCGTGCCGCTCGCGCACGGTCGAGCCGCCCTTTGAGCCGATCTTGCTGTAGAATTCGCGACCATATTTATCGCGCGCCGCTGAGCCACCGCGCTTGGCTGCCTCGGTGCCGGGGCGTGGGCCGGGCCTGCGTCGCTGACGTGGGGTCGCTTCTGGCTGCGTCTCTACCTGCGGGGACGGTTCGTTCTGCGCCGCTGCATCGCTCATGGGGAGATCCTTTCAGGTCGAAGAACACGACATCGTGCGTCCGTCGGGCATGCGTCACGCCCATGGAGATGAGGGGAAAGAGCGCGTCACGATTCCAGCGTCACTGCGAGTGAGGCCGCGTGGTCATCGTTCGCTCGTATCATGGATTGCGCTCGCCCGATAGGCTAGCGGCGACTGATGAAACTGATGAATTCTCACCGCCTCCTCCGCACATGTCCTCCGGCGCCGCCAGCGGCGTTGCGCCGCCCCATCGCGTCATACTCCGAGCCTGTGGCGCGCTGGCAGGATGGGCGCTGGCTGGCCCGCGCTGCTTCAGCTTGCGGCGCGCGACGGGCCTGTGCCATGATGCGGACATCTGAGCGCAGAGGGAGGATGCTATGGAGTCCGATCGCCAGCTACGCGAACAGCTCGCCGAGCTGCTGGAGCACAGCCACGCGCACATGTCCTTTGCCGAGGCCGTGGCCGACTATCCGATAGAGCGCATCAACGCGCTGTTTCCGCATGGCGAGTACAGCGCCTGGCATCTGCTCGAACATCTGCGGCTGACCCAGTGGGACATCCTCGACTTCATCCGCAATCCGCAGTACCAGGAGCGCGCGTGGCCGCAGGACTACAGGCCCGCGTCTGACCAGCAGGCCACGCCCGACGACTGGCAAATGACCATTCAGTCATTTCTGGCCGA
>DATAED010000233.1:0-12658 GCA_036258195.1 Ktedonobacterales bacterium
CTCATGGCTCCCCTCTCCCGCAAAGCGGGGGAGGGGCTGGGGGTGGGGGCCGCTACCCGCCGAGCAGCAGGCTCATTGGCTGCACGCCACCCGTGTCGGGGCAGCTATTTTGCAGGCAGCCCAGCCCGAAGGCGTCCTGGATGGTCAGCAGCAGGGCGTAGTGGTTGTAGGCTGTGCTGTCTTTCACGCCGCGCGGGCCGTGGTTGGTGATGACGATGGTGGCGACGTGGCCGCCGCCCGATGAGATGCCGAATGGGCCAAGCCCGCCACCGTTCGACTCATCCCACGTGATGAAGATGGCGTTGTTCCCCTGCGACCAGACGTCCGCGTGCATGATCTGCGTGACCAGCGCGTTGACGTAGCTATCGCCCGCGCTCACCAGCGTGTCTTCATCGCCGCACGCCGGATCACCGTGCATGTCGTCGCACAGGCCAGGGGTGACGAACGAGAAGTTGGGGACGGCGCCGCTGGCCAGATCAGCTGTCAGTTGCGACTCTGGCACGATCTTCGCCAGCTCCCCTGGCCGCTGCGCCTCCGGATAGTGGGCCAGGAAGTTCATGAAGGGGTTGTGCTTGGAAGCGTACAGCGCACCATCGGTGGTGGCCGTCTCGCCGAGGAAGCCGGGATGCGGCAGCCCCTGCTGATAGCTCTTCCAGCTCAGCCCGGCGGCTTCGAGCTGGCTGCCGAGATAGGGCTGGTTCACGGCGTTGACGGTATACGAGCTGTCGTCGGCGATCCCAAATGTGCTGCCACCGACCAGCGCGACATAGTTAGGCTCGCTGGGATGCGACACCGCCCAGTAGTTGGTCGCCAGGCCATACTGGTTGGCTAGCGCGTTCAGGTGGGGCGCCTGCGACGAGCCGATGATGTCGTCGTAGTCGTTGTTCTCCATGACGATGAGGAAGATATGCTGGAACTGCGGGATATTGCTACCTGGGAGTGTAGACGACCCACCCCCGCTGGGAGGAGCCCCACAGCCCGCCAGCAGAACGCTCGCCAACGCTGTCAGCGCCAGCGCTGTCTGCCAGCGCCGCGTGATCGCTCGCCACATTGATGTTCCCCGTTCCAGAAGCCCCCTCCCCCAGCCCCTCCCCCGCTTTGCGGGAGAGGGGAGCTAGAGCCGCTGCGTTGTGGGGGCTGATCAGCGCGTTGACCCGCACGTTCCTGCTCCCTCTCCCTCTGGTAGAGGGCTGGGGTGAGGGCCCCTAGCCCTCGATGATCCAGGGATCGGTCGCGCGCGGGTACTCCAGCAGTTCATCGGGCGTGAAGAAGATGCCGATCTCGCGGGCGGAGGAGTCACCGCCATCGGAGCCGTGGATGATGTTCAGGCCCATGCTGACGGCGTAGTCGCCGCGAATCGTGCCAGCGGGCGCGTCCCACGGCTTGGTGGCGCCCATCAGCGCGCGGGTGACGCTGATAACGTTCGGGCCTTCCAGTACGCCCACGACGACCGGGCTGGAGGTGATGTGTTTGATGAGGCCGTCATAGAAGGGTTTGCCCTGATGCTCGGCGTAGTGCCGCGCCGCCAGTTCCGGCGAGATGCGCATCAGCTTGAGGCCGACGACCTTGAAGCCCTTGGCCTCGAAGCGCGAGAGTACCTGGCCAATCAGCCCGCGCTGCACGCCTTCGGGCTTGACGATGATGAGCGTTCGCTCCACGGGGATCTATCCTCCAGATGTAGTGAGTGGATGACACGTCGGCAGTGAGTCCGCGCCACGCGCGGGCCGCTGTATTGTATCGCCTGTGCGTGGACGCCTGCTGGCGCCTGAGATGAGTAAGGCTGGCGGTTGAAACCGCGCCTGGGAGGCCCTGCGGGCCGCGAAGTCCGCCTGCGCGGACTGGGACACGGACTCCGAACCCGCGCAGGCGGGTTTTGCGGCGGCCCGCAAGGCCGCCTCTCAGGCGCGACTTCAGTCGCCAGCGAGCCTAGTAGCTGCCGATCTGCTCGGCCAGGCGCAGGCTGGCCTGCCCCGACTCCATGCGGATGCGTCCGAGGTTGGCCTGCACCGTGCAGCGCACCACGATCAGCAGCTCGCCGCCGTCCGTCACCAGCACGATGCCGCCGGGCGACTCGAAGGTGGCGTGGCGGATATCGCCCACGCCGAGCTGCTCGATGTAGCGTCCGGCGGCGTCGTAGGCGGCAGCGGCCATCGCGCCGAGCAGCTCCTCATCTTCGCCATCGAGGGTGCTGGCGACCACCAGTCCGTCTTTCCCGGCGAGCAGCGCGCCGACCACCCCCTCCACCGCCATCAGGCGCTGCAGAATTGTCTCCACGGTCGTCCCTCATCTCTCTGGGTCTGTCCCGGTCTGTCTGGCTACTCGTCGCTATTCTGATTCAGCGACACCGAGCGGTTGAGCGACTCCAGCGCCGCCATATAATCGCCCTGGCGGATGCGCGCATCGCCCAGCAGGCGGTGCAACTCTGGATGCTCAGGCTGGTCGTCGAGCGAGGCTTGCAGGTCGCTCAGCACATCGGGCAGCAGGTCGGGCGCATTCTTCAGCAGCGCCTGATACTCCACCAGCGCCTCGTCCAGCGCGCCAGCCTCGCGCAGCGCGCGCGCCTGCTCCAGCCGCGCGGGATAATCCGTCGGCGAGATGGCGGGCCGCTCTGGCTCCGCAGGCGGCTCTGGCTCGGCGGGCGGCGTGGACGGCAGCGGCGGCTGCTCTGGCGCCTGGAAGAAATCATCCAGCGCGCGGGCCTTCTCGCCGGCTGGCTCTGCGCTGGGCTGGCCAGAGAATGCGGCCAACTTGCCTGGCTCCAGCGTGAAGGGCTGATAGCCCTCGGCGGAGTGCGCGCCCTCCAGCGCTTCCAGCGTGACATCGGCGGTGTCGCTGTGAGCGGCGGCGCCCGGCGACGACGCGCCCGGCTGGCTGGGCCACTCGAAGGCGTCAGCCAGCGCCTCAGGCCAGTCGGCTTGCGCGCCCTGCGACGCGCCTGGCGACGCGCCTGGCGACGCGCCTGGCGACGCGCTGGTCGGCGGCGCAGGCGCATCGGCGAAGGCGGCGAATCCGGAGTAGTCGGGTCGCTCCGGCTCACTGGCGCGGTTAGGCTGCTCCGGCGGCTCCGGCGCGCTGGATGACGCAGCGGCCAATGGCTGGCTGGGCGGCGCGGCTGGCTCCAGCCCGGCGAACATCTGGCGCAGATCTTCGGGTCGCGGCGGTGGCATGTGGCCAGTCAGCGGCCCGCTCGGCGCAGCGAGCGGCGGCGCGAGCGGCGCAGATGGCGGGGCGGATGGCAGGCTCGGCTCCATCCCTCCCACTGTTCCCAGCGAATCCAGTGATCCCAATGAGCCGGATGGCGCGCTCAGCGGCGCGGATGGCGGCGCGATGGTGGGGCCAGTGGAGGGCAGCGAGGTCACGGGAAGCTGTGTCGCGCGCCCACCGAATGGCCACGGCGGTACGGAGCCGGGAGCGCCTGACGACAGCGGCTGATTTGGCGCGCCGAAGAGCGCATCGAGCGAGCCGGTGGGGCGACTGCGCGCCACATCACCGCTGCGCGCACGCGCGCCCTGCGCCTGCAACCACTGCACCCAGCGAATCGCCCGGCGCGTCTCGGTATCGCCCAGCGCCGCCTGGCTCGCGGCGATGGCGGGCGGCACGAACTGCGCCGAGCCCTCGAACGGCGGCTGCGCGGGGTGGGCGCCGGTCGCGTCGACCATCGGCTGCGAGGGCGGCGCCGCCATGCCCGGAACCTCGGATGGCGCGCTGGGCGCTGGCCCGCTGGTGACGCTGGTCGGCGTTGTCGGCGCAGGCATCGTCACGGTCGGGGCGGCGCCGGGGTCGCTATGGTCTGGCCCCCACAGCATGTTCTCGGTCTCTTTGAACATGCTGTGGAACTCCGGTGGGAGCTGCTGGGGTCGCCCGGTGGTCAGCGGGCGCGAGAGATTGGCGCTCAGATCGGCCAGCGAGGGCGCGCCGGTCAGCGTGGCGCTGGTGGGCGCGCCGAAGGCTGGCTGGCTGGTCTGGCGGCGTGGCCCATAGCTGGGGCGCGCGCTGGGCGCCGCGCTGACTGGCTCATCGCCCCAGAAGAGCGCCCGAAGCCGCTCATCGCCCATGGCGCGGTCGGCGAAGAGCGCGCGAGCGATGTGGTGATCGGGGTCGAGCTCGGCGGCGCGCTGCAAGAAGCGCTCCGCTTCGTCGGCGCGCTCGGTCTGGCGGGTGATGACACCGACGATCAGCAGCGCCTTCACGCAGGCGGGCGCGTTCATCAGCACGCGCCGCGCCCACTCCTCGGCCTCCTGGATGCGCTCGGCCCGCCAGAGCGTCTCCACCAGTCCCACCTGCGCCTCCAGCAGGTCGCCATTCTCGGCGATTAGCGTCTCCCACTCGCGGATGGCGTGCGGGAAGAGCGAGCCGCGCACATAGAGCCGCGCCAGCCCCAGGCGGCTCGGCTGATAGGGCGGCTTGCCGATGCGGGCGGCCATCTCGCGATAGGTGGCGCGCAGGGCCTGGTCATCCGGGCGGACATCGCAGGCGCGGCGATACCACGCCAGCGCGGCAATGGGGTCGCCGTGCATCTGGTGGATGACGGCGCGGGCGCAGCAGGCGCGGGCGTCTTCGGGGTTGCCCGCCAGCGCGCGGTCGAGTGCGCCCAGCGCCTCGCGCGGCTTACGCAGGGCCAGGTAGATCTCGCCCAGCACGCGCTGCACGGCCAGGGCGCGCGGATACTGGGCGAAGATCTCCTGGCAGCGAGTCAGCGCGCTCTCGGCGTGTCCTGCTGCGATCTCCGCTTCGATGCTCCGTAGACGCTCGCTCAGCGAGGTCTGCCCTGGCTGTCCCATGCTCATCGAACCTCGTCGAACTCCTGCGCCTGCTGGTATCGTGGTCGCGTCCCTTCGGCGCCCGGCTGATCGCTCCAGCTGACAGAATCGGACGCTGGCGTGTCCCGCTCCGAGCCTCCTGCGCGCGGGCGCCCGCCCGAGAGCGAAAACGTCACACTGGAGGGGGATCGCTACACGGCATTATGGCCCCCGCGCCTCACAGCGTCAAGCGAGGTGAACCGTCAGGTGTGGTCTGCGCCGCCTGCCTGGCGTCTGCTTCTGGATCGACGCGAGCGATGGGTCGCTTGCAGCGTTCGGTTGTCTTGAGGTCAGTACTAGCCTGAATGGCTGCGCTATGGCCCCACCCATGACCTGTGGCTTACTTGTGTTGTAGGCTCTGGGGTGACATGCTATACTCAGGCAACTGTGACGACGCCATCGGTGTCCTACTTTAAACTGGCATCGCACATTGCGCCTGGCGCTGGCCAATATTCGCGCGACCTCCACAAGACCTGCGAATCATGTGGGGGCCGAACGCTCTGGCGTCATTTTTGCATGCGCGCGTGCAGGCAACCCGCTGTTCAGCGGCGACAATGCGGCGATCAACAGGACGCCCACGCTCGTCATACTGTCCTCATTCTCGATGTCCTGCATTCAGGATCACCGGGCGTCATCACAGACGAATGACGCCAGGAGACATACGTTATGGCAGCCAATGGGTATGGGTACTCTCGTCCGGGTGGCGCGAGCAGCTCGATCGCGATGGCGTTGATCGCCTATGGGCAGCAGGGCGGCATGCTGTATGCCGCCTATCGGCTCCCCGACAATCCGCTGGTTCTCTCGCATGTGCGCTGGCAGGGCGACTCTGGCGAGATGATCGAGGCGCAACACGGCTCCGGAAGCTCCTACGATCTGCCGCAGGAGGAGCGCGAGGCGTGGGCGCAGATCGCGCTCAGCTCGACCACCACGCAGGCCGATGCGGTGGGGCCAGACGCGCCCTGGCTGCCCGTGACGCTCGACCGCCAGCGCGCCTTCGAGCTGGGCGTGCGGGCGCAGCGCGCGCACTATGCCAGCCAGCCGCCGCAAGCGGGGGGCTTCAGCGGGCTGCACTCGACGCCGCCGCCGCTGTCGAGCGCGCCATCGGGCTACGCCAGCTCATCCTATGGCGCGCCGCCCACGCCGCCGCGCATGGCGCCCATCGCCCCCGTCGCGCCGCCTGCGCCTGTGCATCCCTATCAACTGCACGCGACCGGCCCCCGCTCGGATGACTATCCGCCGACGCGGCTGATCGACGCGCTGCCGGTCTCCTCACCCAGCATGCCAGAGCCGCCGCAGCAGACGACTGGCCAGTGGGCGCGTGAGGAGATGCTGCGCGGCGCAGGCCACTATAGCGCGGGTCAGCAGGAGGTGTCGGCCTTCCCCTGCGTGGAGATGGAGATGCCGATGCTGCTCTCCCCCGACCAGCAGGACTTCACCCGCGACTTCGCGCGCGATGTGGCGATCCACTTCAGCCGCGCCGCCCACGCCATCCCGCAAACGCGCGAGCTGCGTGGGTGGATGCGTGGGGCGCGCATCGTGCTGGCCGTGCGGATGGGCTTCGGCGCGGGCGCGCGCCCCGCCAGCCGCGCCGAGATGGAGCACGCCGCGTCGCTGCTGGCCGAGGCGCTGGCCCGCCGCACGCTGCCCTACGCGCAGCTCCGCTTCGCCGACGCCGCCGAGTGGAACCAGGGCGTGGAGCTGCCGGAGTAAGGGCGAACCCTCTCCCTGTCCCCCTGCGGGAGGAGGGAGAACCCGGGCCAGCAGTTGTCGCGCGGGGCGCGGCCCCCTCCCCAAACCCCTCCCCCGCCAAGGCGGGAGAGGGGCTTTTCGCGCTTGCGACGCTCAACCACAGCCGACGCGCGCCACTGACCGAACGGACGCCAATAGCTCCCCTCTCCCGCCGCAGCGGGGGAGGGGCCGGGGGTGGGGGCTTCCTCAGTACAGCCCGGTGGTGTACGACTCTTCCAGAGACTCCTCCGCCACATCGCAGGTCACGCCGGGCAGCGCGATGTGGTCGGCGAAGATCTGCGGCGCCGAGGGCAGCGCCTCCGCTGGCGACCAGCTCGCCGTCTCCCACACCTGCGAGCGGATCAGCGCGCGGCCACAGTGCAGAAAGACCTCCTGCGCCTCCACCACGATCGCCAGTTGCGGCGCCTTGCCCTGCGCGCTGAGCGATTCCAGCAGCGCGACGTCGGTGTAGAGCGTGGCGTGGCCGTTGATGCGCAGCGTCTCACGCAGGCCAGGGATCACGAAGAGCAGCCCCACCTGCGGATGCTCGATGATGTTGCGCAGCGTATCGGCGCGGCGGTTGCCGGGGCGCTCCGGGATGGCCAGCAGCTTGTCGCTGAGCACATGGACGAAGCCCGGCGCGTCGCCCTTGGGCGAGACATCGCACAGCCCCGCGCGATTGACCGTACTGATGAAGAGCAGCGGCGAGAGCGCCAGATAGCGGCGACAGTGCGCGTCGAGATGGTCGATCTGCTTCGCCAGCGCGGGCCGCCCCGGCTGGCCGAGCAGCGCCCGCAGCGCCTCCTCCGACGCAATGGGCTCGCGCAGCGCGATCGGCGCGGCAATCTCCTCCGGCGCCTCGGCTGGCGCATCATGCGATGACATGTCGCATACTCCTTCTCCATCAAAGCAGATGGCTCACAGGCTGCGAAACAGAACTCCCCTCTCCTGTGGGAGAGGGGTTGGGGATGAGGTTCCGCCGCGCAGCTAGCGCGGCGCGCCAGGCGTGCGGGCGCTGGCCTGGTTGGCGCGGTCGGCGGCGGTCGCTGTGGGGGCGGGCAGCGTCGCATGCGCTCGCACGGCCTTGTCGCCTGTGAAGCGCGCGCGCACGACCCAGAGGAACGCCTCGATGAAGATCTTGCGCGACATCTTCGACTTGCCCACGCGGCGATCCTCGAAGATGATCGGCGTCTCGCGCCAGCGGAACCCGCTCTTCCAGAAGTTGTAGGCCATCTCCACCTGGAAGGCGTAGCCCTGCGCCCGGATGGCGTCCAGATTGAGCTTGCTCAGCGCCGCCACGCGATAGCAGCGATAGCCGCCCGTGCAGTCGTGGATGGGGATGCCCAGCACGGTGCGCGCGAAGATGTTGCCGCCGCCGCTGATGAATTTCCGCAGCGGCGACCAGTTCGGCGTGCCACCGCCCTGGATGTAGCGCGAGCCGATCACCAGATCGGCGTCCTCCGCCGCCGCATAGAAACGCGGCAGGAAGGTTGGATCGTGCGAGAAGTCGGCGTCCATCTCAAAGACCAGCTCATAGCCGTGGTCGATGGCATAGTGGAAGCCCGCCACATAGGCCGTGCCCAGCCCCAGCTTGCCCGCGCGGTGCATCACATGGATGCGCGCATCCTGCTCGGCCAGCGCATCGACCAATCGGCCGGTGCCGTCGGGGGAGTTGTCGTCGATGATCAGCAGGTCAGCAGTTGGCGCGTTGGCCACCACCTGCGCGATCAACTCCGCGATGTTCTCACGTTCGTTGTAGGTCGGAATGACAATGAGCGATCTCACGCGCTGGTCTCTCCATCAGGTCGGCCTGGTCTGGCTCGTCTGGCCACAGAGCTGGCCGCGATTCGTGCGCGCCCGTCTCAGATCACGCTATCGCTGTCGCGGGCCTACAACGCGCGAGCGCCTGCGTCATTGTAGAACACCCCGCGCGCCAACGCTCGCCCAAGGGGACTAATCCGCTACGCATGATGGCGCAGCGCGCCAGCAGCGCCATCTGGAGAGGCGTCAGACGCAGCCCGAGAAGCGAACAATTGCATGAGCAGATACGCTAGCAGATACGCTTGCGCAGCTCGGCCAGCCGCATGACGGTGATCTTGCGCTTCTCCACCGAGACATATTGCTTGTCCAGCAGATAGCTCATCACCTTGTTGACGCTCTCGCGCGAAGCGCCCACCATCGCGGCGAGGTCGCTTTGCGTCAGCTTCATCTCGATGCGGATACCGTCCGCCGTGCGCACGCCGTTCGACTCCGCCAGCTCCAGCAGCTTCTTGGCCACGCGGCCATGCACATCCAGGAAGAGCAGGTCCTCGACCATCGCGTCGGTGGTGCGCAGGCGATGCGAGACCGTCGCCAGCATCTGCAGCGCGATGCGTGGGCGGCGGGTGGCCACGGCGATGAAGTCGGCTCGCTGGATGCAATACGTCTCGGTTGGCTCGATGGCGACCGCGCTGGCTGAGCGCGGCTGACCATCCAGCAGGGCCAGCTCGCCAAACGCCTCGCCCGCGCCGAAGACCGCCAGCGCGACCTCCTGCCCCTCCGGGCTGGAGAGGTAGATGCGCACGCGGCCAGCCTTGATGACGAACAGCGTGGTTCCCGGATCGTCGCGGTGGAAGATGATCTCGCCCTGGTGGAAGGCATGGCGGCGTGTCACCGCCGCCAGATCGTGCAGCTCATCGGCGTCCAGTGTGGCGAAGAGTGGGATGCCCGCCAGAAACTGCGCATGCTCGCTCAGCGCGGCCTCCGATTGGGTCGCGACGAGTGGTTGTCCTTGCCCGCCAGCGGAATGTGACATGGCTCTTGCTCCATCGGCGCGTGTGGATGTCTGATACGCGGCGCCATTGCCCGAATCATGCCCAAATCTAGTCGAAGTCAGGCGTCATCCACCAGCGGCGTCTTCGCCATCTTAGCGCCTGAAGCGACAGAACGCAACTCTTGCTCGACGTAACGGCTCGCAGACGGCGCGTGCCCCCTCCCCAACCCCTCCCCCGCCAAGGCGAGAGAGGGGCTATCACGCGGCGCCAATAGCTCACCTCTCCCGCAACGCGGGGGAGGGGCTGGGGGAGGGCGCGCTCGCCTCCTCACGCCGTCAGCGGCGGGTCGCCGTGGGCGCGCAGATATTTGTTGAGCGCCAGTAACATGGCGGTAGCCGCCGCTGCCAGCGCAGCGCGTCCCAGATCGCTCCAGTTGATCGGCTGGTGGCCCAGCGCAGCGGCGATGACGGGCAGCGCCGCCACCAGCCCGGCGCAGAGCAGCCCCTCTGCCAGCCGCAGCAGCGCGCGCTCGCCCGGCGTCAGCGCCGCATAAGCGCGGGCGCGGCGCCACAGGCCGCCATTCCCATTCGACTGCATCGCTCGTTACCTCCTCCTCCTCGCGCGCTCAGTACACCAGCGCCTCGCCGGGATAGATCAGCGCGCCGTTGTCGCTGTTGGGTCGTCCGTGCGCCTGCGCCGCCGCCTCGATGGTGGCGCGGTTGGGCAGGTAGACGTCGGCGTACCAGTTAGGCAGATTCAGGCGGATGGCGATGGCCGAGAGCGTATCGCCCGCGCGCACCACATAGACCCGCTGGCGTGGCGGACGCTGTGGCGCTGGCAGCGTGACCGGCGCGCCGCCGCTGAGCGGGTTGCCCATCGCGGCGGCGATGCTGCGCGTCAGGTTGGGGTTGCGCAGCGCAGGCTGATACTCCCACAGCCAGATGGTGGTTTGGCCGCGCGCCCGCGCCTGCTGCGTCAGCGCGAAGGGATCGTTGGCGCCGAACTCGCCCGTCAGGTCGAAGGCGGGCTGCACGCACGTCTCGCCCAGCGCGGTGAGCTGGCCCTCCTGCGCGGCCAGCCAGTTGTTGTACTGCTGCGGTACCCAGGCGTTGACGCAGGGCGCCAGCGCGCGTGTCACGCCTGTCCAGTCCTGCTGATTGGGGTCTGACCAGCTGGTGATGTAGAGCAGCCCATCCACCGGACGCATCAGCGCCTCGAAGCGCTCGGCCTCCGCGACGCGCCCATTCCACTCGATCTCCATGTCGGCGCAGACCGAGCCATCGTTGGCCGCCATCATCTCGGCCAGCAGGCGGCACTCGTCGGCGATCTGCGCATCGCCGAAGCGCGGGCCATAGCAATAGGCGAATGGCAGGTAGCCGCAGCCCTCCGCCAGCACCGCCGCGCGCTCCTGTCGCAGCCGCGCCACATCGCCATACCAGGGGATGCCACCATCGAGCCGCTTGGGCGAGATCGTATCCACGCCCATCGCCCGCGCATTGCGCGCCGCGCTCGCGAAATCCGCGATGCTCCAGGTGCGGCACTCCGTTCCAATGAACAGCACGACCCGGCCCGCCATCTGGGTCGCACGCTGGCAATTCGTCATCACGCTTGCGGGTGTCCCGCTCGTCTCGCTCATCTCGCTCATCTCGCTCGCTCCTCTTCTCCACACACATCCATACCTCAACCGCTGGTGTATACTCGCTCCCGCTGGCGCCTCCTCTCATTGCACTGAAGAAAGCAGGATACTCGTGATGGATTCCCCGACCGCGCCGAGCCTGGGCTGCCTGGCCTGTCGCGCCAACCGCGATGAGATCCTCGCGCCCGGTGGCGCGCTCTACGATGACGGCCTGTGGCGGCTGGAGCACACCTTCGAGCCGATCCCGATGGTGGGCTGGCTCGTGCTCAAGCCCATTCGCCATGTCGAGAGCCTGGCCGACCTCAGCGCCGAGGAGGCCGCCGCGCTCGGTCCGCTGTTGCGGCGCATCACGCAGGCGATGACCGCGACACTCTCCCCGGCGAAGGTCTACGCCGCGCTCTACGCCGAGGCGGTCGCCCACTTCCACATCCACCTGATCCCGCGCGCCGCCGACCTGCCAGAGGAGCGCCGTGGCCCGGATGTCTTCGCGCTGCTGAGCGCGGCGGGCCACTCCGGCCAGAACCAGGACGATCCAGATGCGGCGTGGCGCTGGCGATCAAGGCGCGGCTGAGCGCCGCTCCGTCCGCTTCCTAGTCCGCGCAGGCGGCAGGCGTAGCCGTGCTTCGCGGCGGCGCCGGCCGCCTCCCAGGCATGATTTCAATCGCCAGCTTACCGTCAGCCAGCTATGCGCCCACCGTCGTCCAGGTTCCCGCCCAGGTGACGGCGCCAGAGCCAGCGGCTGTCACCGTCACCTCGCAGCCGTAGGGCGTCAGCGTGGCGGTGGTGACGCTGGGACCGGAGCCGACATTGGCGCTGCTGAGCGCGCTGAAGGTCAGCCCGGTGGGCGTCTTCGCCAGGATGGGTGTGAAGCTGACGCTGGCGCCAATGACCTGCCCCACTGAGGCGCTGGCCGCCCGCAGCGAGATGAATCCCACCTGCTGCGTCCCCGGTGACTGCGTGATGCGATAGACGCCGCGTCGCCGCTGGCGTGTTTCCTCGGCGATGCGCAGCCGCGCCAGCATGCCCTCGGCGCGATCAGCGTAGTTGTCGAGCTGCAGCGTCAGGCTGATGTCGCCGCTGGCCGTTTCGCGGTAGCGCGTCTCGGCGATCCAGAATTGATTGACGCCTGGCGTGGGGCCACCGGTGAGGCGCAGGCCGCGTGTCGCCAGCTCTGGCGTGAAGAGATTGCCATCGGCGCGCACATGGCTCAGCGGGATGCTGGCGCCGTTGGCGTCGCGCACGCCGCGCAGCGTCATCTCCACTTTGTCGCTGGGCTGGCTGAAGGCGGCCAGCCAGGCGTTGGCGATGGCGGTGGCCTGCGCCAGTGTCAGCGGCAACCGTCCCAGCGAGCGGCGCAGCTTGCGGCGGCGAAAGGGCGCGCTCCCCTGCGAGCCATCGGCGTTCAGGCGCGCATCGCTGACCGAGACGACGCCCGGCCCGAGCCGCGCATCGACATATGCCACCTCCACGACGTTGTAGGCGCGCTCGGTGGATGGCGCCACACGCCAGCTCATGATGTCGTCGCCGAGGGCGATGTAGCTGGTGGTCGTCACGTCGCGCGGGGGCGCCGCCAGCCGCCAGGTCGGGAAGCCAGCGGAATCGCGGTTGCGTGGATGGTCGTAGACGGTCCAGGTATAGTCGCCCAGCGCGCCCATCAGCTCATGCAGAATCTCCTCCAGGTTGTAGCCATCGTAGGCGGGTGTGAAGGTCGCGCTCGGTTGGTCGGGCAGCGTCGCCGACTG
>DATAED010000234.1:0-2692 GCA_036258195.1 Ktedonobacterales bacterium
TTCACGCTGCTATCAATCAGCGTGACGTCGCTGATGCTGAAGCCGGGGTCGAGCTTCCCACCCGTGAGCGCCAGCGCGCCGAAGTTGCCGATGAAGCCGCCGGTGGGGCGCAACTCGCTGGAGTCGAGCACCAGCACCAGATAGGTGGCTGGAGCGCCGACGCCCAGCAGTTGCGGCAGGGCATGCGCCATGCCGTCCACATCGTCCATCAACTGATTGACCTGTGGCAGCCTGGCCTGGAGGCTGCTGACCGTCGGCCACAGCCCCGGATCGAGCGACAGGTCATCCTGGGTCAGGCTCGCCAGGATTGGCTCCATCTGCCCGTAGAGCGTATGAATCTGGTCGAAATCGCTGGCGATGCGGTCAGTGTCGGCGCTGGACAGGCCGCCGGTCGCGCCCAGCGGATCCTTCATGCCCGTCACGAGCACCTTCATGGCGTCACACGCCAGCACGCCCGCCTGTGTCCCGTCAACCGCCAGGGGCACGAGCTTATTGGCGCCCGATACCTTCGAGCCAACCTTCGGCAGCAGGCCCAGCGGCGCCAGCACGCCCACACGCGGCTGCAACTGGGCGAAGTCATTGTGGGCAAGCTGCAGCTCGTTCTGGGCATCGTTGATGGTAGCGAGATTGGTGGGGCTGGTGGCCAGCGTCTTGAAGTCGGCCTCGGCGTTCTTCAGATGCGCGACGCCGTCTTTGGCCAGCCCCATCGTGTTGGTGTAGGCCAGGATCGGCGTCGGGATCATGCAGACCAGAATGACCACCAGCATGATCGCGGCGATCACCTGCGTCTTGCGATCCGAGCGCAGCCGCTCGCGCAACGTAGAGGGACGCTTGACCGCCGCCATGACGAACGAGGTCGCGTCTTTCCAGGCTGCGCCCGCGCGGGCGGCTGGATTGCGGCCCTGCACCTGGCGGCGCGACGGCGGCTGCCACACGTTGCTGTCATCTTGCGCCAGCGCGGCGCCACGGCGTCCGGCGGGCGCCTGGGCTGGCCCCCAGGCCTCCTCGTCCCAGCCGCCATCATTGCCCTGCCAGCGATTGTCATCCCAGCCGCGCGGGCCGCCACGATCATCGCGATCATCGCGGCGCGAACGGCCCGCCGATGAGCCATGGCGTCGCGGCGCGGGCTCGTCGCCCCAGCCATCGCGCATGTCGCGGGTGGCGCGGGCGCTGCCGTCGCGGCCACTGCTGCTCCCGCCACGCGCTGGGCGGTCATCCTCGGGACGCCACTTCGGATCATCCCAGCCGTCGTCCCGGTCATCGCGCGAGCGAGTCGAGCGGGTTCGGTTGGGCGAGCGCGTCGGCGCGTCGTCGTAGCGACCGTCGTCGCGACTGCGTGAGCGCGAGCCGCCATCTCGGCTATTATCGCGGTTGTTGTCGCGGCTGGGGAGCCGGTTCATGGGGCTGCCAGGTGATCGAGTAGAGTCATCATGCGAGCGAGACGATGACCTGGGCGCACGCTGCTGGCCACGCTGGTCATCCTCGCGCCAGCGCTGTGAGCCGGATGGCGATTGCCTCGGGCGATTCGGATCACTCATAGATAACTCTATCTCCAAGGTGTAGATTGCTACATCGCGCTGCGAGTGTCGCTCTCCTGGCTTCCAACCCTCCCCAGCGCCCGCGATGTCTGCGGCGATCCCGCCAATCCTTGTTCCAGCGCGTGTCTCCTGTTGGCCGTTGCGCCTCGCCATCACCGTAGAGCGCACGTCGAGAAAGGAACGACATCAGCGCGATGGGGGCGAGACGCTGCCAAAGGCCATTATACAGCCTCACTGTATCCCTGTAAGCTTTTGGCCCTTACGGCAGCGCCAAAGTCCTACCCGCGCATATGACGCCTGAACGGCGCCACTGTGTTTCTGGCGCCGCCAAATGGGCTGTCATGAGCATGTGCTGAGGATGCGCGAGGAGTCAGGCGCCGCTGAATCCATCGGCGAGCGGGGTCAGATCGGCAAGGATGCGGCTGGCGTCGGATTCCGTCTCGGCTGCGATGGCGCGCTCGGCGATGGCGCGCAGATCGTCCAGGCGGTAGGACGCCAGCGCCTCCTTCACCAGCGGAATGCGGTTGGGGGCCATGCTCAGCTCGGTCACGCCCAGCCCCACCAGCAGCGCCGCCAGCGCTGGCTCGCCCGCCATCTCGCCACAGACCGCCACGGGGATGTGGCGCGCCGCGCCCGCCTGCGCCGCCTGGTGGATGGCGCGCAGCACGGCGGGCTGCGTGGGCGCGCGCAACACCGCCAGATCGGGATGTAGCCGGTCGGCGGCCATCACGTACTGCGCCAGGTCATTCGCGCCGATGCTGAAGAACTCGACATGGCGCGCCAGCGCGGCGGCGTTGAGGACTGCGGCTGGCGTCTCGACCATGATGCCCAGCGCGATGTGGCGCGGCTCCAATCCGCGCGCCGCCACGCGCTCTTGCGCGGCTGTCAGCGCGGTGTGGCTGGCCTCGATCTCCTCCACTGTCGTCACCATCGGCAGCATCACATGGATGTCCGTCTGCGTCTGGGCGGCGGCCTGCGCGATGCCTTCGAGCTGCGTCGCTAGCAGCTCCCCGAAGCGGAGCTGGAGCCGCAGCCCGCGCACCCCCAGCGCTGGGTTGGCCTCCGTCTGGAGTTGGCTGGTGAAGGCGCTCAGGCTCGGCAGCGGCTTGTCCGCTCCCGCGTCGAGTGTGCGGATGACGATGGGGCCGCGCGGT
>DATAED010000235.1:0-13458 GCA_036258195.1 Ktedonobacterales bacterium
GGGGTTCCAGCCGGGGGTGAGCGCGAGATCATAGCCGTCCGAGAAGGGCAGCCAGCCCGCCTTGAAGCCGATGAAGTAGACCACCAGCAGCGCCAGCCAGGGATACAGAATCGAGTACAGGAAGGTCATCACGGCGGAGAGCGTCGTATCGAGCGAGGAGCCGCGCCGCCACGCCATGAAGACGCCAATCAGCGTGCCAGCGGCGAAGCTGATCAGCACGCTGAGCGAGAGCAGCGTGAGTGTCCAGGGGATATCCTGGCCGATCACCTGCGCGACCGAGGCGGGATAGGCGCTGGTGGAGATGCCCAGATTGCCATGCAGTAGATTGTTGAGGTACTTGAGATACTGGAGCCAGAGCGGATCGCTGGTGTCGAGGCCAAACTCGCTCTGTAGCGCGTGCAAGAGCGCCGGGTTGACGTAGCCATGCTGCGAGAGGCGAAAGAAGAGCGCTTTGGCCGGGTCGCCGGGCGCCAGCCGCGGCAGAAAGAAATTGATGGTGACGGCTGCCCAGATCGCGAGCAGGTAGACGCCAATCCGGCGGATCAAGCGGCGCATCAGCGTGCTCCTTGTCGCGCGATGGTCAGCGGTACGTCAGGGGATACGTCACGGCCATTCTAACATGCGACCTCACCCCCCAGCCCCCTCTCCCACAGGAGAGGGGGAGCCGGATCCTCACCAGCGCCGTCACGCCTGGCCCGGGTTCCCCCTCCCTCAGAGGGGAGGGGGACAGGGGGAGAGGTTCCGCCCGGTCTACGAGACGGGCTGCAGGTGCAGGATGACCTGCTCGTTGTCGCCTGCCGCCAACTGATACGACGAGCCGATGGCGTAGGGGTCCTGCGACGTCGGCCAGCCAGTCCAGTGGGTGGTGGTGTACTCGAAGAACTGCACGGCGTCCAGCACGGGGATGACGGGCAGGTCTTTGGCCATGATGTCGGTCAGTCCCTGGATGGCCTGCTTCTGCGCCGCCGGATCAGAGGTGGACGCATACTGCGTGAGCAGATGATCGGTCGTGGGATCGTTCCACTGCTCCCAGTTGGTGGCGTTCGCGCCGCTGATGTGCGTGCTGTCGAGCAGCGGCTCCAGGTAGTAGTACGGCGTCGGGCCGAAGAAGCCGCCCGTCATGATCAGGTCGAAGTTGTGCGAGGCGCGGTCGGTGCGCCAGTCGTCATCTGAGACCTTGTTGAGCTGCAGGTCGATGCCTGCCGCCTTGAGGCTCTGCTGAGCGATCTGAAGGTCGGCCACGTAGTCCGAGAAGTCGCCTGGCACCGTCACCTTGAACGAGAGCTTGTTACCATGCGCGTCGGCGTAGATGCCATCAGATCCCTTGGTAAAGCCGGACTGCTGCAGCAGCGTGTCCGCGCCGCTGGGGTTGGCCGGGCCGAAGCTGGGCAGCGTGCCGTTATACTGCGCGCTGAGGTAAGCCTCCTGGCCGGGCATCAGGCCGGTGGGGCTGGCTGGTGGCTCGAAGCCCGCCTCGCCAGAGACCGACATCTCATGCCGATCCAGCGCCATGCTGATGGCCTGACGCACCGCGAGCTGACCCAGCAGCGGATTCTTCAGGTTCGGCACGAGCTGCGCGGGCACGACTGGCACCGGATACGAGTAGTTGTGCGCGGAGTCCTTCTGGACGAAGGCGTTGACCGCCGGGTCGAAGATCGCCGTCCAGTCGGCCTGTCCGGCCTCCATCTTCTCCAGCGCCACATCGTTGCTGCTGACGACCGGATAGTCCAGCTCGTCCACTTTGACCTTATCAGCCTGCCAGTAGCTGGCATTCTTGACGTAGCTGATGATCTGCGGCGAGAAGCTCTTGAGCTTCATCGGGCCAGTGCCAACCGGCGTGGCGTTGACGAACTTGGTGGGATCGCCGGCGCCGCTCCAGAGGTGCTGCGGCACGATGTATGTGCCCTCGATGAAGGGCAGATCGGTCGGGAAGGCGCTCTGGAAGGTGAAGACGACCGTGTTGGGGTCGCTGGCGGCGACGCTGGCGAGATGCTGCCACAGCCCATTGCCGTCGGCGGTGGGATAGGTCTTGAGCATGTTGAAGGTGAAGGCCACGTCGTTCGCCGAGAAGTCTTTGCCATCTGACCACTTCACGCCCTGGCGGGTCTGGAAGGTCAGCGTGGTGTTGTTGTTGCTCCAGGCGTAACCGGTGGCCAGCATGGGCGTCTCTTTGCCGGAGACGCCGTTGACATACTCCAGATTCTCGTAGACGAGTCCATCGACGCCGCAATTGACGTTCGGGCTAAAGGGACTCATGTTCTCGGTATACGAGCCGCCCACCGAGCAGATCGCGGTGAGCGTGTGCTTGGTAGCGCCGGAGCTACCGCCGCTGCCGCAGGCCGAGACCAGCAGCGAGGTGATGCCAAGGAAGGTAACGAGAGCGGGGATGGTAACACGCTTTCTCCCTGGCCAACCCAGGGAGAACCGAGTGGAAGCCATAGCGAACCTCCCGACTGCGGAGCGATGAATCACACCATTGGATTCACAGGGATTCACAGGGATATAGAGGGTCTGGACGTGGCTGGCCGCTCGAACCAGCGGATCAGCCGATGGCGCCTGCGATGGCGCCGGTCGCGACAGAAACGCCCGGCAAAAGCCGGAAAAGACCAGCATGACAGCAACATGCGACAGAGAGCGATACGAGGTTCCTGGTGATCGTGGATCTGGCGACGAGCGGCCTGTCCGGTCAGGCCGGAGTGAGGCGCGCGCTCGCGCGACGATCACAGCGATACCGTCGATCTGGGTCGATCACGATAGTCCGCCGCTGAATCCACGCTCCTTTCCCCACGTTGTCTCGTGTTGTCTGAAGGTCACGACACGGTAGCGCTGAGGACTCGCTTGATGTTGTACGGGAGTGTACCCGACAGTTGTGTATTTGTCAAGTCATCTAGACCACTAGACCACAAGTCAGGTACACTGAGGGCGTGGACGCGCAGAGACGTGATGTGACGTGGCGTAAGAGGAGTCGTGAATGACCAGTCATCTCGAACAGGAAATCAGTAGCCAGCCTGGGCTGATCGCCGCGCTGCTGGCGCGCGAGCTGCCGCATGTCGCCGCCATCTGCGCGGGCCTGCCGCCGTTCGACTACGCGCTGATCGCCGCGCGCGGCTCCTCTGATCATGCGGCGCTCTACGCCAAATACGCCTGGGCCGCGCTGGATGGTCGCCCGGTGGCGCTGGCGGCGCCGTCGCTCTATACGCTCTATCAGACGCCGCCGCGCATGGCGGGCGCGCTGGTGGTGGGGATCTCGCAGTCGGGCCAGTCGCCCGACATCGTGGCCGTGCTGGCCGAGGCGCAGCGCCGGGGGCGACCCACCCTGGCCATCACCAATGACGCCACCTCACCGCTGGCCGCCGTCGCCGATGCCGTCATCGAGCTGGGCGTGGGGCCGGAGCGCAGCGTCGCCGCCACCAAGACCTACACGGCGGAGCTGGTCATCATGGCCGCCATCGCCGCCTCGCTCAGCGGCTCGCCGGAGCGCCTGGCTGAGCTGCGCCGCCTGCCCGATGCGCTGGCAGAGACGCTGGCGCTGGCCGATGTGGCGGCCCAGCGCGCCGAGCGCTACCGCTTTCTGGATCGCATCGTCGTGATCGGGCGCGGCTACAACTACGCGACCGCCTTCGAGCTGGCGCTCAAGCTCAAAGAGCTGACCTATGTGATGGCGATTCCCTACTCGTCCGCCGACTTCCGGCATGGCCCCATCGCCGCCGCCAGCCAGGGCGACGCCGCGCTGCTGGTCATGCCATCCGGCCAGACCTACGCGGATATGCTGGCGCTGGCGCGCGAGCTGAAGGACATGGGGCTGGAGCTGCTGGTGATCTCCGACGCCGCTGAGGCGCTGGAGCTGGCCACCATCCCGCTGCCGCTGGCCGCGCCCGACGCTGAACCACTAGCGGAGTGGCTCAGCCCCATCGTGGCGACGCTGCCCGGGCAGGCGCTGGCGCTGCGACTGGCGCTGGCCAAGGGCCTCGATCCCGACGCGCCGCGCACGATACAGAAAGTGACGCGCACGCGCTAAGGTGGGGATGGCGCGGGGGGGTTGGCCCCCACCCCCAGCCCCTCCCCCGCCAAGGCGGGAGAGTGGAGCTACGGACGGCGCTGTGCCTGTGAGCGGCGTGGCCCGCTGGAAGGTTCTGCTCCCTCTCCCAGAGGGAGAGGGTTGGGGTGAGGGTTCGCGCCGCGCGACCGGCCGACCAACGCGGTAAACGCTGCCAAGGCCGAGAGTCGCCCATCCGCGCGCCGTCTGGCTCCCCTCTCCCGCACAGCGGGGGAGGGGCTGGGGGTGGAGGCTATCCCTGCGCCTGCCCGCGCCGCTGCCGGGCGACGGGGCGACCGCTGGCGCGCGCGCGCCACGTCTCCGTGGCGTAGGCCAGCTCGCCAGCGCAGTAGGTCGCCTGGAGTGCGAGCTGGCCGTCGAGGATGACCAGATCGGCGTCGTAGCCGGGGCGCAGCAGCCCCTTCGTCTCCGCCGCTCCAGCGGCGCGCGCGGGGTTGCGCGCCAGCATGGCCGACGCCTCGCTGAGGGTCGCGGGCGTCATGCTCATCACATTGCGCAGCGCCTGCGTCATCGTCAGCACGCTGCCGGTCAGCGTACCATCGGCCAGCCGCGCGGCGCCGTTGGCGACATGGGCGGGCTGACCGCCGAACTCGAAGACGGCGTCCTCGGCGCCCGCCCCGGCCTGCGCATCGGTGATGATGATGGCGCGCTCCGGCCCCATCAGCTTCAGCAGCGCCCGCACCATCGCCGGATGCACATGCACGCCGTCGGCGATCACCTCGCCGTAGACGGTCGGCGTCTCTGAGAGCGCGCTGAGCGGGCCGGGATCGCGGTGCAGCAGCGGGCGCATGGCATTGCAGCAGTGGGTGATGTGCGTCACGCCCAGGCGCAGCGCTTCGAGCGCCTGCTCATAGGTGGCGTCAGAATGCCCCAGGCTGACCGTGACACCCGCCTCCACCAGGCGGCGGATCAGCGCCGCGCCGCCGGGCAGCTCGGGCGCCAGCGTTACGATGCGCAGCCAGCCCTGACCCAGCGCCAGCAGCCGCTCGGTCTCCGCCGCGTCGGGCGTGCGCAGCCACGAGGCCAGATGCGCGCCCCGCCGCCGCTCGCTGATGTACGGCCCCTCCAGATGGATGCCCAGTGGCGCGGCGCTAGCAGCCTCCGGAGCTATGCAGGCCGCCAACGCCGCCGCGATCTGTAGCTCTGGCAGCGCGTGCGGCGCGCCCACTACGCCCACCAGAAACGCGGTGACGCCAGTGGACGGCGCCCAGCGCGCGAAGGCGCGAATCTCGTCGGCGTCGGTGGTCTGGAGACTGGCGCCGCCGCCGCCATGCGTGTGTACGTCGATGAAGCCCGGCATGACGATCAGCCCGCTGGCGTCGATGGCTAGCGCATCAGTCGTAGCGCCGCGCTGTGGCTCGACAGCCGTGACGCTGCGCCCCTCGAATGCGATGTCGCCAGCGGGGACATCTCCATTCGCATCCACCAGTCGCGCGCCCTGTAGCGTACATTTCATGCCGTCGCTCCAAACCAACTACGTCGCCGCCGTATCGGAGCCTGCCTGCGCTCGCTCTTGACGCCAGTGAGCAATCTGAGCGCCGTATTCCCATCGCCTCGCCTCCACCACTCATCCAGCGCCCGATGAATTGGTTGCGCGCTTGACACGCGCTTGACACGCGAGCGGCTGAGATGGCATGATAGGAGGGTCGATGTGGTCTATACAACATACCAACTATACCATCAGCCAGCCGCCTTGTCTACTCTCGCTGGCCCCAGAGGTGGAAACATCGGCGTATACGCGCGTCGGGGCTGGCTGGTACACTAGAGGGAGTGGATTCCAGGACGCTTGATCGAGCGATGACCAGACAACAGCCAGAACGTGGAAAGGTGACGGTGGGCCATGAACGCCATCTACCGGAATAGTCCCGTCCCGCGCTACCACCAGCTCAAAGAGATTCTGCGCGAGCGCATCCGGTCGGGCGAGTGGAAACCCGGCGACCTGATCCCCTCTGAGCGCGAGTTGAGTGAAACCTATCACATCAGCCGCATGACCACCCGCCAGGCCATCACCGATCTGGTCAACGAGGGTGTCTTCTATCGCGAGCAGGGACGTGGCACATTCGTTACGCGCAACAAGATTACCCAGCAGTTGATCCGCCTGACCGGGTTCACTGAAGACATCGCCGCGCGTGGCCAGCATCCCAGCACCAAGACGCTCTCCGCCGTCATGGCGCCCGCCGATGACCTCTCCGCCGAGCGGCTGCGCGTGGCCGTCGGGACGCCCATCTTCTGCTTGCAGCGCCTGCGCCTGGCCGATGGCGAGCCGCTGGCCATCGAGTTCTCGCACCTCAATTTCAAGGGCTGCGAGCGGCTGCTGGAGGAAGACCTGGAGCATCAGTCGCTCTATCGCGTGCTGGAGACCAAGTTCGGTTTACCGCTGATGGAGGCCGATCAGGAGCTGGAGGCCGGGCTGGCGGGAGCCGACGAGGCGGCGCTGCTGAAGATCGCGCCGGGAAGCGCGGTGCTCTTCACCCGCCGCATCACCTATGTGGATCGCAATCAGCCCATCGAGTACGCCAAATCGGTGTATTGCGGCGCCAAATACACCTTCTATACACACCTCCGGCGCGAGCAACTCTTCGCCTAGCGTCAGCCAGGATGAGCCAGGAGCGAAACGTCATGTCCCAGCATGCCGGGAACCAGCCAGAAGGTGCGCTCACCACTGAGCAGCGCAATCCCGCGACCGCCGAGATTGACCGCATGAATCCGCTGGAGATCGCGCAGGCGATGAACGCCGAAGATGCGCGCGTGGCGGGCGCGGTGCAGCGCGAGCTGCCACAGGTCGCGGCGGCCATGCAGGTGATCGCCGAGCGGCTGCGGTTGGGAGGGCGCCTGATTTATCTCGGCGCGGGCACCTCCGGGCGGCTCGGCGCGCTCGACGCCATCGAATGCCCGCCGACCTTCAATATCCCCGCCGACCGCATCGTCGCCTGTGTGGCGGGCGGTGTGGATGCGCTGGCGGAGGCGGCTGAGGCGGTGGAGGATGAGGCTGCGACAGGCCGCGTCGACATCGAGCGGCTGGGAGCCAACCCGCTGGATGTGGTGGTGGGCATCAGCGCCAGCGGGGCCACGCCCTACGCGCTGGGCGGGGTGGCCGCCGCACGCGAACGGGGCGCCTACACCATCGGCCTGGCGTGCAATGCCGGGTCGCCGCTGGAGCGGCTGGTGAACATCATGATCGCGCCGTGCGTGGGGCCGGAGGTCATCGCTGGCTCGACCCGGCTCAAAGCGGGAGCGGCGCAGAAGATGGCGCTCAACATGCTCAGCACCGGGGCGATGATCCTGCTCGGCAAGACCTACGGCAATCTGATGGTGGATGTGCGGGCCACCAACGACAAGCTGCGCGCCCGCGCCCGTAGCATCGTGCAGGCTGCCACCGGGCTGGACGCCGCCGAGGCCGCCGCGCTGCTGCAGCAGGCCGATGGCGACGCCAAGGTCGCCATCCTCATGCATCTGGCGGGCGTCTCGCCAGCGGAAGCGCGCGCGCGGCTGACCGCCCATGATGGCGTCTTGCGCGCCGCGCTGGAGACGCAGTGATGTCCACCGAGCCGCAGCGCCTCTTTCTGGGCGTCGATGGTGGCGGGACGAAGACGCGCGCCGTGGTGGTGGATGCGGCGGGCGTCGAGCGCGGCGCGGCCACTGGCGCGGGCGCCAATCCCCACCGTGTCGGCGTGGAGCGCGCCGTCGAGGCGGTCACCGCGACGGCTGCGGAAGCGGCGCGACTGGCGGGCGGGCGCCTGCCACTGGAGGCCGCGTGGCTGGGGCTGTCCGGGCTGGACGCCCCCGCCGACTACGCCGCGCTGGCGCCACGACTCGCGTCGCTGGCGGGCGCCACGCATCTGGTGAATGACGCCGAGCTGCTGCTGGCGGCGCTGCCCACGCAGGTGGGCGTAGCGCTGATCGCTGGCACTGGCTCCATCGCCGTGGGACGCAATGCGGCGGGCGCGACGACACGCGTGGGCGGCTGGGGCCATGCGCTGGGCGACGAGGGCAGCGGCTATGCGCTGGGCGGAGCCGCGCTGGTGGCCGCCGCGCGCGCCGCCGATGGCCGCGGCGCGCCAACGATCCTGCTGCAGCGCATCCTGGATGCATGGGGGCTGGATGAGGCGCGCCAGCTCATCGCGCGGGTCTACGCGGGCGCGGGCGGCAGTGAGACGGCGCCAGTGGCGCCGGTGGCGCCCGTCGTCTTGCATGCGGCGCGCGATGGCGACGCGGTGGCGCAGGGCATCGTCCAGCGCGGGGCCGAGGAGCTGGCGCTGGCCGCGCTGACCGCCGCGCGCACACTGGGCCTCGGCTCTGACGCTGCGTCTCTGCCGCTGGCGCTGGGTGGGAGCCTGCTGCTGCGCGCCGCCGACTATCGCGAGGCCGTGCTACGGGCCATCCGTCGCGAGCAGGCGCTGGGCGAGACGGCGCTGGTAGGGCAGCCCGCTCTCAGCGCCGCGCGGGCCGCCATCACGCTAACCACATCCGCTGCGGCGCAACGAAAGGGTGAGACGCTGGATGTCTGATACCGCGCATGGCATGGGTGAGATGACGCCCGAACAGCGGCTGGGCCAGCTCTTCATGGTGGGGTTCACGGGGCTGACGCCGCCGCCCGGCGTGCTCGATCTGATCGCGCGCCAGCAGGTCGGTGGGATCATCCTCTTCTCGCGCAACTGCCGGAGCGCCGCGCAGGTGGCGCAACTGACGCACGATCTGCAAGCGGTGGCCCGCGAGGCCGGGCATCCCACGCCGCTGCTGATCGCGGTCGATCAGGAGAATGGCATCGTGCGGCGGCTGGGCGACGCCATCACCAGCCTGCCGGGGGCGATGGCGCTGGGAGCGATTGACGATGAGGCGCTGACCAGCGCGGTAGCCGAGGCTACCGGCCAGGAGCTGTCGGCGCTGGGCATCAACATGAACCTGGCTCCGGTCGCCGACATCAATAGCAATCCCGCCAACCCGGTCATCGGCGTGCGCTCGTTCGGGCAGGATGTGGCGCTGGTCGCGCGCCACGTCGCCGCCGCCATCCATGGCTACCACGCCGCCGAGATCATCACCTCACTGAAGCATTTCCCCGGACACGGCGATACGTCGGATGACTCGCACGTCGGCATGCCCAGCCTGCCGCATGGTCGCGAGCGGCTGGAGCGGGTCGAGCTGGCGCCTTTTCGCGTGGGCGTGGCGGCGGGCGCGGATAGCGTCATGCTGGCGCATCTGCGGCTACCCGCGCTGGCGCTCGACGAGCAGGTTCCCGCCTCGCTCTCGCCGACCATCATACGACTGGCGCGCGAGGCGCTGGCGTACGATGGCGTGCTCATGACGGACTGCCTGGAGATGGGCGCGGTGGCCAAGACGGTAGGCGTGGCGCGCGGCGCGACGCTGGCGCTGCAAGCGGGCGCCGACCTCATCCTGATCTCGCACACACTGGACGAGCAGCGCGCCGCCATCGCGCAGGCCCAGGGGGAGATGGCCAACGGCGCGCTGCCAGCGGAACGGGTGTGCCAGGCGTCGGAGCGCGTGCTGCGCCTCAAACATCAGCGGCTGGGATGTGAGCGGCTGCCCGCGCTGGTGGAGGGCGCGTCGGTCAGCTCGGCGGCGCATCAACGGCTCGGCGCGGATGGCTATCGGCGCGCAGTGACGCTCGTGCGCGACACGGCGGGCGCGCTGCCGCTGCGGCTGGAGCCAGCGGCGCGGGTGGCCGTCATCGCGCGGGCGACCGCCAGCTTCACGCAGGCCAGCGATACGCCCTACATGCATCAGGCGCTGGTGGAGCGCGTGCAGGCGCGCTCCGCCAATGCGCGCGGCGTCCTGATCGCGGCTGAGGCTGGCGTCGCTGAGATGGATGCGGCGCTGGCGGAGGCGCAGGCCGCCGATCTCATCATCCTGGCGACGCTGAACGCCAGCCGCGACGCGCGCCAGGCCGCGCTGATCGAGCGGCTGGCGGCCAGCGGGCGGCCCATCGTGGCCATCGCCGCCAGCGATCCCTACGACGTGGCGGCCTTCCCGCAGTTCCCGACCTACCTCGCCACCTATGACTACACCCCACCTGCGCTGGCCGCCGCCGTGGACGCCCTCTTCGGCGAGTTCGCTCCCAGCGGCCGCCTGCCGATTGCGGTGAACCACTCCTCTTGATATGGCGCTGGTGTAGGGCAGGCGGAACCTCTCCCCCTGACCCCCTCCCCTCCGAGGGAGGGGGAACCCAGGCCATGCATAGTAGCGCAGGGCAAGCGATGTGATCTCTGCCTAGCAGTAACCGAAAGCCCCTCTCCCCGTGGGAGAGGGGTTTGGGGTGAGGTCGCGCGCGCCGCTATAGCTATTCTTCCAGCGGGCGGTTGCGGCTGCGCTGCGGATCGAAGCCGTCGGGGTAGCGTGCGCGCAACTTGGCGATGTTGGCCTCCAGCACGTCGTCCATCTCCAGGCCGAGGGTGTCGAGCAGGTAGGTGACGTACCACATCACGTCGCCCAGCTCGTTCATCAGCGCGGCGTGGTCGATGTCGTGGCTGTGAAAGACTATCTTCTTGATGTGATCGGTGACCTCACCCGCCTCGCCCGAAAGCCCCAGCGCGCCCAGCGTCAGTCGCTGGTTGAGCGCCGATGTCTCGCCCTTCGTGCGCATCGCCAGCCGTTGGTAGGTTTTCCAGTCCACACGCGCTCCTCGCTCTTCAAAGGTGATCAATCAATTGGCTCGCTGCCGGGGATTATCCCTCCAGCAGGGCGCGCAACTCGGCGGGCGTGGTGACGGGACGCTGGCAGACGAAGCGCTGGCAGACATAGGCGGCGGGCGCGCCACCCACCAGTCCGCGATCCGCCAGCAGCGGTACCGTTGGCGTCGCGTCTGTTGGCTCGCCCCAGGCCAGCGCCATGCGCGGCTGATCGTGGCTGGCCACCTCGGCGCGCAATGCCGCAAGCCGCGCGTCATCGGCCTTGCCGACCAGCGCCACTTCGTAGAACGGGCCGATCAGGTCATCCAGCGCCACCAGATAGCGCCCGAAGCCAGCGGGCGAGCGCAGCATCAGCGGGATGAGCGGCAGCAGCGTGCGCTCGGCGTGGTCGCTGTAGCGCGGCTCGCCCGTCAGCGCGGCCAGCCGCAGCAGCGCCTCGCACGCCTGGCTGGCGCCGGATGGGGTCGCGTTGTCAGCCAGCTCGCGCGGGCGGCCAATCAGCGCCTCGTGGTCGGCGGCGGTATCGAAGAAGCCCTGCGTGGCGTCATCCCAGAAGCGGCGCAGCAGATCATCGCCCAAGTCGCGCGCGGCAGTGAAGTAGCGCGGCTCGCCCGTCAGCGCGTAGACGCTCAGCAGCGCGTTGGCCAGCGCGGCATAGTCCTCCAGATAGGCGTCGAGGCGGGCCTGCCCCTGCCGCCACGCGCGCAGCAGGCGGCCATCGCGCCACATCGTCGTCAGCAGGAAGTCGGCGTTTTTCAGCGCGGCGGCGCGGTAGTCGTCCCGGCCCAGCGCGTCCGCCGCCTCGGCGAAGGCCCGCAGCGCCCAGGCGTTCCACGCGGTGATGGCCTTGTCGTCGCGCCCCGGCCAGACGCGCTGCGACCGCGCCGCATAGAGCTTCTCGCGGACGCGGGCCAGTGTCGCCTGTGCGGCAGCGGGCGCCATGCCCAGCGCGCTCGCTGCCTCCTCCACGCTGCGCGCCACATGCAGGATGTTCTGGCCCTCGAAATTGCCGCGCTCGGTGACGCCCCAGACCATCTGCGCCAGCGCCGCGTCGTCATCGCCGAGGATGGCGCGCAGCTCGGCGGGCGTCCAGACGTAGAACTTGCCTTCGTGCCCCTCGCTATCGGCGTCCTGGGTGGAGTAGAAGGCGCCGCTGGGGTCGGTCATCTCGCGCAGGATGTAGCCGAGCGTCTCCTCGCAGATGCGACGGTAGCGCGGCTCGCCGGTGAGCTGCCAGGCGCGCAGGTAGACGGGGGCCAACAGCGCGTTATCGTAGAGCATCTTCTCGAAGTGCGGGACGAGCCAGATGGCGTCGGTGGAGTAGCGATGGAAGCCGCCGCCGACCTGGTCGTAGACGCCGCCGGCCGCCATCTTGTCGAGCGTGAGCGTCACCAGCGGCAGCAGGTCCTCGCGCAGTCCCTCGGCGCCTGCCCGCGCTGCGGCGACGCTGGAGCGGCGGCGCTGCTCCATGCGCAGCAGGAAGTCCAGCCCCAGCGGATGCAGGAACTTCGGGGCGCGCTGCAGGCCGCCCTCCTGCGCGTCGAAGTCTTCGAGGTCGGCGTTGGCCGCCTGCGCCAGTGTGGCGGGGTCGAGCGCGGCGGCGCCATCCTCCAGCAGCCCCGGCGGGATGGGCAGCGTGCGCTCGCGCTCGGCCTGATAGATCTCGCGCATGGCCTGCGCCTGCTCCTCGATCTCATCGCGGCGGGTGGTGTACCAGTTGGCGACGTTGGCGAGCAGCGTGGGGAAGCCGGGCAGGCCGTGGCGCGCGACCGGCGGGAAGTACGTGCCAGCCAGGAACGGCGCGCCGTCAGGGGTCAGGAAGACGGTCATCGGCCAGCCACCGCCGCCCGTCATGCGCTGGGTGGCTTCCATGTAGAGCGCGTCTACGTCGGGGCGCTCCTCACGATCCACCTTGATGTTGACGAACAAGCGGTTCATGATGGCAGCGGTAGCTTCGTTCTCGAAGGATTCATGGGCCATTACATGACACCAATGGCAGGCAGAGTAACCGATCGAGAGCAGGATGGGCTTGTCCTCGGCTTTGGCTCGCGCAAACGCCTCGTCGCCCCACGGATACCAGTCCACAGGGTTGTGGGCGTGTTGCAACAGATAGGGGCTGGTCTCGTGGATCAGCCGGTTGGTGTGGGTGGCCTCATCCTGCGACATCCGGGCGCCAGTCCTCTCTATCTTCTCGGCTTGCACATCTCTCCAGACAGACTATACCGAGATTGGGGCGAGCGCGACATGGCGAAAGCGGCGCAGCGGTGAAAATCAGCGCGGCTGGTTGGCGTCGTATGGGGGAGATGAGAGCGGGCGGCGGAACGGGCTGGCGGTTGAAACCGCGCCTGGGAGGCCCTGCGGGCCACGAAGTCCGCCTGCGCGGACTGGGATTTGGTAGGAGCAAGAGATGCCAGAGCAAGCCTGCCCGCTACCCGTTTCCCTGATGCTGTGGGCGGCGGCGTTGCTGGCGGGGATGGGGTTGCTGCTGATCGTGGCGTTGGCGCTGGAGTCAGCGCGCTGGCGGCCCTCCCGTGGCGCGCTGGCGCTGCGGCTACCCGGCGCGCTGCTCGCTGTGGGGCTGGCAGGGTGGTCGCTGCTGCTGTACTCGCCTATGCAAGCGATCTATGACCCGCTGGCCGCGCTGAATCAGTCGGATCCGCTGTACTGTTACGATCTCTCCCCACACTATCCGCCCGCCGGATACCTCGCCACCCAGCGGATGATCGCGGCGCAGATCGCTCCCTACCAGCGCGCGGC
>DATAED010000236.1:0-15573 GCA_036258195.1 Ktedonobacterales bacterium
GATCGCCTGCGTGACGGAGTTTCGCGGGCGACATCGTGAATTGATGCGCCCGCACAGCTACACCGAGCTGTTCTTTCTGGATGAGGCGGCGGCGTTCGCGGCGGGGCATCGCCCCTGCGCCGAGTGCCGCCACGCCGACTACCAGCGCTTTAAGCTGGCCTGGGCAACGGCGCACAGCCAGCCGCCGATGTCGGCTAAAGCGATGGACGCCATCCTGCACGCCGACCGGCTGGAGGGACGTGGCCGCGCCCAGCGCAAGCGCACCTCCCACGCCGAGATTGCCACGCTGCCCGATGGCGTCTACCTCGCGTTGGATGGCCGCGCCTGGCTGCTGTGGCGCGGGAGCCTGCTGGCGTGGTCGGCGGGCGCCTACACCGAGCGCCGCCCTGCGCCCCGCAGCGGAGAGGTGGAGGTCTTGACCCCCGCCGCGCTGGTCGCCGTCTTTCGCGCGGGCTACACGCCGAGCGTGCATCCCAGCGCGGAGGAGGTGGCAGGCGCGCTGTCATAAAGTGCCTCGCTCCTCAACCTCGCATGCTATACTGCTCGATAGCAAGGGAATGTCGCGACGTGAGGAAGGGGCGAGTGGATGGCAGACTCAGCGCGCGTCTTCATCAGCTATTCCAGCAAAGATACCGACATCGTTAACCGCCTCAAAGCCGCGCTGGTCAACGCGGGCGTGGCCGTTTGGCTCGACCACGAGCAACTTACCTCTGGCACACCGAACTGGGAAGCCATAGTGCGCGAGGGCATCACTCAGGCTTCCCACATCGTCTACGTCGCCTCGCCTGACGCGGCAGCCTCACCATTTGTTATCCATGAGATCGAGATGGCACGCGGCAACGGCAAGACCGTTCTGCCCTTCTGGATTCGTGGCGAGAACTGGTACGATTGTGCGCCGATGGGCTGGTATCGCGCGTAATACACCGACGGGCGCGGCGCTACCTACATCGCTGGATTGGCGACGCTCCTGGCCGCTCTCGCAGGCACAGCCGCTACAGATTCGATACCCGCGCCAGCCCCAGCGCCTGTTCGGCCTGTTGCGTTGCCGCTGACGCCCGCATATCCCCTGCCCGATGTATCTTCACGGCTCACCAGCCTCGGTTTTCGCGGCATTAACCCGACGGGAACACCCGCTATAGTCCCGCCGCTCGTTAGCGTTCCGGCTGGCCCCTTTTTGATGGGCAGCGACAAGAGCCGTGACTCGCAAGCGCAAGACAATGAGACACCTCAACATCGCGTCGAGCTAGATGCCTTCCAGATCGGCAAGTATCCGGTCACGGTGGCGGAGTATGCGCTAGCCGTGCGCGCGGGCGCTGTGCGCAAGCCGCCAAAGCCGTTTATTTATGGAGTCTCCTGGCAATCACAGTTGCAGTGCCTCGATCATCCTGTGGTTTGTGTCTCATGGAAGGATGCGACCGCCTACGTCGCATGGCTGAGTACAGTGACGGGAGAGCCAGGCTGGCGCCTTCCGAACGAGGCAGAGTGGGAGAAAGCCGCCCGCTGGGATACCAAGCGTGGCGTTGGCCAGATATACCCTTGGGGCGATAGTTTCGACAAGGCTCGCTGTAACACCAGCGAAAGCGGTGTCAAAACCACCACTTCTGTCGGCTCGTACCCAGAGAGCGACCCGCTGCGCAGTGGGGCCAGCCCATGTGGCGCAGAAGACATGGCAGGCAACGTCTGGGAGTGGACGAATAGCGTCGATAAGCCGTACCCGTACAGTGAAAACGACGGACGCTATGTCCAACAATACGTCGACAAAGCCTTTCTGCTTAATACAATTCTCCGTGGCGGGTCATGGGGCTATAAGCCATGGACGGCGCGCGCAGCCCATCGGATGCACAACCAGCCTGACTATGCGTGCTTCGACTTCGGCTTTCGAATTGTCCATGTCCCCTGACTCGGTCTAAGTGAACGAACTCAGTGTTGTGGCCACGAAGGCGCCCCTCACCCCGCCAGCCCCGTCGCCACGGCCAGCTCCACGTTGAGCAGGGCCGCGCCCGCTGCGCCACGGATGGTGTTGTGGCTGAGGGTGAGGAAGGCGTAGTCCAGCGCGTCGGAGGGGCGCAGACGACCGATGGTCACAGCCATGCCGTCGCCCGCCAGACGGTCGGCGATAGGCTGCGGGCGGTCGCGCTCCTCGCGGTAGATGATGGCGGGCTGCGGGGCGCTGGGCCGGTCGAGGTGCTGCGGCTCGGCGCGGTACCCGCGCCACGCGGCGATGATCTCCTCTGGCGCGGGCCGCTCGGCCAACCCCACGCTGACCGCTTCGAGGTGGCCGTCGCGCACGGGGACGCGGACGCAGGTGGCGCTGATGCGGGTCGCCAGCGGCGCGAAGGCGTCATCCGCCCAGCCGCCCAGAATCTTGCGCGTCTCCGTCTCGATCTTCTCCTCCTCGCCGCCGATATAGGGGATGACGTTGTCGATCAGGTCGAGTGAGGCCACGCCGGGATAGCCCGCGCCCGACGCCGCCTGGAAGGTCGTCACGACGATGCGCTCCAGCCCGAAGCGTTTCAGCGGAGCCAGCGCCAGCGTCAGCCCGATGGTGGAGCAGTTAGGATTGGTGATGATGGCTCCGGGCCAGCCACGCTGCTCCCGCTGTGTGGCGAGCGCCGCCAGATGGCGGGGATTGATCTCTGGCACGATCAGCGGCACATCCGGCTCCATGCGGTAGGCCGAGGCGTTGCTGAAGACCAGCGCGCCCGCCTGCGCATAGCGTGGCTCCAGCGCGCGCGCCTCATCGGCTGGCAGCGCCGAGATGACAATCTGCCCGCGCAGGTCACCATCGGGTTCGGGCGACTCCAGCCGCAAGGCGAGCGCGTCGGCGGGCGGCGGCGTCTCTACTTGCCAGCGCACGACCTCGCCGTAACGCGCGCCCACGCGCCGCTCGGAGGCGATTATGCGCGCCAGCTCCAGCCAGGGATGCCCCTCCAGCAGGGAGATGACGCGCTGTCCGACCAGCCCCGTCGCCCCCAGCAGCGTGACGGGCAGCCGCCGCGCGCGTGGCGGCTGGGTGTAGATGCGTCGCATGTGATAGCTCTCCTATTCGCGTGTCCAATGGCGGCGCGTGGGCCCCCACCCCAACCCCTCCCCCGCTGCGGCGGGAGAGGGGCTAGCGGTTTGCCTCGCCAGCGCGCTGCGGCGAGTGAGCGGCTACATCCTCGCCCACGCCGTGTCCGCCTCGGCGCCTTGTGGCTCCCCTCCCCCGCCTTGCGGGGGAGGGGCTGGGGGAGGGGGCGCGCCTATGCTCCCGCCGCCAGCGCCGCGTCCGCCGTGGTCGCCGCTCGCTGGGCCGCACAGTCGTGGAGCGCGGTGTGCAGCGTGCGCACTGTCGCGTCGGCCTGCGCGGTGGGCGTCAGCAGGCGGATTCCGTCGCGGGTGTGGCGTATCTCGCGGGCTCCGAGCGCATCGAGCGGCAGGCGGGCCAGCGCGGCCTCGGCGCAGTCCCAGGGCGTGGCGTAGGTAGCGGCGGAGAGCGGCCAGGCGGGCAGCCAGGCTGCCGATACCTCCGTCAGTCGCGCATCGCCAGCGCCATCACCCAGCGGGTGGGCCGCCACGATCCAGGCCGCGTCGCGCGCTCGGCTGCGTGGGATGGCTGCGTCCGGCAGGATGTCCGTTCCCGGCGCGTGCGGCGTGGCGGCGGCGCGCAGCTCCAGCGGGATCTGCCAGCGCACGAGCGGCTCGATGGTGCGAGGATGCAGCGCCCGCGCGCCCAGCGTCGCCATGCGCTGGGCCTCGTCGTAGGTCAGCAGCGGCAGCAGCGCGGCGTCGGACGCAAGGCGCGGGTCGGCAGTCAGCATCCCTGGCACATCGCTGTAGATCGTCAGCCGCTCGGCCCCCAGCGCCGCCGCGATCACCGCCGCCGAGTGGTCGGAGCCGTTGCGTCCCAGCGTGGTCAGCGCGCCCGCTGAGTCGCGCGCGATGTAGCCCGGCAGCACGGGCACGCCGCCGCGCATCATCAGCAGCGCTAGCCGTGGCAGCAGCCGGGCGCGCGTAGCCAGCGATGATGGCTGCGGCTCGCTGTGGGGCGCGGCCAGCCCGCTCAGCGCGATGGGCGCGTCGTCGAACGCCTCTGCCACCACGCCCGCCTCGCGCAGCGCCGCCGCCAGTAGCGGCGCCACCAGCCGCTCGCCCCAGCCGGAGAACTGCGCGACCAGCCACGCGCGTGACTGTGCATCCAACCCGGCGCAGCGCCTCGCCAGTGTGCGCGCCTCGCCAGTCAGCGCGTCCCAGAGCTGCGTGAAGCTCTGCGGCGGATCGCCCGCCAGCGCTGCCCAGACTTCCTCGTGACGCCACGCCAGCGCCTCTAATAGCTCAGGTGTGCGCAAGTCGCCCGCGATGGCGCTCTGCCCCACGCGGATCAGCGCATCGGTGACGCCCGCCATCGCCGAGACGACGACCGACACAGGCCCTTCCGCGCGCAGCTCCGCAACGAGCGCCGCCGCCCGCCGCAGGCACGCCACATCGGCGACCGAGCTACCACCAAACTTGACGACGCGCATGGCCGCCTCCCTCCTCTCCGCAGATGCCCCCACCCCAACCCCTCCCCCGCTGCGGCGGGAGAGGGGCTTTCCGGGTCCCTCTCGCCCGTGGGAGAGGGGCTGGAGTGAGGTTACGCCGCTGACGCGCGCAGCGCCTGATCGAGATCGGCGAGGATGTCGTCAATATGCTCGATGCCGACGGAGAGCCGCACGAAGTCGGGCGTGACGCCAGTCGCGCGCTGCTCATCCTCGCTGAGCTGCGAGTGGGTCGTGCTGGCGGGATGGATCACCAGCGACTTCGAGTCGCCGACATTGGCCAGCAGCGAGAACAGCTTGACCGAGTTGACAAAGCGCTTGCCAGCCTCCAGCCCACCCTTGATGCCAAAGCCGATGATGGCGCCGTAGCCGTGCTCGTGGTAGCGCCGGGCCAGCGCGTGCGTGGGGTGGCTGGGTAGGCCAGGGTAGAGCGTCCAGGTGACGGCGGGATGCGACTCCAGGAACTGCGCGACCTTCAGCGCGTTCTCGCTGTGCCGCTCCATGCGCAGTGGCAGCGTCTCCAGCCCCTGGATGAAGAGCCAGCTATTGAGCGGGCTGATAGCTGGGCCGAGGTCGCGCAGCAGTTGCACGCGCGCCTTGATGATGTAGGCCAGCGGGCCAAGCGCCTCGACATACTTCACGCCGTGGTAGGAAGGATCAGGCTCGGTCAGGCCGGGGAACTTGCCGCTGGACGCCCAGTCGAACTTGCCGCCATCCACGATCACGCCGCCGATGCTCGTGCCATGTCCGCCGATGAACTTCGTCGCCGAGGCGACCACGATGTCAGCGCCGTGCTTGAGTGGCTGGAGCAGATACGGGCTGGGGAACGTGTTGTCCACGATCAGCGGGATGCCCGCCTCGTGCGCGATGTCGGCGACGGCGCGGAAGTCGAGCGTATCCAGCCGCGGATTGCCGACCGATTCGGCGTAGAGCGCGCGTGTGCGCGGCGTGATGGCCTTGCGGAAGTTTTCGGGGTCGCTGGAGTCCACGAAGTGCGTGGTGATGCCCAGGCGCGGCAGCGTCTGCGCGAAGAGATTGTACGTGCCGCCATAGAGGCTCGTGCTGCTGACGATCTCATCGCCCGCGCTGGCGATATTGGCGATGGCGATGAACTCCGCAGACTGGCCCGACGCGGTGGCCAGCGCGCCCACGCCGCCCTCCAACGCCGCGATGCGCCGCTCGAAGACATCCTGCGTGGGATTCATGATGCGCGTGTAGATGTTGCCGAACTTCTTCAGCGCGAACAGGTCGGACGCATCGGCGGCGTCCTCAAAGACGAACGAGGTGGTCTGATAGATCGGCACCGCTCGGGAGTGCGTCGCGGGGTCGGGCTGCTCCTGCCCGGCATGCAGGCTCAGCGTCTCGAATTGAAAGGTTGGGGCGGAGGTTGGCGTCTCGCTTGTCTCACTCGTCGCGGTGGAAGCCTGCGGGGCATGCCCATTCGTCGCGACGTCCGCCTGGTCTGGGGCCTGTACATCCAGATCTGCCATGTGAATGTTCTCCTCGTGTGGCGCACTCGCGCCAGTCTCATCGGGATGTCTCGTCTCGTGGTCGCTGCTCTGGACATTTCGGAACGGACGCAGCACCGCGTCCATCTGTCTCCAGTCTTTCAAGAAGGCGTCATGGCCGTCGAGCGAGGTGATCTCAGCGTAATGCGCGTCGCCGCCTGCCGCCGCGATGCCCTCCGCCAGCCCGCGCGCCAGCTCCGGCGGATACAGCCAGTCGGTGGACATGCCCACCACCAGCGTCTGCGCTCGGATGCGACTCAGCGCCGCCGCATCCGAGCCCCACGCCGCCGCCGCATCGTAGCGATCCATCGCGCTGGTGAGATAGAGATAGCTGTTGGCGTCGAAGCGGCGTGTCAGCTTGTCGGCCTGGTGGTGCAGATACGTCTCTACGTCGAGACGCGGCCCCCAGGTCGGCCAGTCGCTGGGCTGCGTCGCCTGCGCGCGCCCGAAGCGCGCCTCCAGCCCCGCCGCGCTGGTGTAGGTCAGCATGGCCAGCATGCGCGCCAGCCCCAGTCCAGTCGCTGGCCCCTCGCCAGGCGCGTAGGCGCCGCCCTGCCAGCGCGGGTCGGCCATGATGGCCTGCCGTGCGATGTCGTCGATGGCCAGCCCCTGCGCGGGCAGCCGCTGCGCCGCGCCGATGATGATGACGCGCTCGACCAGCTCTGGATAGGCGATGGCCCACTCTAGCGCCTGCAAGCCACCCAGCGAGCCGCCCGCCACAATGGCCAGCCGCTCCACGCCCAGCGCCTCCAGCGCGGCCCGCTGCGCGCGCACGATGTCGCCGACACTGATGGGCGGGAAGTCCAGCCCCCAGCATGTCGGCTCGTCGTCGCTGGCTGCGGGGCGCAGGCTGGCTGGCCCGCTGGAGCCATAGCAGCTTCCCAGCGTGTTGACGCAGACGACATAGTAGCGATCGGTGTCGAAGACGCGCCCCGGCCCCACCAGTGGATTCCACCAGCCTGCGCGCGGGTCGTCGGGCCGCTCCAGATCGCAGGCGTGCGTGTCGCCAGTCAGCGCATGGCAGAGCAGCGCCACGTTGTCGCGGGTCGGCGCGAGGCGCCCCCACGTCTCGTAGGCCAGCTCGACCGGCGCCAGCGTCGTCCCGCTCTCCAGCGCGAGCGCGGGCAGCGTCAGGCGACGCGGGCCTGACCACGTGGCCCCGCTGGCGGGCGCTGCGGCGGCGCGTGGCCCTGGTGATGGCGACTGCGACCATGCCATAGATGACTTCTTCCCCTCCTCGATGTGACAACGCTCGCTTGCCAGAGAGTAGGCGCAAAAAATCCTCTCTCCCTGGCAGGGGCGAGAGGTTACGCTGTACCACCCTGATTCGCCGACGCATTGCGACGTCAGCCTCGAAGACGCCCATCAGCCTGCGCACGTCGCATGCGCGCCCGCGATGGAGCATCCGGCCCGCTAACGGAGGCCAGCCCGGCGCCGCCTACTCTCGCGCTGTGATCCAGGGATGGATCGTCGCTCGATTTCCGCGCACGGCTCGGAGGTCATCTTCGGCGAGGGCGGTGGCGCCGGATTTGCACCTGCTACGGCTCTCTGTGGCCACCTGCGACTCGTGTACTCGTCCTCGTTCTCGCCAGCTATGTCGCCAACAACAACAACGCCCTCGACCAGAAGCAAGCTGGCGAGGGCGGATCGTCGGGTGCGCGTCATGCGCGTGTTGACGCTCCTCCCTCATCTTGCTCGACGCGATAAGTCGCGTCTCGCCGGACTTTGCACCCTGCCAGCGTCTCTGCTGGTGGGTTGCCAGGCTTCTTCGGGCCGTATCCCTCTGCCATTCGTGATGAGAGTAGGTGTCGTGTCGTTATGCGGTTGTTGACTAAGACACTACAGTAAGTCGTGTATGCGTGTCAAGGGTCAAAGCTGAGCGCCCGAAAACTCGTTGACGCATGCGCTCCACTCACCATACCACCCAAACGGCGTGGTGCATCGAATCCGCGCCTCGCACCGCATCTCAGGCCTATCCACCATACAGCCACTACAGTGACAACGCCGAATAATTCACGCTTTGGCGCGCATGGCATGCAATTTGCAGGGATGCTGGGAAGGAACGGACGATTGATCGTCTCGTAGAAACGCCTGTACAGATTCAGCGTGAGTGAGGCGATCGTCAGCTCGGGAGGAGAAACGCATGTATCCGAACGACCCTGTGCAGCCGCGTGAGCCGGTGCGACCAGTAGAATATGAGCGTCCGGTCGAGCCGGCGCCCGTCGCCTATCGGCGCGATGTGACGACGGAGGTCTCGCCCGCGTACCGCTTCGCACAGTTCATCTATGTCGTGTTCGGCGTCGGCATCACGCTGATCATCATCCGCGTGATCCTGAAGGCGCTGGCTGCGAATCCGGACGCTGGCTTCACCAGCTTCCTGTATGGCGTCACGAATCCGTTGGTCGCGCCATTCCAGGGCATCTTCGCCACTCCGCAGGCTGGGACGGGCAGCGTGTTCGAGCTGTCCTCGATCATCGCGATCATCGTCTACGCTCTCATCGCGTGGGCGCTGGTGCGTCTGGTCGTGCTCATGGGTCGCCGCCGCACTACGACGACCTCCTACTAACCTGCTCCCATGGGCGGCCTGAGGACGTGAAAGTCCTCAGGCCGCCGCTGTATACCCCTCACGTCGGCAGCCCGCCTGATGCGGCGTGCCTGGGATGAACTGCTGCCACTCTGCCTGGGTCAGATTGCGGTTGGCGATGGCGCCGTAAATCGTCGGCGTGTCAGGCGTCCAACTGACGAACAGCGTGAAGTGCGGAGCAGCGACAGGAGGGGACTCATATGCAGGGCCAGAGGCGTGCGGTCGGCGGGACGATGCGGCGGTGGGCAGGAATGGTGGCTCTGCTGGCCGTGGCGCTGGCAGGCTGCGCTTCGCAGGCGGTCACGCCCAAAGCGACGGCGACGCCCATCGCGCCCGATGCGCGGCTGGCCGGGCAGCTCGTCTATGTGACGGTGGGGCTGGCCCAGAGCGAGACCTCGGCGGGGCTGGTGGAGGCGCTCAATGCGCAGACTGGCGCCGTGGTGTGGAAGGCGCAGACCTCGGCGACGGCGGGCGCTCCAGCGGTTGCGAGCGGCGGCCTGTACGTTGGCGCAGTCGATGGCACGGTGCGCGCCTTCGACGCGAAGACGGGGCAGCCGCGCTGGAGCTTCACCCGTACGGTTGGCGTCGGCCAACGCTTCGGTATGGATGGTTATACCGCCGTCAGCGGCGATACGGTGATCGTCTCCAGTGATAGCGGCGCCGTCTACGCGCTGGACGCCGCGACCGGCAAGCAGCGCTGGGTCTTCGCGCTGCCCACCGCCGACACGCACATCTACACCACACCCGCGCTCGGCTCGGGCGTGGCCTACATCGCCAGCGCTGGCCCCAATGCGGCGCTCTACGCCCTCGACATCGCCACCGGCCAGACGCGCTGGTCGGTCTCGCAGGCGGGTGGATTCGATGGCCCGCCGCTGCTGATCGGGCAGACCCTCTACGTCGGCGCCAATCTCGCCGATACCTTCCACGCCTACAATGCCACGACGGGCGCGAGCCTGTGGTCGTTTGACACCGCCTCGCAGGTGCATACTCTGCCCGCGATCGGCCCCAACATGGCGTACGTCGGCTCGATTGACGCCTCCATCATCGCCATCAGCAACGGCTCCCATTCCCAGGCGTGGAAGTTCGCGACGCAGGGCAATGCTCCCCAGGCGCTGATCGGCACGGGCGCCGCGCCCACACTCGATGGCCAGACGCTGTATGTCGGCAGCCAGGGCGGAGTCGTCTATGCGCTGGACGCCACCAGTGGCAAGCCGCGCTGGCAGGTCGCGCTGAATAGCGCCATCGACGCGCCGCCGGCCGTGGTCGATGGCACGCTCTTCGTCTCCACCGAGGCGGGCGATGTGGTGGCGCTGCGAGAAAGCGATGGCGCCACCGTCTGGCATACGAAGGCGGGTGGCATCGTCATCGCCGCGCCGCTCGTGACCACGCCTGCGGGAGCCTAGCCGCCGCTGCGTCGCCCCGGGTCGTGCTAGAATGCGGCCAGTGACGCAGATGGCGCCGGGCGTGACGCGAGAAACGGCGAGGATGCTATGGCCAACCCAGCAGGTGCGATCTCCAAACAGATTCTGATGGATGTGGATACGGGCGTGGATGACGCGCTGGCGATCATCCTGGCGCATCGCTCGCCCCGCGCACAGGTGGTCGCCATTGGCACGGTGACGGGCAACACCTCAGCGGCCCAGGCGGCGACGAATACGCTCAAGACGCTCGATGCCCTTGGAGCGCAGACGCCCGTCGCGGTGGGCGCGATGCAGGCGATGGCGCGCGGGCCGTTCCCACCAGAAAACGTGCACGGCGCCGATGGTCTGGGCGACGCCGACCTGCCCGCGCCCACACGCGCCCCGACGGGCGAGCACGCCGTTGATCAACTGCTGCGGTTGGTCCACGAGCGCCCCGGCGAGCTGTCGCTCTACGCCAGTGGGCCGCTGACCAACCTGGGGCTGGCGCTCCAGCGCGACCCGGCGCTGCCACGGCTGGTCAAAGACGTGATGGTGATGGGCGGCGCCATCGTCGCCGCAGGCAACTCCACCCCGACCGCCGAGGCCAATATCTACCATGATCCGGAGGCGGCCGACCTCGTCTTTGCGGCGGACTGGCCGGTGACGCTGGTCGCGCTGGATGTGACGATGCGGGCGCTGCTGCGCAAGGATGAGCTGGCGATCCTGCGCGTCTCTGATCGCCCGCTGGCGCGCTTCACTATGCGCATCCTGTCGCCCTATCTGAAGCTCTATTCGCAGCGCTTCGGCTTCGATGCGGTCACGATGCACGATCCGCTGGCGATGGCGCTGCTGCTCGATCCCTCGCTGGCGCTGGAGCGCGTGCGGCTGGATACGCGCGTGGAGACGGCGGGCGAGCTGACGGTCGGCATGACGGTGGCCGACCGCCGACCGCTGATCGGCCCCGGCTACGAGCAGCCTATTCACCCGCTCGACATCCCGATGGAGGTGGACACACCGCGCTTCATCGCCATGCTGATGGATGCGCTGCTGAGCTGAGAGCGCCTGCTCCCAGTATGCCCAGATCCCCCTTGCGATACGCCTGCGGCAGCAGTGAGACAGTATCGTGACGCTGCCTTGCTGCGCCTTGAGGCAGATGTGAGGGTGGGAGTCTACGCTTTCTCAGGTGGGGCGCCAGAAGTCAACGGAGACAGACGCCGTCAACCGCGCGGGTTCACGCGCCGCGCCTCTCCGTGTCATCTGTCGCGCTCCGCGTACGAGGAGGCGATTCCCATGCCAGGGCCCTGGACGGAGAGCGGGATTTCAGTGCGCGGACGCTGGACATTACGACGCGCGCAGCGGATTGCGTTCAATTTGGCGCTTGCGCTGCTGCTGATCGCAGCCGCGATATTGTCGTCATCACGAGGTGATATTGCCTGGGCCAGCCCGGTGGCGCATGCTAGCTCATCTCTGCCCGCAGTCACGTTCTATGGCTCCGACACAGCGCGGACGAACGCCGCCATCGCGTCGATCTGGCCACAGTACCCCGGCCCTTATTGTGGCATTGAAACCGCCGAAGCGGCGGTGAACTACGATGATCTGGTTCATGGCGTCGGCATGCGCTTCTCTGGCCGCAGCGCACAGACCAGCGTCGCATCCGCGAATCAGCGTTCCGGCGCGAGCCGTTGGGGCTACGCGAGGCCAACGAACATCCAGGCGGGCATCACCAATATCGCGCCCGACTACGGTACTGATCCGCGCTCCATCGCCTACATGACCTACAATTACACGCCGAATAACACGTTCTTCCATGATTACATCTATCGCTGGCAGTTCGCGAATGGTGTGCAGCCATCGTTCTACACGCAGGTTCAGCAGGCGACCACCAGCGTCGCCCGCGCGCTTGGAACCTGGCATGAGCCGGTCACCGTGCTCATCAACGGTGGGCTGCACGCGGTGCTGGTGACAGGCATCTACACCTACACCAACCCCTACGCGAGCTATCCGGCGCAGATCGCCAGCGTGGTGTATCGCGATCCGCAGGCGTGGCCTTCGGTGAGCCGCTTCCAGGTCTCCTTCGCGACGTGGGCGGGTGGACACTTCAGCACGCCGTTTGGCGTCTATTCGCTCTGGTCGCTCTACTACGGCGACCGCTATAACCGCGGCGACGGACTGAACAGGAGCGACGTTGAGCCATCTGTCGGCATCTACCGACCAACCAGCGCTCAACCTATCCACTGGTATCGCGGCTTTACCTGGATCCAGCGCGACAACCACTGGGCGAACGGCACGTATAGCCCGGATTACGCCTATCGGTCAACCGGCAGCCTGATGACGTCGCCATAACGGCGCGAGCGCGCTCGACGGCCTCACAGGAGAGGATGGTGATTTCGATGGCGACGCCAGAGGCACGGCGCTCCACAAGGCCTCGGCGCCGCTCCACCCGGGCGAAGAGCCTCAGATGGAACGGCTGGAGCGCTATTTTCGGCAATGCGTCATTTCTGTTGCTGGGCCTGGCGGTGATCGCTGTCGTCGGCGCGCTGGCGGTGGCTGGCTGCGAGCCTGGCCCTAATACTGGCGCGAATCCGACGAACACCGCGCGGACGGCGACGCCGACGACACAGGCGGCGCCTGGGGAGTGGATTCCGCTGCGCTCGACCGCTGCGGCTGATATCCTGGCGGCGGCGCGTCAGAGCAGCCTGTTCCAGGGGGATCAGTCAGAGAGTGGCGACCACGCGGATCTCTCGCGCCTGGGTACGCCCGTATTTGTGCGGGCGATCCAGCCCACTGGCGCGCCTGCTGGCCTCTATCCCGACTTCTACGTCATTCCCATTCTGGACGTCGCTGGCGCAGCGACCGACGCCGCCGAGCTTGAGCTGAATCCAGCGCGCACTGCCATTCAGGTCGTCGCGATCATCACCTACAGTCAGCCGCACGGTGATGGCGCCATCGCGCGCGTCACAGCGTCGGCGGCGCTCGCGGCTGCCAGCGCGCAACGTGGAGTGTCGCTGCACGCCGGAGCCTCGCCTGAGTTGACGTATTTCCCTGCCGATGTGGCGGCACAGGCGTCGGAGAGCGACGCCTGGACTGGCGGCGGAGAGTTCCCGGCTGATCCCATCTGGCTCGTGCCAGGGTCGGACGGACAGTCGTATGTGGTTGGCGTCGACGGGAAGGTATACACACTGGATCAGTTGCCGCTGGCGACGACGGGCGGGTAGCACGGGCTGGCCAGCGACTGGGGGATTGTCGAAGCCGCGCCTATATCGCCAGATGCAGGAAGAAGACGCAGAGCAGTGCGATGGCCAGCATGACGTTGAGCGCGAAGATCACCCAGAGCAGCCGCACCCAGAAGGCGTCTGGCATGCGCGCTGGCCGACCAGTACGGCGGGCGTGGTACTGACGAGCGCCTGCGTCGAAGAGCATGCGCGCTCCCAGCGGCGCGCTCATGGCGAAGGCGGGCGCGGCGGTCGGCGGCCACTCCGGCGCGGCGAACGTCGCGCGCCGATCCTGCGCCTCAGCCGCCGCCTCGATCAACGCCTGCTCCATCTCGCTGGCATCCTGATAGCGCAACCCCAGCTCCTTTTCGAGGGCGCGCATGACGACCTCTTCGACAGGCGCTGGCACATCCGGGCGCAGCGCGCGTAGCGGCGTGATGGGCGCTGAGATATGCCGCTTCATCGTCTCTTCGGCGGATGGCCCGCGGAAGGGCGCATCGCCGCTGAGCGCCTCGTAGAGGGTCACGCCCAGCCCATACAGATCGGTCTGCACGCCGATGCGCGCGCCCATCGCCTGCTCTGGCGCCATGTATTCGGGCGTGCCAAAGACGATATCCTTCTGCTCAGGGATGGTATCGAGCGGCGAGAGCGCCAGGCCAAAGTCGGTCAGCTTGGCGTGCAGATCGCTCGTCAGCAGGATGTTGTGCGGCTTAACATCGCGGTGGATGATGCCGCGCTCGTGCGCCGCCGCCAGCGCCAGGCACATCTGCCGCGCCACTGCCAGCGCATCGAACGGATCGAGCGCGCCACGCTGACGGATGCGCTGCTTGAGGTCTTCGCCTTCCACCAACTCCATGATGAGATATGGGACGCCATCTTCTTCGATGAGGTCATGGACTTCGACGATGTGGGGATGCGTGACCGCCGCCGAGACAAGCGCCTCGCGGCGCAAGCGGGTGTATGCGCCTTCTTCCGCCTTATCATCCTCGCGGAGGGTTTTGATGGCGACGGGGCGACACAGGCGGCGATCCCAGCCGCGCCAGAGCATTGCCATGCCGCCATACGCCAGCGGACGACCCAGCTCATATCGGCGTGCGAGCAGACCAAGGTTCGGGGCGGTCTGTGTTCGCCGATCCTCGATTGTTGCCATGAAGAAGCGCCTCCAGCATGTTCGGGGGTGATTCCAGGGGATGACCTTCGAGTGAGAATAGTCTTCCTTGCGGACGAACGCGCGGAGCCCGTCGAGCCATCGGGGCGCGCGCCGCTCTCAAGATGAGTTTACGCAACACCCGTGCCATGTGTATGACGCGGCGGCGAAGTCACGTTTACTGCCGCGTTGACTGCTAAGTTGACTGCTGAGTTCAGGCTTGGAATATTCAGCGCTAGCGCACATGCAGGTGACACAGCACGGTTCGTTCGTATACACTGCACCTGTGCGATGTTCATCGCGCTGTCCCATCCACGCCGTCGTGTAGTCTGGTTCGAGGAGGTAAGCTGACCATGGCAGAGCCAGAACGATGTCCCGCCTGCGGAGCGACCCTGCGTGAAGGTGTCGCCTATTGCGTTTCGTGCGGCCTGCCCCACGCGACCGCCAGCGCCGCCCCCGCCAGCGCTCCCAGCGCTGCGGCAGACGCTGCCCCTGCCGCTGTCGCCGCCGAAGTCGTTCCCGTGACCGAGGCCGCGTCTGCCGCTGAGGCCGCACCCGCCAACGAAGTGGCTCCTGCCGAGCCATCCGCTGAGTCGGCTGCGGAAGCGACGACGCCCACCGAGCCTGTCGCTGAAGAAGTTCCAGCCGCAGAGGCTCCAGCCGAGGCTGAGTCCGCCGCCGAGGCTGAGCCGGAAGCCGTAGCTGAGGCTGAGCCTGCCTCTGAGCCAGAGGCAGCGCCAGAGCCCGTCGCCGAGGCGTCCGCCGTGTCGCCCGCCGAAGAAGAGCCTGCTGTCGGGCCAGCGCCTGTGGCTGAGGAGGCCGCTGCAACGCTTGCCGAGGTAGCGCCCGCCACGCTGTCCGCCGCCGCTCCAGTGGCCGCAGTGGCTCCGGTCGCGGCGATGGCTCCGCTCGCGGCCGTCGGCGCGGGGCAGGCGGAGGCGCAGGCCGCCACGGCGCATGCGGCGCCAGCGGAGACGTCTGCCAAAGCCCGTGGATACAATGCGGCGATTGGGCCGCTGGTGGTGATCGGCTTCGTCGTGCTGGTCATCATCCTCGTGCTGCTGGCCAAGAACGGTCTGCTGTAGCGAGCAGCGCTATGTGCGCGGGGTCGGCGACGTCAGGTTGGCCCCGCGCGTGCGTTTTCCGGCGCAGGCGAGACCTCAGCGAGCGGTGGCGCTCGCGCGACCGGAAGGAGACGCGGTCAT
>DATAED010000237.1:0-28126 GCA_036258195.1 Ktedonobacterales bacterium
TTGACCTTGCCCTCCGGCGCGCGCACCTGGCGGGTATAGCCACTGACCACCTCCGGGCGGGTCTTGCGCCCACGGGGATAGCGGCGGCGATGCGCCTCAGCGGCGACGGCGGCGGCCACGTCGGCCTCGCTCAGCGCGGCGGGCTGCGCAGCGGGCTGGTCGGTCTTGACGCCGACATTCAGCACCTGCTCGCCCTTGCAGCCATCGCGGAAGACGGTGATGCCGAGGCAACCCGTCGCCCACGCCTGCATGTACGCCTTGCCGACATCCTCGCGCGTGGCCGAATTCGGCATATTGATCGTCTTGGAAATACTGTTATTAACGCCCTTCTGGAAGGCGGCCTGCATGCGAATGTGCCACTCCGGCGCGATGTCGTGCGCGGTGACGAAGGGGCGCAGCGCGGGATCATTCTCTGCCGGATGCCCATGCAGCGAGCCGTGGGCCTTGATGTACTCCAGCGCCTCCTCTTTGTCCTCGATGGCGCTGTGCTCGAGAGCGCGCTGGAAGAACGGGTTGACGAAGTCCAGCACGCGATAGGAACCGTCGGGCTGCTTGACGCGATGCTGGAACGCCAGCGCGAAGATCGGCTCGATGCCCGACGAGCAATCCGCCAGGATGCTGATGGAGCCAGTCGGCGCTACCGTGGTGCGTGTCGAATTGCGCAGCGGCTTGCCATCTTTGTAGATGCTGCGGTCGAAGTTCGAGAAGGCGCCGCGCACCGCAGCCAGCTTCTGAGACTCGTCAGTGGACCAGTCACGAACGGCCACCATGACGCGCTCGCCCAAGGCGGTCGCCTCCTCGGAGTCGTAGCGCAGACCCATCTCGAAGAGCATCTCGGCCCAGCCCATCACGCCGAGGCCGATGCGCCGGTTAGAGCGCACCATCTCATGCACCTGCGGCAGCGGGAAGGGGTTGATGTCGATGACGTCGTCGAGGAAGCGGGTGGTCAGCCGCGTGACGCGCTCCAGCCGCTGCCAGTCGATCTCGCCATCCTGCACGAACAGCCCCAGGTTGATCGAGCCGAGGTTGCAGGCGTCATACGAACCCAAATATTGCTCTCCGCATGGATTTGTTGCTTCGAGCAGCTCGATTTCTGGCGTGGGGTTGGCGCTGGAGCGGTTGGCGCGGTCGAGGAAGACCAGCCCCGGATCGCCCGTCGCCCACGCCGCGTCGATGATGCGCTCCATCACCTCGCGGGCGCGCATGCGGCGCGTCTCCGTCTTCGTATGCGGATCGATCAGCGCGTAGTCGGTATCGGCCTCGTAGGCGCGCATGAACTCATCGGTGATGGCCACCGAGATGTTGAAGTTCGTCACCGAGCCATCGCGCTTGCAGTCGATGAACTTCAGGATGTCGGGGTGGTCAACCCGCAAGATGCCCATGTTGGCGCCACGACGGGTTCCACCCTGTTTCACGGCCTCGGTCGCGCCGTCGAAGATCTTCATGAAGCTGACCGGGCCGGATGCGACGCCATGTGTAGACGCCACCATCGAGCCTTCAGGGCGAAGCCGCGAGAACGAGAAGCCGGTGTTGTGAATGGCGGTCAGACCGTTCACACCAGCGAGGTATGTACTGTGATCGGCGACAGTGAAATCGTAGAATGGTACGCTTGCCTCGGGCTGCTCAACTGACGTGACAGTCGTCGCGCCATGGCTCAATTGCTCGAGGATGTCGAGCCGCGACTGAAATGCGGGCGCGGCCAGCGGGCGCAGCAAAGCAACGACAGAGCGCAACTTCAGCGCGTTGACGCCCTGCCCTTCCTTCCAGCGATGCAGCCAAATCTCCGTCTCGCCGATCTGCACGGGCTGACGGTGAATCTCGGTCGTATTGGTGATGACGCCGACACTCTGCAGAATGTCCTCGACCGCTGTGAAGGGAATCGGTAGGTATGGGGCAGTCGAGTGGGCATGGTTAGCGCGTGTCTCCGCCAGGCGCTCCGACTTGAGCGCATCACGGATGTAGGGGCCGATCAACTCGCGCAACTCATCGATCTGCGCTTCCGCCGCCAGCTTGACTTCGTACACGACTGTGCGTCCCTTGCCGTGTTGCTCCCGCTCGCGCTTCGCAGGGTTGAGTCCGAGCAGGCTGCACAGCGTATGAATCTTGCCTGCCAGATAGCGTGACGCTGTTGTGAAGGTCACTCGGTCGCGCTCAGAGTCCACATAACCGTCGGAATCAACCAGGCCAGCCAGGAACGCGCCCACGACTGAGAGTGGCGACTTGGCGACCATCTCCGGGAAGGGCAGTTCATGCTTCGGGCCAGGGTAGACTTCGAGCAGGCTCTGGAACGTCGCGATGAAGCCCGCGTTGGTCGTCGTCAGCGAGTAAACGCCGCGAGCGTCTTGCTGCATCGACACCGCAATGCCAAAGCGCCGCGCCAGGATGTCACGCGCATACTCCAGCGAATGGGTACGGCCATCGAAGAGTCGCCAGCGCAGCTTCTCGCGTCGTGGCTCGCTCTCTGGAACCTTGGCCCAGCCCAGGCTACCATCGCCCAGATAGAAGCCCATCAGCCAGGCGATTTCTTCGTCCAGCCGCACGTCCGCGACTTCGCGGTATTCGTGGTGCGGCCAGCGGTCGCGCACCGACGCATTCGGCGTCGGCAGAATGTCGCCGGGGCGCACCTCGTCCGCGCGTCGCTCCACTAGTCCAGAGCCATCAAAGACCATGAAGGGATGCCAACTGCTGGTCGTCACTTCCATCCCGTTGGCCGCCCGCACTCGCACCTGGTTCGCCAGCGGCACGTCGTAGCGCCACAGATGCGTGACCTGCGCAGGCTCATACGAACCGTTCTCTGGATTGAGCGCCATTGTGCGGATGTTGAGGTCGCGCACGTCCATAACGGAGTGATCGTCTTGCAGTTCCTCATCGCGCCCCGTCGCATGCACACGCTGATAGAGCGTCTCGATGGCTTCGACGCCGCAGAAGGTCGTGAAGACGTGCGCATCACCGGAGATGCAGCCACCGCCACTTTGATGGATCAGGGCGGCGTGCTTGACGGCGTCGAAGATGCCCTCCAGGCTGTCGGGGACGGGCACCACGTAGCAGGCCGAGAGCTGCAGATTGTTGCCCTTGCCAGCGTTCATCAGCGTGGGGGAGTTGGGCAGGAACTCGCGGCTGGTCATCACATCATAGAATTGCTGCGCGATCTGCTCTGGTGTCCGGCCTTCGGGATCAGTCCACTGCTTCTCGGCTTCCGCCACGGCGCGCGACACGCGCCATACCAGCTCATCTGGCGTCTCGGTCACGGCGCCGTTCGCGTCGCGCAGCAGATAGCGCTCGCGCAGCACCCGTACTGCCGCCTCGGACCACGCGCCCGCCGCGCGCTGATGCGCTCCGTCGCTGCCGGATGCGCCTGTCGAGTTGTCCTTCCTGGTCTTCACCGCAGCCCCCTTACGCCCAATCCAGCGTATCTTGCACTCGTGCACTCGTGCGGGCGGCGCACACCGCCCCACCATCGCGCCCACAACAAACGCGCATAACTATTGTGCCTCCAATATGTAGTAATTTCAAGGGGTACGACCACTATATATAGTGGTCTAGGAGAAATTAGTCCAAAAACCCTACATATTGTGTCAAGTAGCCAGCCGCAGCCGAGGCGCATGCCCGACTGGCTCAGGCTTGCGGCCACTCACCCGCTTGGCCACCATCGGTACCAGCGTGGGAGGCGCCAGTCCTGGCGCTGTGTGGGCGCCCTCGGCGGCTATCTCAGGAGAGCCAGCGCAACGTCGAGGCGGTACAATTCAGTGGGGAAGTGCGGCGGCCTGCGAGGCCAGCGGCGCCACGCCCACGAGGAACGATCATCATTGGCTAGCCCGACGCCAGTCAGCAGGTAGCCGATAGACGATCAATGAGCGACCGGGAAAGGCTCAGACGATGCGCGCCGAGATCCTCTCGATAGGCACGGAGCTCCTGCTGGGGCAGATCACCGACACCAACGCCACCTATCTGGCGCGGCGCCTCTCCGCGATGGGCATTGACCTGTACTTCGTCTCGCAGGTCGGCGATAACCTGGCGCGTCTGACCGAGACGCTGGCGCGGGCGCGCTCGCGGGCCGATGTCGTCATCACCACGGGCGGGCTTGGCCCCACCGAGGATGACACCACGCGCGAGGCGATCTGCGCTGCGCTGGGCGAGACGCCCTATGTTGATCCCGCGCTGGAGGCCGAGCTACGCGCCTTCTTCGCCGAGCGCAAGACGGTCATGCCAGAGCGCAATGTCAAGCAGGCGTGGCTCATCCCGTCGGCCACAGCGCTGCCCAATCCGCGCGGCACCGCGCCCGGCTGGTGGACGGAGCGCGATGGCGTTATCATCATCTCGATGCCCGGCGTGCCATCGGAGATGACGCGCATGTGGGAGCACGAAGCTATGCCGCGCCTGCGACCTCACACGGGCGGACTGCTCTTCACGCGCATCCTGCGCGTCACCGGGCTGGGTGAATCGACGGTCGAGGAGCGGCTGGGCGCACTGACGCACGGCGAGAATCCGACCATCGCCACCTATGCCAAGCAGGACGCCGTGGATGTGCGCATCACGGCGAAGGCCGCCAGCGAGACGGAGGCGCGCGCGCTGGTGGATGCGCTGGACGCGCGGGCGCGCGCGGCGCTGGGCGAGCGCGCCGTCTTCGGCGTCGATCAGGAGACGCTGCCGGGCGTCGTCCTGCGCACGCTGGAGCAGCGCGGCGAGACACTGGGGCTGATGGAGTCGTGTACGGGCGGCCTGCTGGCTAGCATGCTCACCGATGTCCCTGGCAGCTCGGTGGCCTTTCGCGGCGGCATCGTCTCCTACGCCACCGAGATCAAGGCGCAGTACGGCGTGCCGCAGAGCATTCTCGACGCGCATGGAGCTGTCTCGGTGGAGACGGCGCGGGCGATGGCGCAGGCGGCGCGCGAGCGGCTGGGCGCCTCCGTTGGGGTTGGCGTCACCGGGGTGGCCGGGCCAGACGAGCAGGAAGGCAAGCCGGTCGGCGAGGTGCACATCGCCGTCGCCACGGCTGCGGGCGTGCGCGATACCAGCCAGCGCTGGCGCGGCTCACGCGCCGACATCAAGCAGCGCGCGGCGCTGACGGCGCTCAACCTGCTGCGCCTGACGCTGCTGCGCGAAGGATAGAAGTGCGCCCTCATCCCGCTTCTCCCACAGGAAGGGGCACACGAAAAGCCCCCTCTCCTGTGGGAGAGGGGGTTGGGGGTGAGGTCGCTCAGTTGCGGCTGGCGGCCAGGTCACGGTCAGCGGTCTCGCCGAGAATGACATCGAGCGAGTCCTCGGCCCAGATGCGAGGCGAACGAGGGGCGCGCGCTTCGGTGGTCTCGGCGCGCTTGCGGGCGGCCAGCGAGGCGCGGGCCCGCACCACGCGCATGCCCGCCTCGGCCAGCACACTGGCGAGCTGGGCGTGGCGCTCGCGCGCGGCGGCGGCGGCGGCGTGGTGAAACTCGCAGAGCGGCTGGCGCAGCATCACCAGATAGCCGCGCGAGACAGGATACGCGCCGGTCAGATAGCCCTGTCCGGCGCGTATATCAGTCGAGGTCGTCACGATGTAGTCCTGTCCGTCAGCGGTAAAGACCCGCGAACGCAGCAACTCATCAGCATAGGGGAGGCATGCGCGCACGCTCCCCATCACCACTCCCACACGGGTCAAGATGTCCTCGCGCGCCATGCCCTGTTGGCCATGCGCGCCCGCTAGAATCGCCATGTCATCGCCTCCTGGTCGCTCGCCGTGTTCACGCGCCATCGCAGTGGTCAGCGTACACACCGTTGCAGTCCCCAGGCGCATCACCCATCCACTCGCACGCTCGCGCTGTTGTCCTGCGCCGCACACAAGGCGCACAGGCGCCGCCATACCGCTGATGCGGTTCGGCGGAGAATAATGACAAAGTCGAACAACGATACCCACAAGATCAGCGCGCCGCGAGTCGTCGGGGGATACGTCGAGCCGGGGATGGCTTCTGGATGCTTTCGCTGCCTCATAGTATAGAGCGATTGTCGGGCCAAAAAGTTCCCTTTCGCAGTACTTCCGGCCTCAGATTGGGCCACTTCAGCCACAATTGCGCGCCAGCATGTGAGCCTGGCATGAAGATGCTGAGAGCGCGATGAGAAAACACCGCAGTGCGGCGGGCGCGCGGCGTCTCTAATGTTATAATCTGCGCCAGTATGATGCATCTGATGAGGCGTCGTGGACGGTGTGGCAGCACAGAGGCAAGAGGCGCGGTGTGAATCAGCAAGAGCCGCAGAGAAATGCAGCGAGCAGCCAGCAGACGGCTGGCAAGGATGGCGGCGCGGAGCGCAAGCCACGCCTCCTGGTCGTAGATGATGAGCAGGCCATCATCGACTTCATCAAGCTCGGCATGCGCTACGAGGGCTTTCAGGTCGATCAGGCGGGCGATGGCTACATCGCCATCGATATGGCGCAGCGGCTGCAGCCAGACGCCATCATCCTGGATGTCATGCTGCCCACGATGGATGGGCTGGAAGCCTGCCGCCGCCTGCGCGAGAACGAGGCCACCACCAATATCCCCATCCTGATGCTGACCGCTAAAGATGAGGTGCGCGACCGTGTCACCGGGCTGGAGGTCGGCGCCGATGATTACCTCACCAAGCCCTTCAGCTTCGACGAGTTGCTGGCGCGCGTGCGGGCGCTGCTGCGTCGCCAGCAGCGCATCGTGGCGGCTGGCGGGCCGGGCGGGCGCACGCTGCAGGTAGCCGATGTCTCGCTGGATGAGGCGGCGCGCGAGGTGACGCGCGGCGGGCGCATCATCGAGTTCACGGCCACGGAATATAATCTGCTGCACCTCTTCATGTCGCATCCACGCCAGGTGCTCGACCGCCAGACCATCCTCAATCGCGTCTGGGGCTACGACTTCATGGGCGAGACGAATATCATCGAGGTCTACGTGCGCTACCTGCGCGAGAAGCTGGAAGATGATCCCAGCGCGCCCAGGTTGATCCAGACGGTGCGCGGCGTCGGCTACGTCATGAAGGGTTAGCAGGCCAGGCGAGCGAGCCAGGCGAGAGGACGAGATGGCTATCGAACCGCCAGCGACGCCGCGCCAGCGCGAGCGCTCCTCGGCAGAAACGGCAGAGGCGAGCGCGATGCAGGCGGGCGAGCCGACCACGCTGCTTCCCGCCACGCGATCCAGCGGGCAGATGAGCGGGCAGACGGGCGGTGGCTTGCGCTGGCCCCGCACGCTGCGCTGGCGGCTGCTGCTGAGCTACGCGCTGCTGCTGGGGCTGACGCTGGTCACGCTGGGCGTCACGCTGAACCTCTTCATCGGGCGGGCGCTGTACGCGACGGAGTTCGGCTTCTTTCAGACGGAGGCTGTCGCCGCCGTGAGCGGCTCGCAGGCGCGCTTCGATACGCTGACGCTGGGGCGCGCGGCCAATTGCTCGGATGCGCTGCCCTACGAGGCCGCCTTCCAGCAGGCCATCGCCGATCCCGTCACGCAGTCGCATCCCAGTAGCATCCAGGGCGTCTATCTGCTGGATGCGTCGGGCGCCGTGCTGGCCCCGCTGACCGCGCAGACCGGAAACGCTGCCACGCGCTATCTGGAGCCGCGACAGCTTGCCAAACTGGCCCGCAGCGCCGAGAGCACGCTCAATCCCAATGCCAACAGCGCTGGCTCGCAGCGGCTGGCCAACACCGGCTATTTCGCCACATCGCGCTCGCCCTATGGCGTAGAGCTGATCGCGCTGCGCTACTATCCCACCTCGGACTGTGCCGCGCCACGTCGCGCGGCGCTGGGCTTTGTGGAGATCGTGACGACCTTCAATCGTTCGCGGCTGGCGCTGGGAGCGATCCGGCTGGCGCTCTACATCATCATGGGGCTGGCCTTCGTGGTGGGGCTGCTGCTGGGCGCGCCGCTGGTCTCGGTGGCGCTGCGCCCGCTCTCGCGCATCACGCAGGCGGCGCGGCGGGTGGCCTCGGGCGACCTCAGCCAGCGCGTGCGACTCAACCACCGCGACGATGAGATCGGCCAGCTCGGCGCGACCTTTGACGAGATGGTGGCGCGCATCGAGGCGGCGTTTGGCGCGCGCCAGCGCTCCGAGGAGCGCATGCGGCAGTTCATCGCCGACGCCTCGCATGAGCTGCGCACCCCGCTGACGAGCATTCGCGGCTATACGGATGTGCTGCTGCGCGGCGCGAAGGATGATCCGGAGACGACCGAGCGCGTGCTGCTGGCGACGCGCCGCGAGGCCGAGCGCATGTCGCGGCTGGTCAACGACCTGCTGACGCTGGCGCGGCTGGATACGGGTCGCCCCCTGGAGATGAAGCCAATCGATCTGCTGGCGCTGGCCGGGGAGTGCGTCGATCAGGCGCGCATCCTGGCGGGCGAGCGCGAGGTGCTCATGCGCACGGATGGGCGCGGGCGGCTGATGGTGATGGGTGATCCCGACCGACTGAAGCAAGTCGTGCTGGTCTTGCTCGATAACGCGCTGAAGTATGGCCGCCAGTCGCCGGATGGCTGGGCGCGGCTGAGCGTGGGACGCCAGGATGGCCAGGCGATTGTGCAGGTGGAGGATAATGGCCTCGGCATCGCGCCCGACGACCTGCCACACCTCTTCGAGCGCTTCTATCGCGCCGAGCGCGCCGCCCGCCAGCGCCGCATGACGGGAGCGCCTGCCAGCGCCATCCCCGCGCCAGCAGGCGCACCAGCGACGCCAAAGGCGGAGGGCAGCGGGCTGGGGCTGGCCATCGCGCAGGCCATCGCGCGGGCGCACGGCGGATCACTCACGGTGCGCAGTGCCGTCGGCGCGGGAACCGTCTTCACGCTCACGCTGCCGCTCAATCCCGATGCGGCTACGACGACCACGGCAACGACGCGCCCACCCGCATGAGCGCCAGCGCGCGGCGAGTGGCCCGGGCCAGCAGCGAGCGCGCCTGCGTCATGCTGTCCTCCAGTGAGAGTGGGCCGCTGGCCAGCGGCAGCGCGGCGTCGATGCCCAGCGCCGTCAGCGCGGCGTCATCCAGCGCGACGGAGCCAGCCAGCGCCACCACGCGCGCGCCCGCCGCCTGCGCCATCTGCGCGACGGCGGCCGTCACCTTGCCGTAGGCGGTCTGCTCATCCAGCCGACCCTCGGCGACGATGACCAGCGCGGCCCCGGCGACGATCTGGGCGAAGTGGATGGCCTCCAGCACCAGCGGCGCGCCGGGGGTCAGCTCGGCAGGCGTGAAGGCCAGCAGCCCCGCGCCCAGCCCGCCTGCTGCGCCCACGCCTGGAACAGTCGCCACGTCGCGCCCCAGATCGCGCTGGATGATAGCGGCGAAGTGGGCTAGCGCCGCATCCAGTCGCGCGACCATTGCCGCATCGGCCCCCTTCTGTGGACCATAGACGGCGGAGGCGCCGAGCGGCCCGCACAGCGGATTCGTCACATCGCACGCCACGCGGATGCTGGTCTGGGCGAGGCGCGGGTCGAGTCCGGTGGGGTCGATGCGGTCGAGCTGCGCCAGGGCGGCGCCGCCGGGCGGCAGGTCGTGGCCAGCGGCGTCGAGCAGCCGCGCGCCGAGCGCCTGCGCCATGCCTGCGCCGCCATCGTTGGTGGCGCTGCCGCCCAGGCCGAGGATGATCTGGCGGCAGCCTGCGTCCAGCGCAGCCAGCAGCAGCTCGCCGACGCCGCGTGTGGTCGTGCGCGAGGGATCGCGCTGATCGGATGGAACGAGCGGCAGGCCAGCGGCGGCGGCCATCTCGATGACGGCCACGGGCGCGGACATTGCCCCGCCGGATGGCGGCGGCTCGATGGCGCCGAGCAGGCCCCACATCGCCTGGGTGGGCGTGCCGAGGGGGCCGCTGACCTGCGTGGTGAGCAGTCGCCCGCTAGTGGCCGCGATCAGCGCGCGGGTCGTGCCTTCGCCGCCATCCGCCACCGGCGTGACGATGATCTGCGCAGCGGGCAGCGCCTCGGCCAGCGCGGCGGCGATGATGACGCCCACATCGGGAGCGTCCAGGCTGCCCTTGAGCGCCTGAGGGGCGACGACGATCTGCATGTCTGCCCCCATCTGCGCGCCGGGCGCACGATCAGCCGCGCTGAACTGCGATCAGCCGATGTGCGGCTCGAAGCGCGGCCACACGACGTTATCCACGTCCTTGATAGCCGTCAGCGCGACGTCGAATCCGGCGACCTGGCCCGCGTAGGCCGGGACGGCGGGGCCTTCCTGGGCCTCGATCCAGGCAAGACGGGCCTTTTCGCGGTCGGAAACGACCTGCTCCCAGACGGCGAAGTCATCGAGCTGCGCGCCCTGCTCGCCCAGGAAGCTAGCCACGCCATTGAGGGCCTGGGCCTGGCCGCGCCAGTTGAGCGCGTCCTCGCGCGTATCAGCGTTTTCCGCCTCAGACTGCGCCCGCCGCGCCCATGCGCGCATGCGCTCGATTGTCTGCTCCCGATTTATCGCCATCGCCTGCTGTGCCTTTTCTTCTCGTACGCGGTATACTTCTATCAGATGATGACCTGAGCCATCAGGGGAGGGAACGCAGGAGTTCCCGCACCGCATCGTCGGAGATGCGGCCTTCGAGCCGCTCGACGCCATCCACCGTGATGACGGGGATGCGGTAACGGTAGCGCTCGAATATCGCTGGGTCTGTGCGGATGTCTGTCTCGCGCAGATCCAGCTCCTGGCTCAGGTCGGCCAGCGCATCTTCCAGGTACGCGCGCGCCTCGTCGCAGAGGTGGCACCCCGCCTTCGCGTACAACGTCACCACATGCATTGGCGTCACCCGTCCTCAACGTCGCGGTAGCTGCACGGCGCATGGTCGCGCCAGCATCGCCAACGTCGCCTGCGCCATCTCCCCTGCGATGATAGCATACGTCGCGCGTGGGGAGCAAAAGCGTGGCGGCAAGCCTGTGGCAAGCCTGGCGCCGTTCTGGTGAAGCGCTGACGAAGCTCCGGCGGGGACGGGCGCGAAAAGAATGTACAGACGGACACACAACAACTCATGCGAGCGGCGCGTATATATCAGTGAGGCCGCTCACGCAGACTGACCGGGGACGAAGTCCCTTCACACTCGGCCAGCTCCCACCACCACGTGAACGCCCGGAGGTGACTGTCATGACAGAGAAGGCAAGGCGACCGGATGGCGAAGAGCAGCGCGACGAGCGCGAGTATCTTCCCGCCGAGCTGTCGCCCGAGCTAGCGTCTGAATGCGATCTGACCGATTCGCCCCTGGACGCTATCGACACGACGGACACAACGGAACAGTCGGAGGAGATCGACCCTGTAGGCGCGTCCGAGGCCGAACCGGCGGTCGGCGCAACCGAGCGAGCGCGCACCCGCCGCGCGCCGCGTAAGACGGTCGTCGCAGAGAGCAGCGCGACCGAGGCTCCCGCGACCGAGGCGGCTGAGGCTCCACAGGTCGCGGCATTGTCGGCTATCGAGGCTGACCGCATCGAGTTGGAGGCCCAGGGCTTTTCGCCCGAAGAGGCCGAGCGACTGATCGAAGTATCGAAGCGGCTGGAATCGTCGGCTGAGGCGCGGGCGTCGCAGGCGGAGATGAAGCGACTGCGGTTCGCGCAGTGGCTCTTCGAGCGCGGCCGCCTGGATGAATTCAGCGTATAGACGCGAGCCAGCGCCGGAGCGCGGTCGCTTATGTGGCGCGCCGAGGCCGTGTCGGCCACCGGGGCCGATCTCAGCACTCATCCAGCGAGACCCTGGCGAGACCCTGAAGCAAAAGACGGGCGTCTGACTCCAGTGCGGAGTGAGACGCCCGTTTTGTTTGCGCTGTCCCTGGGCTTGCCCGTGGGCTTGTTAGAGTCCCTGGCGCAGGCGCGCCAGTCGGGCTTCGGCGCGGGCGACGATGGCGGTCGGGACGCCAGCGGGTTGCGCCTTGCCGATGTAGCCGGAGCGGAGCTTGGCGCCCTCGCGCCAGTAGGCATACCAATAGGGGCCGTGGCCGGGGCCGCGCTTGCAGGTGCCACAGGTCGGCTTGCCACATTTGCGGAATTGCAGTTGATAGGTGATGTGCAGATCATTCGGTAAATTAGCCATGCGACGCTATCTCCCTGAGTCGTCATCCACCCGCGTCGGTGGCCGCACGCGCTGCGCGCTCCTGAGGAATGGCGAGGATTGGCGCGCTGGCGGCCCTGGCGCTTCTTCATGTGTTGCCGGGTATAAGCGGTGTCTGGCTGAACCTGACGCAATCTGCGAGGCGCGTCTGGCGGGCGGCGGCGCCGCTCGCTTCGCAGACTCCCCATGCGCAAACAGGTCGCCAGGCGTCACATGTATGGGAAAACGAGCAGGCCGCGCGGCTTGATAACAGGACTGCCCAGAAGTCCGGCGCGCAGGCTGGCAGGCAGGGCAAACCGGCGGCGCGGGCCAGCGTGGCGTGGCGCGGCATGCTACAATGGCGACGCATGGCGAGGACATTCAGTGGGTCTTCTGCGGTCATTCTGAGGGGAGCGCGCGCCGGAGCGTTCCCGGCGCATAGTGGGGGCGTGGCATGTCACGGGAGCTGGTCAACGATTTTCTGGTCGTCTCGCGCTACGCGGAGCCACCCGCAGAGGCTACCATCATCCAGGCGCTGGCGGCGGCGGGATTGGGAACGCCGACCTATCAGCCAACAGACGCGGCGGCCAGCGCGGCGCCACAGTCGCGCGTGGGAACCTATCGCCTGAGTCGGCTGGGCGCGCCCGGCAGCGCGACACTGCGGCTGAGCGTGGCCCGCCACGCGCGGGCGGCGCTGGCCAACATGGGCGAGGGGGCCTTCGGGCAGCTCACCCGACGCCTGGGCGCAGAGGATGCGCAGACCCTGCGCACGGGCACGCTGACTTTCGACGCGCGGCTCAAGGCTGATGAGGAGCAGAGCGCCGAGTCGCTGCGCTGGGCGATGGACGTGCTGCGTACACTGGTCAGTCTGACGGGCGGCGCAGTGGTCGATCCGGCGGCGCAGACCGCCTGGGGCGCCGAGCGGCTCAACGCGATGGCCACTGGCCCCTACGCGGCGCACCTGAGCATTCACGATGAGGCGTGGGGCGCTGATAGTCGCTGGCTGCACACCCACGGCCTGCAGAAGTTTGGCCGCCCAGAGCTCGATCTAGCCGATGTCCCGGTGGCGCTGCGCGCAGAGGCTGAGGCGTTTCTGGCGGAGGTGGCCGAGAATCTGGCGCAGGGGCAGCGCTTGATCGCCGGGCAGGAGATCGATCTGGATGAGCAGGGAACCGTCATCGCCGTGAGTGTCTCGCCCGATGGCGAGCATCAGGCGCCCTTCGCGCGGCTGCGGCTGGCCGATACGCCGGAGCCAGGCGCGCGGCAGGGAGTGGGCGCGGGGCGATTGCTGGCGCGCACCGCGCTGGCCGATGCCCGGCGGCGTCTGGATGCGGGCGACGAGACGGGCGCGCTGGAGACCATCGAGCGCGTGCTGGCGGCGGATAGCGACGACTGTGCGGCGCTCGCGTTGAAGGCCCATATCTTGCTAGAGCGTCAGCAGCCACACGAGGCGCTGGAGCTGGGCGAGCTGATGGAGCTGCGCACGCCGCTCGACTATCGCGGGCCACTGACGGTGGGGCTGGCGCTGCTGGCCATCGGGCGCTCACGCGAGGCGCTCAACGCGCTGGATCGCGCCATCGAGCGCGAGCCAGAGGCGGCGCAGGCGTTTGTCGCGCGGGCGGAGGCTTATCGGCGGCTGGGCGATGAGCGGCTGGCGGCAGTCGACCGCGCGCGAGCGGCCTACCTCGGCGTCTAGCAAGCGCCAAGCGGGCAGGCGGCAAGAGCGCGTTTGACAGGCGCCAAGCGCATGTTTACACTTAATGAATATGCCTGCTCTCAGCAGCGCCGTGCCAGCGCATCGCCGTCGTGCGGAGCGAGGTGAGAAGCAGCGCCTGGGACGCCTGCGCGCGAGATGAGCGCATGGCGACAGGCGACATCTGGGGTTGCGCGATGTAACAGAAGGACCTGAAGAGACGTACATCTACTGTACGGGCGCTGAGCGCGGAGATACGCTCACCACGCCGCGCCCACAGTGGCCATAACCGAGGGACGAGGATCGTGTCGGACTTGCAAGCCATTGGCCAGGCAGCCAGCGCCTACCTGGCGACCAAACATACCGCGCGCGAGCGGGCGCTGCCCAAATCGCGCGCGGCGATCCGCCTGTGCGCCAACGCCATTCGCGCCGCGCACCGCGATGAGTTCGACACCGTCGATCACCATATCGCCGAGGCCGGGCAACTGCTGCACGAGATGGCGCGCGACCTCCGCGAGCATCTCGACATCTTCTACGCTGGCTTCGTCGCCGACGCGCAGAAGGAATACGCCGAGGCCGCACTGACCTCGTCGCTGATCCAGCGGCGGCCGCTGCCGATGCCGCAAGACCTTGGCATCGAGTGGGCGCCCTACCTGAACGGTCTGGGCGAGGCGACAGGCGAACTGCGCCGCTACCTGCTCGACCGCATGCGCCAGGGTAAGCTTGACGGCTGCGAAGACATCCTGCGCGATATGGACGAGATTTACAGCCTGCTCATCACGCTGGATTTCCCCGACGCCATCACTGGCAACCTGCGCCGCACCACCGATGCGACACGCGGCATCCTGGAGAAGACGCGCGGCGATCTTACGCTGGGCGTCACGCAGGCGCGCTTCACCGAGGCGCTGGCCCAGGTGGAGGAAGACCTGCGCCACTGGAACCGCCTCACCGATCGGTAGCCAGTTGACCAGAGGGATCGTGCGGCGCGGAGCAACGGGCGGCTGAAGCCGCAGCTAGGTGGCCTGCGGGCCGCAAAGCCCGCCTGCGCGGGCTGGGAGACGACTGAGCCTGTCCCAACCCGCCCGTGTCGGCGCCCACGCAAGCAATTACCCAATCAACAGGTGAATACCCATTCAAGGCCGCGACCCTTCCCATCCGCGCCATGCTCAGGCCATTCCAAGTACCGCGACTCCTTCACCTGCACTGCTGCCTCATGTAAGCTGAGACTCCCCGCGTCGCCAGCCCGTTGTAGAATGCAGCCTCTGATTTGGGGAGGTGGGGTCAGCCTGGTCGCAGATGCTGCGCGCGACACGAGGGGCTGACGCCGTCACGCGCTCGCCGCGAGAGGAGCGTCCGGGATGAATCAAAGCGCGCAGCCGGAGGTCACTCCTACATCAGATGTGGCGCCGGAGATAGCGCGACCGGCGATGTCCAGCCGTTGGCGCACAGCGCTGTCGATACGGCTGGAGCTGGCGCCGCTGGCAGCGCCGCCCGTACTCTGCGCCGCTGCCATGCTCTTCGTCCAGCGAGCGCCGATCAACTGGCTGATCGTGGTATGCGAGTTGCTGGCGGCGGCGTCTGCGCTGCTGGGAATCGCGGCGCTGGCTTCGGCGCATCGCCTGCCATCAGCGGCGAAGGGCCGACAGCACGCCGCCACGACACAGGGCGTCACGCTGCTGGCGCTGGCGGCGCTCTGCGCGCTGCCCATTCTGCTGGGTGGCATGCCGGCGGCGCTGCTGGCGCCAGCGCTCGGCGTCGTCGCCTTCCTGCTGTATGGCATCGAGGGTGTGCGCCTGCGCATCGCGCCGCTGGATGCATTGCTGGTGGCGCTGGGTCTGGGGCCAGGGCTGTTCTGCCTGACGATTCTGGCGCAGGGTCAGCGCTTCACCAGGGCCGAGTGGCTGGTGGCGATCGCGCTGGGAGGCATGACGTTTGCGGTCGTCGCCGGGCTGAGCCTGCGTGAGGCTGCCGCGACTGACCACAGCGCGATGACGGTGGTCGAGGATGGTCATGCGCCGCGCACACTGGCGACAGTGATCGGGTCGCGCGCCGCCAGCGTGATCATCGGACTCGCGCTGCTGGTGAGTTATGCTGTCGTAGTGATCATCGCCGTGCCGCGTGGCGGCTGGCCAGGAGCGCTGCTGGCGCTGACGTCGGCGCCGCTCGCGCTGGTGGGCTTCTCCGGGCTGGCGGCCAGCACGTATGCGCCTGCGCGTCGTGTCGCCGCCCGCCAACTGCTGCGCGCGTATCTGTGGTATGGGCTGGCGCTGGCCGTCGGGCTGGGCCTCACTCTCATCGCGCAGGAGATCATCCAGACGACGGTAAAGTCGCTCGGCGGCTAGTCCGTCGCCTGTGTGCGGCATGTGACGCCCGTCGGCGGCGCAGAGAGGATGGAGTGATGCAAACCGCCGAGCCTGCCGCCATCGCCCTGCTCGCCATCCAGCGCCAGCGGATCGCCCTGCGCCTGACGCCCGAGGCCCACTGGCAGGATCTCTATGGCCTGCGCACGGCGCGACTGGAACTCCCCGGCGCCGCGCACGCCGCCGAAACCGACCCGCTGAGCGAGGCGCTGGCGCTGGGGCCAGCGACGTTCGGCGCGGTGGTCGCGGCGCTGCCGACGCGCTGGACGTATGGCCCCTCGCCACAGCACGCCGTGGATCGCGCCGCCGCGCCAGAGCCAGCCGCTGCCCCCTTCCTGCGCTTCGAGCGCATACTGCCACAGGATGACGCCGCTGACGCGACACGGCATGCGCCACGGCAGATCGGCATCGAGGTCTATCGCGCGGCGCTGGCGGAGGAGATCACGCTGGATGCGCAGATCTGCTCTGCGCTGGTGTGGACGCCTGTGGAGGCGCTACGCACGCTGGTCGCCGGCATGCGCCTGGGCGACGCGCTGGCGCTGGAGGGGGTGGAGGCGCACGCCGCGCCGGGGTCGCGCCTGCCAGATGATCTGCTGCTCTACCTGCCCTCAGACTACGGCGAGCGCCATCTGGCGCGCATCGCGGCGAAGTATGGCAGTGGCGCGCTCTTCGCCTCGCCCTGAAGCGCCATCATCCCCCGAACGGATTGGCGCACGCCTGCGTTGAGAAGGTCACGACCGCTGGCTCGCCAGCGTTATCACTCTGCGGGTTGAAGTCGATCTCGCCACTATGCGAGTCGATCAGCGAGGTATTGGTGACACGGATGCTCACAGAGCGCCCAACACCGATGGAGCCTTTAGACGAACTGAGCGAGATGCCGCGATCCGTCACCTGCGCCGACCACTTGACTGAGAAACTCCCATTGTTGGTCAGGGTCACGTATTGCGTCTTGGCGTTGCTACCGTTGCTATCGCAGCCCAGATTCAGCGAATCTGGCGAGGCGGTCAGCCAGTTGGGCGGAACGGTCGGCGAGGGCGTGACGGTGGGCGTGGCGGTCAAGGTGGGCGTCGGGCTTGGCCCCGCGACCTTTGGCCCGCCGGATGAACCCGGCCCGCCGAACACCGTGCCCAGGCTATCGCCCAGCGCGCTCCCCACCACCACCGCCATGATGACCAGGATGACCAGCGCGGCGCCGATAGCGGCCAGCAGCGCAGGCGAGACGCCAGACCGCCCCTGCGCGCCCGCCATGCCGCGTGGACGCGCGCCCGGCCACGCCGCCGCGCCAGCCGCGCCGCCGAGCCCGTTCGGGGCCACCACCGATTGATTGAACTGGCGCTGCGACTCCACGCCGTGGTAGGAAGGCTCCCAGAGGGTTTCATCGCCCGAAGGCGCCAGCGCAGGGTATGGCGCAGGCTGGTCAGCATGCGGCTCCATGCCAGCGCCACGGAAGGCGGCCAGCCCCAGGCCTGCGGGGCCAGCGGCGCGTTTCCACAGCGCGCCAAGCGCGCCACGCACGCTCTCATGCAGGGCCTTGGCAAAGGCGCCCGCCGATGGGGGGCGATCCTGCGCGTCTTTCGCCAGCGCCCAGAAGACGACCTCCTCAAGCCGCGCCGGGGCGTCGGGGCGCAGCAGGCGCAGGGGCGGAGGCGCGTCGTGGAGCTGGCGTCCGAGCACCTGCGCGGTGGGCGCCCCGCCGAAGGGCGAGCGACCGGTGAGCATGGCGTAGCAGACCACGCCCAGCGCATAGATGTCGGCGCCAGGGCCGACCCGCTCGCCGCGAATCTGCTCCGGCGACATGTAATCGGGCGTGCCGAGCGCCAGCCCGCCGACCGTCAGCGCCGCGTCGTCGCGCTGATCGCTGGCCAGCGCCACGCGCGGCAGATCGCGCTGATCGAGTGGCCGCGCGATGCCAAAATCGGCCAGCAGCAGGCGGCCATCAGGGTGCAGCAGCAGATTGGAGGGCTTCACATCGCGGTGGACGATGCCGTGTTGGTGAGCGTAGTCGAGCGCGCCGGAGACCTGATCGATATAGGTCAGCGTCTGGCCAATGGTGAGCGGGCCTTGCCGCCCCAGCAGCTCGGCAAGCGAGCCATCGGGCAGGTAGGGCATGACGAGATAGGCGAGATCGTCTTGCTCGCCAAACTCATAGATCGGCACGATGTTGGCGTGGTCGAGCGCGGCGGTCGCGTCAGCCTCGCGCCGGAAGCGCGCCAGGAAGAGCGGCCACTGGCGCGCATCGGCCAGCAATTGCGGGCGCAGGACTTTGACGGCGACCGAGCGCCGGGGCCGCTCCTGCTGCGCGAGATAGACCGCGCTCATGCCGCCTGTGCCCAGCCGCCGCTCGATGCGGCAGGAACCGAGCCACACGCCAATCAGGGCATCCGATGGGGGTTGATCGCTCACAGCGGCTGTTTGATCCTCTCCAGCCTCTCGACTCCAGCGGCTCCAGCGCGCTCCAGGTCCAGCGCGCCGCGCTCCAGCAATGCGACCGTCTCAACGATGAGCGTGGTAAAGCTCACCGCATAGCCCACCGCCAGCGCCAACGCCAGCGCGACCAGATGCGTCGTCAGCGTCGTCAGCGCGCTCGGTCCGGCGGCCACCACGGCGATCACCTCGGCGCCCAGCGCGGTCGCCAGGAACGCGACGGCGCCCCAGGCCAGAATCTTTCCCAGCGCATGACGCAGAGCGCGCCACAGGTGGTGGATCATTGCGGCTGGCATGTTCACCGACTCCTCGCTGAGTGGACGCCGCCCGACAGAATCAAGGGCTGCGCCCAGTGTAGCACGCGCCCGCCGAGCCACGCCACCAGCATAGGAGTCTTTAGGAGTACAGGTAACGCTCGCACGTGGCGACCTCTGGCGCCCAGCCGTTGTAGAGAATGAGAAGGCCGCTGGAGACCAGGCGCTCACCTGGGCGCCCACGCAGGCGCAGCGAGGTGTGGCGGCCCCAGCCAGCAGCGTACACGTTCCGCATGACCAGCGTCGCAGGGCATGCGTCACAATTGACGCCAGTGATACAATCACAGATGGCGCTCATTCCGGGTTCTCTGCATGCTGACGCCGCATCCATTCGGCGCGCGCGAATCGCCAGATGACGCCACTGGAGCGGATTCCCGCTGGTTGGAGGACACTTCGAGATGTCTATTGATGTCGCTACTGTGGCGTTTTACGTGATCGCGATCACGCTGGTGGGGTCGTCGCTCGCGGTAGTCTTGCTGCGCAATATCGTGCATGCGGCGCTGTTTCTGGCGGTGGTCTTTGGCGCCGCCGCTGGCATCTACGTGCTACTCAACGCCGAATTCATCGCGATTGTGCAGATCCTGATCTATGCTGGCGCGGTCACGATTCTGGTGCTCTTCGCCATCATGCTGACCCAGAACGCTATGTCGCAATCCTCAAGCCCCTTCTCCGGGCAGACCTGGCTCGCCGCCATCATCGCGGTGGCGCTGGCCGCCGGACTGATCTTCACCGTCGGAGCCAGCCAGATGGCGCTGGGCGCCCCGAACTCCTCGGCCAACCTGGCGCATGCCATCAATGGCGGTGGCTCGGTGGCGCGTATCGGTCAACTGCTCTACAGCCCTTTCAACTACAGCTATGTGCTGCCCTTTGAAATCGCCTCGGTCGTGCTGCTGGCCGCCATCATCGGCGCCATCGTCATTGGCCGCGAAGACTAGCGGAAACGCGAGAGGATAGGAGAAACAAGACGCATGGTGACGCTGAACTCATTCCTCGTACTGGGCGCGCTGGTCTTCTGCATCGGGCTGTTTGGCGCGCTGAGCAAGCGCAACGCCGTCGCGATTCTGATGAGCATCGAGATCATGCTCAACGCGGTCAACATCTCGCTGGTCGCCTACGCTTCCACATTTCAATCCTACGCGGGAGCAGGCCACGGCGAGCGCCTGACCGGTCAGATATTCGCCATCTTCATCATCACCGTCGCCGCAGCGGAAGCCGCGGTCGCCCTGGCAATGATCATCGCCATCTACAGGCGCCGGTCTACGATTGACGTCGGCCAGATCAACTTGATGCGCTGGTAATCTCGCGTGTGATTCGCGGCGCATCAGGCGCTGACGCTGAGTAACGGAGCGATGCATGAGTCCCGTAGAGTACGTCCCGTTGATCCCGCTGCTGCCGCTGGCGGCGATGGTCATCATCTTTGGCGTGACACGCCCGCTGGATATGGCGGCGCAACGTCGGCTGGGGCTGCGGCCCACGGGCGGCAGCGGCGGCCATAACACCGAAGGCACGACGGCTGGTCACGAGCAGGCCGAGACACACGGCCCCGGCGCGGCGCACGACGATAGCGCGACCGCCCGGCGTGGCGACCACGACGAGCACGATGAGCATGGCGGCGGCCATGGCCACGGCGGTGTCACGACGACCTGGGGGCTGATCGGCGCCTGGATCTCTGTGATCGCGATGGTCGGCTCCTTTGGCCTGTCGCTCGCCATCTTCTTCCAGTTCCTCTCGGACAAATCGCTGCAACAGAACGGGTATGTCGCGCACCTGTGGGACTGGTTCAGCTTCGGCCCGCTGCACTACATCATCGACTTCCGCGTGGACACGCTGACGGTGGTGATGCTGATCGTGGTGACGGGCGTCTCGATGCTCGTGCATCTCTACTCGATTGGCTACATGGCGGGCGATCTGGGCTTCTCACGCTTCTTCATGGAGCTGGCCCTCTTCACCGTCTCGATGTTGATTCTGGTGCTGGGCGCCAACATCCTCGTCCTCTTCATCGGCTGGGAGCTGGTGGGCCTGTCATCCTACCTGCTGATTGGCTTCTGGTTCGACGCCGCTCCACCACCGCAAGGCTCCGACCTGCCGTATCCGCCGCCCGCCGCGCTCAAGGCATTCGTCACGACGCGCCTGGGCGACTTCGGCATGATGATCGGCATCCTGATGCTCTTCCTGGCGACGGGAACCTTCACCTTCACTACCTTGAATACCGCGAGTACGTATGCGCATGTTGATCAGTTCACCGTCACTACGGCGATGATCCTGATCTTCTGCGGCGCGGTCGGCAAGTCGGCGCAGTTCCCGCTGCATGTGTGGTTGCCGGACGCGATGGCCGGCCCGACGCCGGTGAGCGCGCTGATCCACGCGGCGACGATGGTGGCCGCTGGCGTTTATCTGGTGGCGCGCTTCTTCCCGCTCTATCACAACGTCGCGGGGCCGCAGTCGCTGGAAGTGGTCGGCTGGATTGGCAGCTCCACGGCGCTCTTCGCAGCGGTGATCGCGCTGGCGCAGAACGACATCAAGAAGGTGCTGGCCTACTCGACCATCAGCCAGCTTGGCTACATGTTCGTCGGTCTGGCGGTTGGCCCGGACTCTGCGCTAGGCATCTTCCACCTCTTCACCCACGCCTTCTTCAAGTCGCTGCTCTTCCTGGGCTCCGGCAGTGTGATTCACGCGGTGGCGGGCAATCAGGATATGCGCAAGATGGGCGGGCTGGCGAAGTACATGCCGATCACGGCATTCACCTTCCTGGTGGCGACGCTCTCCATCTCTGGCGTCCCGCCTTTCTCGGGCTTCTTCAGTAAGGACGCCATCATTGGCGTGGCCTTCTCCTATGGCACGGCGCACGGTGGCGCCTACTGGTTCTACGGGATGACGCTCTTCACGGCCTTCCTGACCGCCTTCTACATGTTCCGCCTGTTCTTCATGACGTTTGGCGGCAAGGGCGGCGCGATCGGTGGCCTGTGGGGCGGGGGCGAGCAGTATCGCGGCGACGCGCACCCGCATGAATCGCCCTGGGTGATGACGCTGCCGCTGATCATTCTGGCCTTCCCGGCGGCGCTGGCGGGCTTCTGGAGCGTCGGTAGCGGCTTCGCGAGCTTCATGACGGCGTCGCCACAGGTCTACGACAACCCCTTCACCGATTCGCTGACCTTTGTGGGCGTCGGCCTGTCAGTGGTGGGCATCGGCCTGGCCTGGCTGGTGTACGGGCTGGAGATCGTGCCAGCGCGCGTCTTCACCGGCAACCCGCTGGGGCGGGCAATCTACACCGTCATCCTCAACAAGTTCTACGTCGACGAGCTGTACGGGTGGATCATCAAGTACATCGCCCTGGGTCTGGCGAATGGAGCCGCGCTCTTCGACAAGTACATCATCGATGGCATCGTGAACGGCTCGGCGACCTCGGTGCAGCGCATCGGTGACGCCACTCGTCGGACGGAGACAGGCGCGCTACAAAACTACGGCGCGGCCATCTTTGGTGGCGCGCTGATCATCGCGCTGGCGGTCTTCATCGCCACCGGCGCGTTCATACGATAGGCGGGGGAGGATAGGAAAGGCGTTATGCTGCTCACTGCGATTGTCTTCCTGCCGCTCGTCGCAGGTCTGATTACATTAGTCGCGCCTGACCGCGCGGCACGGTGGATCGCTGCGGTCTTCACGGGCGTGGTCTTCTTGCTGAGCCTCTGGCTCTACTTTGGCCTGCTGGGTAATGGCGCGCCGAACTTCGGCTCGGTGACCGACCCGCAGTGGTACATCGACGTGCCATGGATCAACACCGCTATCGGAGCCTTGCACCTCAAGGTGGATTACGCGCTTGGTACCGACGGCCTGAGCATGATCATGTTGATCCTCAATGGCCTGCTCTCGTTCCTGGCGGTGATCGGCTCCTGGCGCATTCAGGGACGCCCGCGCTTCTACTTCGCATTGTTGCTGATCCTGGAAACGGGCGTCATGGGCGTCTTCGCCGCGTTCGATCTCTTCCTGTTCATCTTGTTCTGGGAGATCGAGCTGGTTCCGATGTTCCTGCTCATCGGCATCTGGGGCGGCGCGCGGCGCGAGTACGCGGCGTGGAAGTTCCTGATCTACACGCTGGTCGGCTCGGCGTTCACGCTGGCGGGCATCTTCCTGATCTACTTCCAGACAGGCGGCCAGAGCGCCAGCTTCCAGCACTTCGCGCAGACGGCGCCGACGCTGAATGGCTCGCTGCCATTCTTTGGCGGCAGCGTCTCGTTGGCGCTGGCCATCTTCCTGCTGCTCTTCGTCGGTTTCGCGGTCAAGATTCCGATGTGGCCGCTGCACACCTGGCTGCCGGACGCGCATACTGAGGCGCCGACGGCGGTGAGCGTGATACTGGCGGGCGTGCTGCTGAAGATGGGCGCCTATGGGCTGATCCGCGTCTGCCTGGGCTTCGCGCCACTTGGAGCGCAGCAGTTCGCGCCGTGGCTGGGTGTGCTGGCGGCCATCAACGTGCTGTGGGGCGCGGGCGCTTCGATGGTGCAAAAAGATATGAAGCGCATGATCGCGTACTCCAGCGTGAGCCACATGGGCTATGTGCTGCTGGGGGTTGCAGCGGCGGCGGCGATTGGCAGCGCCAGCATCGACTACCGCCAGGCCGCGCTGACGGGCGCGACGCTCCAGATGTTCACGCACGGCACCATCACGGCGATGCTGTTCTTCTCGGTGGGCGTGCTCTACGATAAGGCGCACACGCGCGAGATCGACATCTTCGGCGGCATCGGCAAGCGCATGCCTATGCTGATGCTGCTCTACTCGGTGGCCTGTTTCGCCGCGCTGGGGCTGCCCGGCCTGAGCGGCTTCGTCGCCGAGTATCTGGTCTTCACCGGCTCATTCGCGACCCTGCCAGCGGCGACGATCTTCGCGGCGTTTGGCGTGGTGCTGACGGCGGGCTACCTGCTGTGGATGCTGCGCCGCTCGTTCTACGGGCCGCTAAATATGAAGTGGGACTGGCTGACGGACGCCACCGTGCGCGAGGCCTTCCCGCTGGTGGCGCTGGCAGTGGTGATCCTCTTCGTGGGCATCTATCCGCAGCCGATGATCAATCTGCTCACGCCGAGCCTGCAACAATTACTGCATGGCGTGAGCGGGCTAGCTGTACACTAGAGCTGAGAGAGCTGGGAGCATACCGTGACATCAACGATAGGTTTGCCGCAAATCTGGCTCCTCTCGCCTGAGCTGAGCTTAACCCTGCTGAGCTTCCTGGTGCTGGGGCTGGATCTCATCACCCGCCGCAAGACGGTGACGTGGGCGACCGCGCTCATCGGCCTGTTGATACCGACGGCGCTGACATTCAGCCTGGCGTTCAACTGGTTTGGGCCGCGACCCGCCACGGCCTTCTATGGCATGCTGGTGGTGGATGACTACGCCATCTTCTTCAAGCTGCTCTTCCTGCTGATCGGCTTCTGCGTGCTCCTCGTCTCGTTCCGCTATGTCGAGAAATACCTGCGCGCGTCGCCGGGCGAGTATTACAGCATCATCCTGATGTCGGTAGCGGGCATGATGCTGATGAGCAGCTCGGGCGAGCTGATCACGATCTACATCGCCTTCGAGTTGACCAGCATCCCGCTCTATATTCTGGCGGGACTGTCGCGTACCGACGCGCGCTCCGCCGAAGCGGCGGTGAAGTACATCCTGCTTGGAGCGATGTCGTCGGCGATCCTGCTGTATGGCATGACGCTGGTCTACGGCGCGACTGGCACGACCGACCTGGTGGAGATCGCCAAAGCAACGGCTACGGTGCTGCACAACGGCAATCTGCTGCTGATCGTCGGCGAGGTCTTCATCTTCGCGGGCTTCGGCTTCAAGGTCTCGGCGGTGCCATTCCACATGTGGGCGCCCGACATCTACGAAGGCGCGCCGACCCCCTCGACGCTCTTCTTCTCAGTCGGCTCGAAGACGGCGGGCTTCGCGGCGCTGCTGCGGGTCTTCGTCTTTGGCGGGCTGGTGTCGCTGAACAACAATTATCTGTGGGTGATGGTGGCGGTGGTCGCCGCGCTGACGATGATCGTGGGCAACGTGGGCGCGCTGCTCCAGACGAACATCAAGCGCATGATGGCCTACAGCAGCATCGGCCAGGCGGGCTACCTGCTGGTGGGCTTCGCGGCGCTCATCATCCACAAGACTGTGTTCGGCAACCAGGCGATGATGGTCTTCCTCTTCGTCTTTGTGGTGACGAATATCGGCGTCTTCACCGGCATCATCGCGCTGGCCGATGCGACGGGCCGCGAGAATATCCGCGACTTCGATGGCTTTGGCCGCCGCTCGCCGTGGATCGCGGCGGGCACGGGTGTCTGTCTGCTGGCGCTGGCGGGCATCCCACCGATGGCGGGCTTCTGGAGTAAGCTGGTCATCTTCTGGGCAGCCTGGGGCCAGGGATCGGGCATGACGATTCTGGTCATCATCGGTCTGCTGATGAGCGCCATCTCGATCGTGTACTACGCCAATGTGGTGTGGCGCATGTTCGTCATCGAGCCGGAGAAGAAGCGCGAGTTCGTGCAGGCGACGCCGGGCGTCGGGCTGACAATGGCCATCGCGGTGATCGGCGTGTTCGCGCTGACCATCCTGTTCGGCCAACTGATGGCGCAGGTGTCCCCCGGCGCGAACAGCCTGTTCAACGTGTTCGTGCATTAGCCACCATTAGCCACAACGTGCCCACGCAGCCCGGAACGTGGCGATGAGAGACCAAGGAGAGGACTGACCCGACGCGGGTCAGTCCTCCCTGCTGTTCATGGCCGTTCCTGGCTGTTGATGGCGCTCTACCGCGCTAACCGCTTAATGTGCCAGCCGGTGTGTAGCCCTGTAGGAGCCTTCTTCCCGGTACTGCATGATCACTGCGGCGCCAATCGCCAGCACCACGACGACCACTGCCGCCAACGCGAAGAACGTGACCACGCCTGTCGTCATCGCGAAGGCCGAAGCGAGCGACCAGCCAAACGCGATACCCAGGTACATCATGAACTCGCTGATCGCTGCCAGCCCGAAGCCCACACCATAGAGGGTCGCAATGGTGTTAACATAAGGCTCCTCAGCGCGCCGCGCGAGCGTCAGGGTGACGACGATCACACCGACCAACGCGAAGCCAACCGCGAGCGATAGGGGCCACCAATACGACAGGGGCGTAGCAAACCAGTAACTCAACATAGTCGCGTGTCCTTTCTGGGGAGGTGGAGAGCAGATCGTTCTACGCTCCATGGGATGTCCACGGTGAGCTATCCTCCCCACCTTTTCAATTGGACGCTACATGTGTCACGGCGGCGGCACTTTGATGCCGCCAATCATCACAGCCCGGTATCACTGCGTGGGGCTGGGGCGCAGTGTGGAATGCGATCCTGGCGCGCCAGGTAAGGTGTGGTTAGTCGGCGTATCGAGGCCAGCGAAGTCAACGGGCGACCAGCCGTCCGACATGTGCGCCTTGATCGAGGTTGGCCAGCCGTAGCACTAAGAGTGCCTAACAAAACCGGTGATAGACTGGAGGCATGAGCAAACTCCTGGTGAGCGATGAACTGTGGGCCGTCATCGCGCCGCTGCTGCCACCTGAGCCGCCCAAGCCCAAGGGTGGACGCCCTCGTCTGGACGACCGCAAGGTCTTGACCGGGATCATCTTTGTCCTCAAGAGTGGCATCGGCTGGGAGCTTTTGCCCAGCGAGCTGGGCTGTGGCAGTGGAATGACGTGCTGGCGACGCCTGCGCGACTGGAACCGCGCAGGCGTGTGGGAACGCCTCCATCGCGAATTGTTGCAGCGTCTGGCCGATGCTGACAAGCTCGACTGGTCACGCGCCTCGCTCGACTCGGCGAGCGTGCCGGCGAAAAGGGGGGCGAGAAGACCGGCTCCAATCCCACCGACCGCGGCAAGCCGGGAAGCAAACGCCATCTGGTCGTTGACCGCACCGGCATCCCACTCGCGGTGGTCCTCTCGGCGGCCAACGTTCACGACTCGCGGCTGCTCGAGGTTACCCTGGACGCGATCCCACCCATCCGCCAGCCGCGTGGCGCGCGTGGGCGACCGCGTCGTCGTCCGCTCAAGCGGCATGCCGACAAGGGCTACGACTATCCGCGCTGCCGCACCGCCTGCCGCAAGCGTGGCATCGTTCCCCGCATTGCCCGCCGCGGCGTCGAGTCGCGTGAGCGACTGGGTCGGCATCGCTGGGTGGTTGAACGCACACTGGCCTGGCTCAATCGCTATCGGCGCTTGACGGTCCGCTACGAACGTCGCGCTGACATCCATCAGGCGTTCCTCTCGCTGGGCTGCTCGCTGATCTGCTGGCAAGCCCTCAATCGTTGACCATTTTGTTCGGCGCTCTTTGGCTGTCTTCGGCGCTCTTTGAGCGCGCTCGCAGCACAGCGTTGTGCACAACCTCAGCGCGTAGGAATCTCCCTGTGATCTCCCCGTGACTCCCTGTGATCTCCCCGTGACACGAGACGCTTCGCTGTGACGCTTGCGTGAGAACCGCCAGGTATCTTCTGTCTCAAGAGCGTCACAGATGACTGAGCCCCCAACCAGTCTCAGCTAGTGAGCGCCGGTCAGGTATCATATCGCCACGTACAGGAGGATTCCCATGCGCACGATCTTCTCACCCAGTCGCTCGGACAGCACCACTCGCTCTCGTTGGCTCCTCTCCCTTGGTATCCTTGGCGTCCTCGCCACTGCGTCGGTGGCCATCCTCGCTGGCTGTGGCTCAGTCCCATCAGCTGCTGCCGCACCGAACACGACCACCCATCTCACTTTCGACATTCTCCCCGTCAAGCCCGGCGGACCCGCGACGGACTTCCCCGCCTACATCGCCACCAGCCCCACGACGCTCCCAGCTAACACAGTCGTGACCGTCACGATCCGCAACTTCGACCTCGGCGACGACTCGCTGTCGGCCGACTCACCGTTCCTCCACGTTCAGGGCGTCACTGGCTCCGCCACGATGGATGGCAAAGTCTTTACCGCGCTTGACGCCAACCACATCGCCCACACCTTCACCATCCCCCAGCTGCATGTGAGCGTGCCGATCTCGGGGGACCCGGTAGGCGACGCGAACTACGTGAATGTGACGTTCAGCTTCAAGACTCCTTCCAAGGCGGGCGTCTACGCCTTCCAGTGCTTCGTCCCCTGTGGGACCGGTGACAGCGGGTGGCAGGGACCCATGGCGACGAAGGGCTTCATGCAGGGCACGATCTCGGTCGCATAACACCGCTGGCAAAAGCAATTTGGCGCTCGGGGCAGAGCCTCCCGGGCGCCATTTCCTGTGTGCTGAGGCAGTGGTCGTACCCCCGTGCGGCCCGATGACGGGTTTCCCTTGACTGCCCACCGCTGGTCAGCGACCAGCGGTGTACCCATGCCTCAAGTCGAACATTGGTTTTG
>DATAED010000238.1:0-1705 GCA_036258195.1 Ktedonobacterales bacterium
CGCGCTGATCGTAGACGATCTGCTGGCGACCGGCGGCACGGTGGCGGCGACAGTCAAGCTGGCGCGGCAATTGGGCGCGGAGGTGGTGTCGGCGGCCTTCCTGATCGAGCTGAGCGCGCTGCATGGCCGCGCCAGATTCCCCGACGTGGATACCTACACGCTGCTGACGTATTGAGCGAGCTGGCGGCCCCTTCCCCAGCCCCTCCCCCGCCAAGACGGGAGAGGGGAGTCGCAGCCATCCAGAGCGAGTCGCGCAGGGGCAGGATTGATGAGCGGCGTAGAAGGGCGAGTAGGCGGCTATGGCGATCCTGGTGCATCCGATGCTGGCGACGCGCGATCTGCTGCGACCGGGCATCCGCAAGGGCGACCGGATGTACCACCTGCTCTCCGATCTGACGGGCGAGGCGGGGCGCGAGGAGCTGCTGGTGGCGGCGCGCGCCTGTGGCATGCCGACCCGCTTCATCCAGTATCCCGGCGCCTACCGCGAGCACTTCGACATCAGCGTGGCGATGGCGGAGGAGCTGCTGGCGCGTGGCGCCCACCTGGCGACCAACCGCGAGGTGGGCGAGCTGCTGCGCGCCAAGCGCCAGGCGATGGCGGCGGGCGAGTAGCTGCGGGCGGCTGAGGGGCGCCTGCCAGACCTGTCATCGTCCGAAGAAGTCGAGCACATACATGTTCAGGTCGGGCAGCCCGCCGCTGGAGACCTGCGTCCACCCATTGTCGCAGCCCGGGCCAGACGACGTCGCCTCGACAGGAATCCCATGCCAGGTGAAGCGCAGCGTCGTCTGATTGGTGGTAGGGGCTGACGGGCAGCCAACGCCTGTCCATGCCTCGAGGTAGGCGTCGACGAGCAGCTTGCCTTCGTTCGGCGGCTCTAGCAGCGCCTGATACATCGCTATCTGACTCGGATCGGTCGTCACGAATGATCGCTTCGGTGGCGTAGTACAGAAAGTGTTGTAGGGCTTACATGGTGTAAATGTAAGGGTGAACTCCATCGCGTCCGGCGTGATGAGTCGTATGCTCACCTCGAAGGCGACGAACAGCAACAGCGCCGCCACAATGAGCGCAAGCCAGCGCCGCCTCGGCGGATTCCATCGGCCTATCCCACGCATTTCGTCGCCTCCGTCGCTTCACCCTCCGCATGCTCCTACAGAAGAGACGGCGCGCGCCGCGCCGATTTACCGCTCCTCCTCCTCGGCGGGCCAGGCGGGAATCGTGCAGGCGCAGTCCTCTTGCTCGGCGTAGGCGAATTCGGCCAGCGCGGCGTCGAGATCGGGCGCGGCGGTGGCGTCGGCGGCGGGCAGCAGCGCCAGCAGCACGCTATAGCGGTTGACCAGCGCCAGCGCGGGCCGCGTGGCGTCCGCGCCGAGATAGGCGGCCAGCGTCTCGCCGGTGGCATCGGCCAGCAGCGGGAAGGCGACATCGGCCTGACGCCAGAGCGCGCGGGCCTGCTCGCGGTCGCCGCCGACGATGGCCAGCGTGATGGCCTGCGCGTAGTCCAGATCAGCGCGGCGCGCGGCGATGGCGCGCAGCCACGCCACGCGCTGCTCGCCCGCCCCGGAAGGCAGCAGCGCCAGCAACACGGGTCGCCGCTGCCGCCACGCGCGCAGCCGCACCAGCTCGGCCTCGGCTGGCCGCGTGGCGTCGGGCAACGCGAAGGCTGGCGCCAGCACGCCACAGCGCGGCGCATGGGATGGCGTGGTTG
>DATAED010000239.1:0-32054 GCA_036258195.1 Ktedonobacterales bacterium
CTCCCGTCAGCAGCGGAATAGAGGAGGTGAGCCGCTCGGCGATGGCGTCGGGTGAGAGCACCCGCACACGCGAGGCAGCCAGCTCGATGGCCAGTGGCAGGCCGTCCAGTCGTCGGCAGATCGCTACCGTCGCCGCCGTCGTCTGTGGTGTCAGCGCAAAGTCAGGCGCCGCCGCGCGCGCCCGCTCGGTGAAGAGCCGCACCGCATCGGCCTGGCCGATGGCTTCGATGGCGCCGCGCTCATCTGGCAGCGCGAGCGTCTGAACAGCGTAGACCGATTCGCCAGCGACGTTGAGCGTCTCGCGGCTGGTCGCCAGGATGGTCAGCGTGGGGCAGGCAGAGAGCAGGGTTTGCGCCACCTGGGCGCAGCGCTCGACGAGATGCTCGCAGTTGTCGAGGATGAGCAGACAGCGCGCCAAGCCAAGGCGCCTGATGACCAGATCGAGCAGCGATTCGCCGGATGTCTCGGCGAGCTGGAGGGTGGCGGCGATGGTCTGCACGACCAGCGCCGGATCGGAGAGCGAGGCCAACTCGATCCACCAGACGCCATCGGGCATGTTATGGAGTGAGGCTGCGGCCACCTCCAGCGCCAGTCGCGTCTTGCCACAGCCGCCCGCGCCCACCAGGGTCAGCAGCCGGGTGGTCGCCAGCGCTCGCTCCAGCGCGGCGATGTCCTCCTGGCGTCCGATGAAGCTCGTCAGCGGGTGCGGCAGATTGTTTGGCGCCTCTGGCGTCGCGCGCGTTCCACCCATGCGGCCCCCGTTCTGGCCACACCTGGCCATCTCCCCAACCATGCCCCCATCACACCCCATCCACGCCCTATCCACGCTGGACGCATTGTATCCGCTCGCGCGTGCGGGCGCAAAAGGCTACCGCGCGCCCATAGAACGAGTCGCCAACCCACACCAGGTGGATTAGCGACTGTCGCTCAAGGCCCCCCTCTCCTGCGCGGCGGGGGAGGGGCTGGGTGTGGGGGCTACTGCCCCGCTGGTGGCTAGCCCTGATACGGCTGATACGACTGCTGCTGGCGCAGCGCCAGATCGCTCAGCACCTCAGCCACACGCGGATGCTCGCGATTGAGCCGCAAATTGTGGTTGCCCTGCCCATCGGAGGCGTCATCCAGAATGCCCTGCTCCAGGCAGGCGATCAGCAGCTCGCGCGCTGTGTCGCGGGTCAAGCGCCCACGGAAGCGATTCTTCGGGTTGTAGGGGTCACCAATGAAGTTCGCGACACCGCTCACCGTACGCCAAGACCAGTGCCGATCAATATAATCCAGGAACTGGATGAACCCCGGCTCCTCTGGTTCGACTGGCGCGAGGGTGTTGGTGTACTGCGCGCCTGGCGTGTAGGGGCGCTGGTAACCTGGCGCGCTCGGCGCTACGGGATTGGGAGTCAGCCCGCCGCTGCCCAGCGCGCTGCTGTTGTAGCTCACATGCGGGCCGCTGTAGCCAAGCTGGATGAACTGCTCCGCCGCGCTGATGAGGTCGCGGCTGACCGTGCCTGGCACGCCGCAGATGATCACGCGCTTGTTCAGGCGGTGCTTCAGTCGTGCGCAGATGCGTGTGAAGTCGCGGTCGCCGGTCATCAGGACATAGGTGTTGATGTTCGGGCGGTCGAAGACCGTCTCGATGATATCCATCAGCATGTTGAGGTCAACCGTGCTCTGCGTGATGGTCGACGACTGCTGCGGCTGCGGCGGATAGTAATTCTGCCCCTGATACCCGTTGTTGTACGGCTCGTCCATCGGGCGGCGTCGCTCCTCGACCACCTCTTCGGCAAGCTCCTCTGCCTGCGCATAGCCATGTGCGCCGTCGCCCAACTCAGCGCCCGTCTCGTCGCCGTTCTCCTCGTCCTCCAGCAGCTCCGGATCGTCCAGCGGCTCCTCGTGCGCGTCGTCGTAGGCATAGTCGCTGGTGTTCTCGTTGGTGTCGCGCCAGCGGCGGTCATAGGGAGCCTGCCCGGGGTAGAACTGCTGGTTCTGATTCTGATTCTGGCGGAAGCGATCACGCACCTTGGAAGGGCAATCGACGCGATCGATCATCGCTGCCGTCAGGCTGCCCTTGAAGAAATCGGGCTGGCGGGTCCAGTCGGCATAGGCGCGGGCGACCATGACCGGGCCAAAGCGCCCTGCGATAGAGATCAACTCCTGGGGATCAGGCTCACGTCGCTGAACGTTCAGCAGGCTGTAGCGAATGTTCTCGAAGTCGATGAACAGCGCGATTTCGTCTTGCATGTGAGGCGCTCCTGCGCAGGTGTAGCTGCATGCATGAGATGAACAAGTGATGGACAGTGGCGTCGACCAGCGAAGCCAGAACCAGGCCAGCGTCGAGCAAAGATCGAGGCGCGTGGAGGCTGATTCACGTCACATGGCGCCCGGTCAGGCGTCCCATCTGCGACGCGCATATGAGGCGACATCACACTGATAGCTCAAGAGAACGTCCACGCGAGAACATGGCAGGCGCAAGAAAGCCAATGCGCAGAGAATGAATGAGCAATCAGGTGAAATGTGAATCAACCAACTAGACACATACCTGAGTGAGACATACCGGATCACATCGTAGCATATGGCCTCTGCGCGCCGCAAGCGAACGAACTGCGCTGTGAACCGGCTCACATCCCTGCGCCATCCTGCCCGCTCGCTGGGAAGGCTCGCGTGTCTCGTGGTACACTCAGAGGTGGCTGGGCGCGCCATCGCCTGGCCATGACGCACACTGAAGGGGGGCCGCGCTGGCGGCCGCCCCGTCTGGCGCTGTCCGCCGCTCTCCGATGGGAGCGCGCCGACGTCAGGCCGAAGAGGGATGGACGACGGTGAAGCTGATCGTTGGGCTGGGGAATCCGGGGGCGCGCTATGCCCGCACCCGCCACAATGTCGGCTTCGATGTGGTCGACCTGATCGCCAGCCGCGAGGGCTGGTCGTGGCAGCCACAGCGCGGCAAGACGCACGTCGCCAGTGGCCTGGTGCGCCGTCAGGTCGCCGCGCCCGACTCAGCGCCTGACTCAGCGCCCGACACTCGGCCCGAAACCAGCGCGCCGCCCGTCTGGCGCGAGGAAAAGCTGCTGCTGGCCAAGCCGCAGACCTACATGAACGAGAGCGGCGCCGCCGTCAGCGAGCTGGTGCGCTTCTACAAGCTCGCCCTGCGCGACCTGTTGATCGTCTGCGACGACCTCGACCTGCCATTGGCCCGCGTGCGGCTGCGGTCGCGTGGCGCGGCGGGCGGGCAGCACGGCCTGGAGTCCACCATTCGCCTGCTGGGAACCAACGCCTTTGCCCGGCTCAAGATCGGTATTGGGCGGCCCACGCATGGCCGCGACGAAAATGTTGACTTTCTGCTCAGCGTGCCACGCGGCGACGAGCGCGTCGAGCTTGACACCGCCATCGCCATCGCCGCCGATGCCGCGCTGACCTGGGCGACCGACGGCGCCGAGGTCGCCATGAACCGCTTCAACGGCTAACACTCCTCTACTCCTCTCTGCCCGTGGGAGAGGGGGCTGGGGGTGAGGTCGCTTACCATATACTGGACGGAGGCCACCTGTGTCGCTGCGTGGATTACTGCCCCTGCTGGAGAACCGGCCCGAACTGCGCCGCCTGCGCGAGCTGCTCAGCGCGTCGGCGAGCCAGGCCGCGAGCGGCGCCGCCGACCACCTGCCCTCCATCACCGGCGTCAGCGAGGCGGGGCGACCATATCTCGTCGCCGCGCTCGCCGATGCGCTGGGCGCGCCGCTGCTCTATGTCAGCCGCACCGATGAGCAGGTGGACGCCGTGGCGCTGGCCCTCACCACGCTGACCGGTGGCGCTATCCCCGTCCGCGCGTTTCCCGCCCTCGATGCGCTGCCCTGGGAGCGCCTGCTGCCCGACCGCGATACCATCAAGTCGCGCATGAATGCGCTGATTCTGCTGACACAGGCCACCGGGGGCGCCAGCGCGCCCGCCATCGTCGTCTGCTCGGCGCGCGCGCTCACCCAGCCCATCATGCCGCCCGATGAGTTTCGCGCTGCGCTGCTCGCGCTCAAGACCAGCCAGCGGCTCGATCCGCGCCTGCTGCTGGAGCGGCTGATGGCGCTGGGCTACGACTTCGAGGCCGAGGTAGAGGAGGTGGGCCAATGCACCCATCGCGGCGGCATCGTCGATGTCTTCTCTCCCGCCATGGAGCGACCTGTTCGCATCGAATTCTTCGGCGATGAGATCGACAGCATCCGCACGTTTGATCCTGAGACGCAGCGCTCGCTCAATAGCGTCGCCGACGCGCTCATCACCCCCGCGCGCGAGGCGCTGGCCACCCGTGGACGCGAGGCCGCCGAGCGGCTGGCCGCGCTCGACGCCATCGGGCTGAACCCCGCCGCTCGCGAGCGCTGGAACGACGATCTGCAAGCCCTGCGCGAGCGACAATCATTCCCCGACATCGCCTATTACCTGCCTTACCTGCATCAGCCGTCCACCATCCTGGCCTACCTGCCAGCGGGCGCCTACCTCACGCTGGGTGACGAGGATGCGCCGCGCCTGGTGGCCGAGCAGATGGCCGAGCAGGGCGAGGAGGCCCGCGACCGCCTCGAACGCGATGGCGAGCATCCGCACGGCCTGGCGCCAGCGTACATCCCGTGGTCGGCGCTACGCCCGCAACTGGATGCGCTGCCCCAGGCGCGCTTCGCCGGCCTCACCGCCGATGAGCAGGCGCCTGGCGTCGGCGCGGCGCTGGCCCCCGATCTTGCCCCCGCGCAGTCCTATGGCGGGCGGCTGCGCGCCTTCGCGCAGGATGTGCGCAAGCTGCTCAGCGCGCGTCAACGAGTCGTCGTCGCCAGCTTGCAGGCGCGCCGCCTCAGCGAGGTCTTTGGCGATGAGGCGCTGCTGGGACGCAACAACGTCGTGCTGGTCTCGCCGCAGACCGACCTGCCAGAGCCGCCGGAGCCTGGCACGCTGACGATTGTGCATGGGCGCTTCCCGGAGGGCTGGCACAGCCGCTCGCTGGCGCTGACGGTCTTCACCGATGCCGAGGTCTTCGGCTGGGCGCGTGGCCACGGCGCCGCCGACCAGCGCAAGCGCGCCGTCACCCCCGCCGCCTTTCTGGCCGAGCTGCGCCCCGGCGACTTCGTCGTGCATCAGGAGCATGGCATCGGGCGCTTCGATGGCCTCGTCAAGCGCGACTCCGGCGAGGTCGAGCGCGAATACCTGCTCATCGCCTACGCTGGAACCGATCGCCTCTACATCCCCACCGACCAGCTCGACCGCATCACGCGCTACATCGGCATGGGCGACGCCGCGCCGATGCTCAGTCGACTGGGCGGCGCGGAGTGGGCGCGCGCCAAGCAGCGCGCCAAGGAGAGCGCCAAGGAGATTGCGGGCGACCTGCTGCGCCTCTACAGCCTGCGCGAGACGCTGCAAGGCCATCCCTTCCCCGGCGACGACCAGCAGCCCTGGCTGCAGGAGATGGAGGAGGGCTTCCCCTACGCCGAGACGCCCGACCAGGAGCGCGCCATCGCCGAGGTCAAGGCCGACATGGAGCGCGCCCGCCCGATGGATCGTCTGGTCTGCGGCGATGTCGGCTATGGCAAGACCGAGGTGGCCCTGCGCGCCGCCTTCAAGGCTGTGCTCGATCAGCGCCAGGTGGCCGTGCTCGTGCCGACCACTGTGCTGGCCCTCCAGCACTTCAACACCTTCAGCCAGCGCCTGCGCCCGTATCCGGTGCGCGTGGAGCTGCTCAGCCGCTTCCGCTCGGAGAAAGAGAACAAGGACACGCTCAAGGCGCTGGAAGACGGCGCCGTCGATATTGTCATCGGCACGCACCGCCTGCTGCAAAAAGATGTCAACTTTAAAGACCTGGGCCTGCTCATCATCGACGAGGAGCAGCGCTTCGGCGTGGCACACAAGGAGCGCCTGAAGCAGATGCGCGCCGAGGTGGATGTGCTGACGCTCTCGGCCACGCCCATCCCGCGCACGCTCTACATGGCGCTCTCGGATGTGCGCGACATGAGCGTGATCGAGACGCCGCCGCAGGAGCGCCTGCCCATCCGCACGTACATTCGCGAGCAGGACGACGCGCTGCTGCGCGAGGTGATCCTGCGCGAGGTGGATCGCGGCGGCCAGGTCTACTTCGTCCACAACCGCATCAAGGGCATTCAGGCGCTGGCCGACAAGCTGCGCAAGCTCGTGCCAGAGGCCAAATTCGTCGTCGGCCACGGCCAGATGCACGAAGATCAGCTCGAACAGGTCATGCTCGACTTCTCGGCGGGCGAGGCGCAGGTGCTGGTCAGCACCACCATCATCGAGAACGGGCTGGACATCCCGAACGCCAACACCATCATCGTCAACAACGCCGCCTACTTTGGCCTCTCGCAGCTCTACCAGCTTCGCGGGCGGGTCGGGCGCAGCGGACGCCAGGCCTACGCCTACTTCCTCCACAACAAGGACACGCAGCTCACGCCGGTAGCCGAGAAGCGGCTGCGCGCCATCTTTGAGGCGACCGAGCTGGGCGCGGGCTTCCGCATTGCCATGAAAGATCTGGAGATTCGCGGCGCGGGCAATCTGCTGGGCGCCGAGCAGTCGGGCTTCATGAACTCGGTCGGCTTCGACTTGTACACCAAGCTGCTCGCCGAGGCCATCGCCGAGATGGAGGGCAAGCGTCCCGCGCAGGCCGCCGCGCCGATCGGCGTGACGCTGGAGCTGGCCGTCACCGCCTACATCCCCGACGACTACATCAACGACCGCGCGCTGAAGATGAGCTTCTATCAGCGCATGGCCAATCTGGAGCGCCCCGAGCAGGCCGAGGCGCTGGCGACGGAGCTGGCCGACCGATTCGGCGCGCCGCCCGCCCCGGTGGCCAACCTGCTGGCGGTGGCGCGGCTCAAGACCGAGGCGGCCCTGCTGGGGTTCGAGGGCATCAGCGCGCGCGACGGCGATGTCACCTTCAAGCTGCATCGCACCATTGTGCCCGACCGCGTCGCGCTCTACAAGCGCTTCAAGTCCGACGCTCGCGCCCAGCTTGGCGAGGTGCGCATCCCGCGCCGCCGCTTCAGCGACGATCCCGCGCGCTTCCTGGCCGAGCTACTCGACATGCTGCGCGTCATCGTCGGCCCCGCGCAGCGCCCCGCCGCTGCTGCCGCAGGCGCGCGCTGAAGCCAGGCGTCTCCATCCGACGAGCGCCGCTCGCCTCTGCTATACTGTCAGTGGATTGTTGAGTGGCGCGTGTGCGACTCATGCGCGATACTGACGAGGACTGGGAAGGGTCGCAGGCATGGCGGATACGGATGACTCGACCAATGCGGGAGGCGCCAGCGGTTCGGTAAGGTCGGTCTTTGAGGCGATTCGCCACCTCGATAGCGAGGGCGGCGAATACTGGAGCGCACGCGAGCTTGCGAAAGCGCTCACCTATGTCCGGTGGGAGCAATTCCCAAGCGTGATAGCGAAAGCCTGTGATGCATGCGAGGCCAGTGGGAATGCGGTGTCGGATCATTTTCGAGACGCCCCGAAGATGGTACCACTTGGCAATGGAGCCCACAGGCGCATAGATGACTGGCATCTATCGCGCTATGCCTGCTACCTCATTGTGCAGAATGGCGACTCCAGCAAGCCCGTGGTTGCGCTTGGCCAGACCTACTTCGCTGTGCAGACGCGCCGCATGGAGTTGGCCGACGCTGCCGGCGCTGATGCTCTCGCTGGGCTGGATGAGACGCAACGCAGGCTGATCGCACGCGAGCAGCTTGCCAGACAAAATGCCACTCTGGCAAATGCCGCGCAGGGCGCTGGTGTCATTACCTCGCGCGACTTCGCCATCCTCCAGGATCACGGCTATCGTGGACTCTACAATGGCGAGCGGGCGCGCGACATCGCTGTCAGAAAAGGTCTAGAGCCTGTTATGAACTGAACATCGGGGTCGGGTAGAATGGAGTATGAGTACACGCCAGCCCTACCCCTCCGATGTGACCGATGACGAATGGGCGTTTGTCGCGCCCTATCTGAGCTTGATGTCTGAGCAGGCGTTGCAGCGCAAGCATGATCTGCGCGAGGTCTACAACGGCCTACGCTGGCTAGTGCGCACCGGCGCCCAGTGGCGCATGGTGCCCCACGACTTCCCACGGTGGGAAGCGGTCTACCAACAGACGCAGCGCTGGCTGCGGGCGCAGGTCGCTGAGCTGGCGGCGCTCGTGCAGGAGGTGACTGGGCAGACGGTGGACCTGGCCTATGTCGACCAGGGCTACACCGGCGACGAGCCCGCTGCGGCGGCCGCCGCGCAGGGCATCCAGTTGGAGGTCATCAAGCTGCCTGGCGCCGAAGGACCCAAGCAGGGCTTCGTCTTATTGCCGCGCCGCTGGGTGGTCGAACGCAGTTTCGCCTGGCTGGCGCGCTTCCGCCGCTTGGCGCGCGACTACGAACGTCTGCCCGCAACGGTAGCGGGGCTGACGTTCCTGGCCTTTACCTGCTTGATGCTGCATCAGTTGATCCACTTGCCCTGAAGTTCATAACAGGCTCTAAGCAGACGCACTTCGCGCCTGAGCCTGAAGGGGATCGCACTGCGTGGCTACCTACTGCACCTTAACAAACGAACTTTATTTTATCTCACCGCATAATGACACACGATACATCCCACAATCCTGAAAACCTCGCGCGTCCGCTGCGACAACCGACGCCCGAAGCGGACAATGCGCATGACCTGTTCCCTGAGTGGCTGCGCGCCCAGGTTCCCGATCTTGGGGCGGCGCGCTATGCGCGTGATCCGACCCTGCGCTGCAAGTACTTGACGCCCGACTCCAATTGGCGCTGGTATGTCATCGAGGCTGGCAGATGCGAAGACACAGCGGGAAACCCAGACGTGCTTTTTTGGGGCTTCGTCGAAGGAATCGAACATGAGTTTGGCTACTTTAGCCTGAACGAGCTTGCATCAGTTCGAGGCCCTTTACGGCTTCCTGTCGAGCGGGATCTGTATTTCGAGCCAAAGCCGACTTCTCAAATTGCGCGCTAAGAGCGTCACGAGCGCTAAGAGCGCTGCTTCGAGCAGCGTAGCATGACTATTTCAGTTTAGTGTGCCTCGGGCAGTGCGGAGTTCCACACGTAGATGTGATACTAATTTCGTCTCGGTCGTTGTAGTAGGTTCGTTCAAGGCGCCTATTCACTAGAGTAGTCGGATGTCGAAGAACAGCAATCCAGACAATGCTCGTATCAGTGACCTGAACCCCATCGCAGGAGCGGACCCAGGGGTGAGAGTGGAGCTCGATCGCTTTGGCGTGGCGGAGCGCATCGGCGCCGACCACGTGTTTGAGCGCGTCAAGGAAGCGCATGCGGCATTTGATACTGTATAGGCATGTCGCACCTGTAATGGCGGCTAATGGCGGCGCTCGTGCCTCACCTCTGGGACAGCTCACGCCTCACTCTCGCGCCTCACCCCCTGACGAGGTTGGCGCCACCTTGCGTGGTGTACGCTGTACGTGAGAGAGGGTGCGAGTGTGCGCCGCACGCTGCCCTATGCTCCGCGTGCGGAGCATAGGGCAGCGCTACAACGAAAGCCGCAGTTTCATGGCCTCGGAGAAAGCACCTCACCTCAACACCCCGGCGGCTGCCAATCCACCGAGCAGCGGCATGCCGCCGTCCCCACGTCACGAAAGCCGGTTGCCTGTCGTGTTGACGGTGCTCGCGATGCTTGTCGTGCCGTTTGTCGTCTCTGACAGACTGAGCTTTGGCCCTGTGTGGCTGCTTCCGGTCCTGGCCGGGACGTTGCTCATCCCCATCGCGATTGCGGACCACAGCCGCATCACGGGGCGATCCCGGCTGCTGCGCCTGCTGGCGATCGGCTTGGTGGTGCTCCTCATCTTCAAATCAGGGTGGAGCACAGCTCGGCTCGCTAGCGATCTCCTGCACAATGGCCCTGAGACGAACAATGCCACCGTCCTGCTCCTCACAGGCTCCTTGATCTGGCTAGGGAACAACCTCGTCTTCGCGCTGTTGTACTGGGAGCTCGATAGCGGCGGTCCAGCGGCGCGCGCCAACAGTGTCGCGCCATATCCCGATCTGGCTTTCCCTGGTCATCTCAACCCTGAACTGGTTCCTCCGGGCTGGCGGCCGGACTTCGTGGACTACCTGTATCTCGGCCTCACGACTGCACTGGCGTTCAGTCCTACCGACGTCATGCCGTTGGCGCGCTGGGCCAAGCTTACGATGGCGCTCCAGGCACTCATTTCTGTCGTGATCATCACGCTCGTCATCGCGAGGGCGGTCAACATCCTGACGTAGGCCGGGGAGAGCCGACAGCACCCGACCACCTATCGCTGGCCTCACGAAGGCACTGCCTCGATGGCTTCCTCGATGGCTTCGCAACGGCAGCCTCAGGTATTCAGCCGCATAATCGTCTGTGCTGGCTGTCGGCGTCCGCTGCGCGTCATACGGGTTTCGGCTGGGACGGTGGAGAACGGCCGACGCAAGCACGACTTCGGGGTGGGGAAGCTGCGGTCACATGACAATGACCCAGCCGAAACCCCTATGATAGGGCAGGATGGTGTATTCGCGAGCATAGGGGCCAAAGACGCGCTGCACTCCGTCGGCAAACCCTGGGGGAGTATAAATATCACTGGTGATCACAAATCGCCTCGTCTCCCTCGTGTGATACCAGCGCTCATCAGCTAAGAACCGATCCGCTATTACCGTATTTCCTGAGGGCATCACCTGTCGCACTGAGAACTTTCCCTGCGTATAGACCGTGATGATCGCACTTCCCCAGTAGTTTCCATAGCCACTTGCCAGGTGCTTGGCTTCTAACAGCGCGACAACTTGTCTTTCGGGCTCTGTAGATCGAGGCAGGTAGAAAACGCTGCGGGCAAAGAGGGCCAGCGTCAGCAGGGCCAGGCCAAGTACTATGAGCGTATTCAAGCGATCCTTGGCAACTATTCAGGCGGAGTTGCAGAGTAGTGTAGCATAGGGGCATGACGGATGGGGAGCAAATCGCTATTCTGCAAGCCGAGAACGCCACGCTGCGCGAGCAGTTGGAGGCGGCGCTGGCTGAGGTGCGAGACCTCAAAGCACGCTTGGCGAAGGACAGCCATAACAGCGGTAAACCGCCGTCCTCGGATGGGCTGAAGCGCCACCTGCCCCGCACGCGCAGCCCGCCGCTCGTATACCACCGCACCTGGGGCGAGGGCCGCGTCGCGCTCGGCCAGCAGACGCTTTCAGGTTTCAGTATGCGGGTACGCATAAGCGCCTATTCTTGAGTAACGCCTTGCATGGGTTACACACATGTCGTAGCATCGCAGGTAGCGTGACACTCCTCGTAGGGAAGGTTTCTCCACCCTGCGCCATGACGCGCTCAAGGACTGCTCGTTGGTGACAGGAATCGTCGCCGCATATGGAGCTCACCCACGACTCATGATGCGTGGCGGGATCGCTCGTAGAGGCGGAGCAACGTAGCTCCGCGCAGGCGCGGTTGACCCAGCGCTACCTTATCGTCCCCGGAACGACGCTTCCAGGGAAACTCCTTAGTGGTCGCTGTGATGAGGGGCTCTGGCCCTCCAGAAACCAGGTGAGAGACCATGAATGCGCAGATATCCCCAACGACTCCGATCAATGTTGGGGAAGCCTTTGGCTTCGTCTTCCAATCGCGCAACTGGTTTGGCAAGCTGGCGGTTGGCGCGCTGTGCGTGTTGTTCTTCTGGCTGTTCCTCATACCGCTCTTCATCCTGACCGGCTACTTCATCGAGACCGCGCGACGCATCAGTCGCGGTGAGCGTGAACTGCCGCCCTGGGACAACATCGGCCAGAAGCTCGGTGAAGGCTTCATGCTCAGCCTCGCGCTCTTCATTTGGGGCTTGCCCGGCACGATTCTGTCGTCTGCAGGGAATGGGTTCACGAGCGTCGGTTCGTCCTTCTCGTACACCCCCAACACCCTCGCCCCGCTTGGCGCGCTGTATGCGCTGCTGGTCGCCCTGCTGACCGCCGCGATCTGGAGCCAGTTCCTGGACGGTGGCTTTGTCGCCGCCTTCGACTTCCGTGCGGTGTTTCGGCGGGCCATGCTCCAACCAGGCATGACCGTTCTCGTCTGGCTGATGGCCATCGTGGCGGGCATCATCGGGTTCCTGGGAATCATCGTGGTGGGGATTGGGCTGCTCTTTACCATCCCCTACGCCTCCGCAGTCAGCGCCCACCTCTACGCGCAGTTCAGGCAGCGGACGCAGGTCGCGACGACTCCCGCGCACATCTTCGACACCGACTATCACCAGCAGGGCCTGACCTAGCGGGCGGGCGCGGTTGATGTTCTTTACGATGTCGCTCGGGTGATCGCGTGGCGAGCGGCGAGCGGCGAGCGGCGGCCGAAGGCCCTTAGAGCCTGTTATGAACTCGACATCAAGTGCATGAAGTGGTGAAGCATCAGACACGAGAAAGCGAGGAAATGGTACCCCGCCAACACTGTCGCCAGGCGTTCGTAGTCGCGGGCCAAGCGGCGAAAACGGGCGGCCTAGGCGAAACCTCGTTCGACGACCCAGCGGCGGGGCAACAGCACAAAACCGTGCTTGGCCTCGGGCAACTTGACGACGCCCAACTGGATCCCGTGGGCCTGGGCCGCTGCGGCCGCCGCCTCGCCCGTGTAGCCCTGGTCGACATAGGCCAGTTCCACCGTTTCGCCCGTCGCGGCTTGCACGGCAGCCGCCACCTGTTCGACCTGCGCCCGGTCTTGCTCGTTGGCAGGTGTGACAAAGGCGGCGAGCAGCTCGCCCAGCGTGTCCACGGCGACATGCACCTTGGAGCCCTTGCGGCGTTTGGCGCCATCGTAGCCCGCACGCGCGCCGCTCTCGGGCGTCGAGCGCAGCGTGCGACTATCCAGAATCACGGCGGTCGGCGCGTTGGGGCGTTCCTGGAGGCGCCGCAGCAGGATGCGCACGTCGTGGACGATATTCTCGAAGCAGCCCGCAGCCAGCCAGCGACGCGTCTGCTGGTAGACCACCGGCCAGGGCGGCAAATCATGCGGCATGTTCCGCCAGTGCGCCCCCGTTTTCACGATGTAGCGCACGCCATTGTAGACCTCGCGCAGGTCGTGGCGGAGCTGGCCAGCGCCTTCGGACAACAAGGTCAAATAGGGCGCGACGAAGGCCCATTCTTCGTCACTGACGTCGGTGGTGTAGGGCTGGCGAGTGCTTGACATCCGCGCGGTTTACCACCATTCGACATCAAGTCTTTAACACGCTCTAGCGCGCGGGCAGCATATCCTCGACTTTATGGGCAGCGAAGAGCTGGCAGCCAACCTGTTTCGCGCGACGCAGGCCGAGGCGAAGATCACGCGGGAAAGCATCACCGCCAAGGAGGCTGCGAACCGTGCGCACCACGATGTGGGCGCGGCGGTTCGCAGCTTCATCATCGATACCCTCGGTGGGACTCCGCCCGAGAAACTGCCCACTCCCGCCGAGAGTATCGCCCAGGCGCAAGCGCGTGAGCGGCGAGCGGTGGAGCAGGAGCGTGTCAGCGAGCGTCAGCCGCCGCTCTTTGAGCCGACGCGCAGGGAGTTGGATGAGCCGCGCGAGCCATGAATTGCGCCAGTGTGGCGCGCGTCAGTCGAACACCGACCAGCAGATGTCGTTGCGCAGTCGCTGGTCGTCGAGGACGAGCGCGCGAATCGGCTCCGGGAGCTGGTCGCGCTGCCACTGACATTCGCGTCGCCCGGCGCGCTCGCCTTCTCCTTCCGGCGCGGCGGCGCGTGCGGCCTTGATCGCATAGGCGGCGGCGCCCAGCTCGTGCGCGGCGACGTGCGCGACGACCGCAGCCTGGCCAGCAGCGTACGCGGCATTCCGCGCTGCCCCACGCAGGTCTCTGGCCGCGCCCATCGCATGGCCACCCGCCGCGCGCGCCTGCGTCATCGTAACCTCGCCACGCGCCCAGGCGCGGGCCTGCTCGATCGCCAGACGCGGTCGCGGATCCTCAGGCCGAACCGACTCGAAGAGGTCGAGGACATGCTCCGCGCATGCCGCCGCCCACAGGGCGAGCAACTGGTGATCCGCATCGGTGAGCGTTCCACCGCGGCGGATCGTCACGAAACGCGGGTCGCGGACTTTCGGCAGAATCACACCCAGCGCTCCTTCCACTCGCATCCGCCCAGCAGTCTGGCGCTCCGGCGCCTATCGCGTCGCCATACCCCGGTGAGCGGCGCTTGAACATACCACAGCTCGCGCCGCTCTGCCCCTCTCCCGCCGCAGCGGGGGAGGGGTTTTGGGGTGGGGCGTCACGACACGGTAATCGTGAACGTCTGCCGGGTGATAGCGTTCGAGCAGGCGCCCGTCGAGGGATCGCACGGCACGACGCCAGAGAACGCCAGCGTCGCGCTGCCCACCGACTGCGCGCGGAACGTCCAGTAGCAGGCGCCCAGCGCGAGATCCTGGCCGCCAGCCGGGCCGACGCCGCCCAGCAGATCGGAGGGCGTGGTGAGCGTCCAGTGCAGGGTCGAGGGCAGGCGCACCTGCGCAAATTCGCCCACGCGCATGCTGCCCGTCGCATCGCTCTGGGTCAGCGTCAGCGCGAGTGGCCCCATGCTCTGCGCGTCGCCCACCTGCCCGGGGCATGGTCGCACCGCCATCCCGCCGCCGGGGATGGCGCCACCAGACGTACCGCTGCTCGTCGCGCCGCTATGCTGGGTGGTCGCCGCCGCGCCACATGCCCCCAGCGCCAGTGTCAGCGCCAGCAGACAGGCCAGTGTCAATCCGCGCATCGTTCCGCGCATGTCCTACTCCTCCGTCTTGCTCTGCCTCGCTCCATCCGTCGTAGAGCGCTCGCTCGCCTGCACACAGGACGCGCCAGCCCGCCAAAAAGTTCCGGCTGCGCAAGGTGAAGGTCAGCAGTCGCTCGTCCCGAATCCTTACAGGCGGTTCCAAAACACTAGGCAGGTGACCCCGTATGTGCTCGCATGAGCAAGATTGGTTTCACTGACCAACAATGGGCGTTCATCCAGCCATTGCTTCCGCCCCCAGCACGCACGGGCCGACCGCGAGCCAACGATCGCCGGGCGATTGAGGGCATCCTCTACATCCTCATCACTGGCTGCCGCTGGCAGGACTTACCCCGCGGGTATGGCGCGCCCACGACGGTGTGGCGACGACTCAAGCGCTGGGGCGAAGGAGGAATCTGGGAGCGCATCTGGCGTGCCGCTCTGGCCACCCTCGACCAACAGGGCAAGCTGGATTGGTCGAGCGCCTTTCTTGGCGGTTCCTTTGCCCCCGCCAAGAAAGGCGGCGAGAAAGTCGGTTTGACCAAAAAGGGCAAGGGGACCAAGTGGATGATGGTCGTTGAGGGGAATCGCCGGCGCGCCCCGCCGCGCCGCTCTCGGGCGTCGACTGCAGCGTGCGACTGTCCAAGATCGCCGCGCTGGGCTGGCCGTTGCGCCCGGCGACCACGCGCAAGAGCAGCCGCAGGTCGGCGACGAGGGCCTCGAAGACGCCCGCCGCCAGCCAGCGGCGCGTCTGCGCATGGACGCTGTCCCAGGGCGGCAGGTCGTGCGGCAGCCAGCGCCAGGGCGCGCCGGTATGCACCACCCAGCGGGCGGCGTTGAAGGCCTCGCGCAGGTCGTGGCGTCGCTGCGGCGCGTCTCCGCGCACCAGCGCCAGGTAGGGCGCGACGAAGGCCCACTCCTCGTCGCTGACGTCGCTCGGGTAGGGCTTGCGGATGGACGCGGCGTTCGTGCTCGACATATCCGCATGCTACCACCACGTCGACGTCGAGTTCACAACAGGCTCTAGAAGCCCATCGAAGCGCCGCGCTTGCGACCGCCGAACAAGCCCCCCATGCGGCCCGGCCACCCGAGGACTTGTCGCCTGTGTGCTACAGTGGAGTGGTAGCATCGTCCAGACAGAGAGGGAGCGTGTGAGATGGACCCTCAACACTTGGCGGACGAACCCGCGCCGCGCGAAGGCTTTCTGCCGGTCGAAGGCGCCACACTCTACTCGCGCGACATCGGTCAGGGACCGCCGGTCATCGTCCTCCATGGTGGGCCTGGGTTCGACCACAACTACCTCCTCCCCGACCTGGATCGCCTGGCCGATGCGTTCCGCCTCATCTACTACGATCAGCGGGGGCGTGGCAAGTCTACCTGGAATGTCCCGCCCGCTCCGGTCAGCCTCCAATCCGAGATGGACGACCTGGAGCGCGTGCGCGAGCATTTCCAGTTGGAACAGGCGGCGGTGTTGGGGCATTCCTGGGGCGGACTGCTGGCGATGGAATACGCGATTCGCCATCCGGAGCGCGTCTCCCGCCTGATATTGCTGAATACCTGCCCCGCTTCAGACGATGACTTCGCGCTGTTCGAACGGCAGCTCGCAGTGAGGGACCCCGAGGATGCCGAGCGGATGCGTGTGCTCGACTCCGACCCCAGGATGGCGGAGGGCGATCTGGACACCAGAGCTGCGTACTATCGTCTCTATTACCAGCCGACCCTGCGACCGCCCGAACTGCTCGACCGCCTGATCTCACACCTGCAGGTGGGCTGGACGAAGGAGAGCGTCCTTACTGCACGAGCGACCACGCGCCGCCTCTTCCCCGAGACGGTCAAGATGCCGGGGTACAATCTATTGCCCGCGCTCGCACGGCTGCGTGTCCCAACCTTGATCCTGCATGGCGACTATGATTTCATCCCTTTGCCCTGCGTGACCCACATAGCCGAGGCGATTCCAGGGGCGCGCCTCGTCGTCGTGCGCGACTGTGGGCACTATTCGTATCTCGAGCGTCCCGATGCGGTCCGCCAGGCGCTCGACGAGTTCTTCCAGGCGGCCTAAGTGGCGCCTTGCACACCGGTGTGCAGGTGAGTAGAGGAGGCAAAGATGGCGCCCGAATCCAGCTTCATGACCGCCGACCTGGACGCCCAGGTCCGCGAACAGATGGCCCGCTGGACTGTCCCGGGCCTCACCGTTGGCGTGCTGCAGGGCGGCGAGCGCGAGACCCGTGCGTACGGCGTCACCAGCCTCGAGACCAGTTACCCCGTCCGCCCCGATACCCTCTTCCTGATCGGCTCCATCGGCAAGGTCTACACCACCGCCCTCGTCATGACGCTCGTAGACGATGGCACGCTCGACCTAGATGCCCCTGTTGTCACCTACCTGCCCGACCTCCGGCTCGCCGACGAAAGCGCCCGTGCCACCATCACTTTGCGCCAGCTCCTGAGCCACCAAAGCGGTCTGTTCGGTGACTACTACGACGACTTCGGCATGGGCGACGACGCCCTCGCCCGCTGCATCGCCAGCTTCCCCACCCTGCGCCAGCTCAGCGCCCCAGGTGAGCTATGGGCCTACTGCAGCAGTGGCTTCATGCTCGCCGGCCGCATCGTCGAAGTGGTCACAGGCATGCCGTTCGAGTCTGCCATGCGCCAGCGCGTCTTCGAGCCGCTCGGCCTCACGCACTCCTACTTCTTTGCGAACGAGGCCATTGTCTACCCCACCGCCGTCGGCCACTCACTCAAGTCTCCCGGCGAAGATGAGCACAAGGTTTGTCGCGCATACCTGCTGCCACGCAACGTCGCCCCCGCCGGTGGCGTGATCTCAAACGCCGCCGACCTTCTCACCTTCGCCGCGTTCTTTATGAGTGATGGTACGTGGAACGGCAGGCGTATCCTCAGTCCGGCTGCGCTGGAGGCGATGCTGACTCCCCTGGTGCGCGCCCCCAACTACGCCGCCGCCGGTTTCGCCGAGTGGGGCGGCCTCGGCTGGGCTATCCGTTACTTCGATGGCGTGAAGGTCGTCGAGCATGGTGGCTCGCTCTCCGGCTTCCAGGTCAAGCTCAAGCTCGTCCCGGCACGCCGCTTCGCCATCGCTATTCTCACCAACAGCGGACGCGGGGGCGTTCTGGGCGACCGCATCGCCGGGTGGGCGCTCGACCACTTCCTCGGCCTGCGTGCGCCCAGGCCAGAGCCCACCCCACTCCCCGACGACGCCCTCGCGTGCTTCACTGGCCGCTATCGCTCCAGCGATGGCGAGGAGGAGGTGACGCTCACTTTCGCAGACGGCGGCCTGCGCCGCGTCGTGAAGGTCATTGATCCCACCGGCAACGGCGCGCAGACCTACCCGCCGACCCCGCTGAGGCCCCTCTCCCGGTGTGAGTTTGTGGTCGTGACCCAGGACGAGAACGAGGGCTCGCAGGTCGACTTCATCGAGGGGGATGGCGGCGCCATCCGCTTCTTGCGCATGGACGGCCGCCTCTACGACCCTGTCACGGAGTAGGGGCGTGACTGACGCCGAACCGCCTGATCCCCCGCACGGCGGCGAGCCAGAGCGAGGCACGCCTCGTCATCGTGCGCCAACGTGCCACCAGCTTCCCCGTATATCTGGCGAGCAATCACCCTGCTGACCCCCGCTGGTGGTCCCTCCTCGCCGCTCGCTCTCCCTCCTCATGAATAATCCCGCCTAACGCTCGGCTTTCGCAACTGCCTCTAGCGGTGTCTCATGCGGATGTTGTGGCAGATATTGTATGCTTGAATCATCTGGATGATGCGTTCAGACACAGCAAGCACCACTAGCCGCTGATTGGGAGCGGCTCACCAGAGGAGCAATGATGAGCGGCGCAACCTCCGATGACCTCGACCAGGTGGCCCTCTGTCACCCTCTGGCCGCGTGCGCCCACATCTCGGCCCTCATCTCGCAGCAGCCAGTACGAAGGAGCGCGAAGGCATGAATCTCAGGCTGAACAGGACGAACCTCTATTTGATCCGGCATGGTGAAGCCGCCTGCAATGTCGATGGCACGATTGCGGGTATCCGCAGCGATGTCGGGCTGACAGAGTTGGGTATCACGCAGGTTCAGCGCCTGCGCGACCGCCTTGCCGCCACCGGCGAGATTGTCGCCAGCGCGCTCATCTCCAGCACGCTCCCGCGCGCCCTGCAGACCGCCGAGATCATCGCCCCCGCGCTGGGCCTGCCGATCACCCCCGATGACGACGCGCAGGAGTTGCGCCCCGGCGAGGCCGATGGCCTCAACGTCACCGACTTTCTGGAGCGCTACGGCCCCTTCAGCGACTTCCGCGAGGATCCCTACCTGCCGCTCGCGCCCGGCGGCGAGAGCTGGGGCAGCTTCACCGCGCGCGTCGGCGAGTTTCTCTATCGCATCGTGCGCGAGCATGTCGGGCAGTCGGTCGTGATCGTCTGCCACGGCGGCGTCATCGACGCCTCGCTGCTGATCGGGCTGGGAGTTGGCGCCACCGCCCCCGCGCCAGGGCAGTTTCACACCCGCAACGCCTCCATCACCCATTGGGAGCGCGAGCATATCAAAGGGCTGGATACCTGGCGACTGAATCGCTACAACGATAACCTGCACACCCGCGACATCGGCGCCGCCCAGCGCATCGCCTGGGCGCCAGTCAGCGACCGCGAAGGCGTCTCTGCGATGCTGCTGCCCACTGAGGCACTCGAAACCGCCGAACTTGCTGAGCCCGCTGCTGCATCCTCCGAACAAGCCGAGGCCGCCGCATCACCCGATGCAGCGGCCCAGATGGAGATGGCTCCGACGCCCGATGTTGCCCCGGCGGTCAGCGCGCGGCCTGTCGTCACGCCTGGCAAAGCGCGCCGCGCCTGACGGCTGGAATTCACCGCAGCGTGCGGGCTAGCCGTGCCCGCCGCCACTCAGCCGCTGGATGATCGCATCCATCACGGTGCCAGAGGGCGCGGGCCACAGCGGCATGCGCCCCGCGCGCCAGTCGTCGAGCGCCGCCGCCAATCGATAGGCCTCCTGCCGGGTGCGCTCCAGCTCAAAGTTCGCCTGGCCAGCCTGCTGCAGCCGCTGCACGAAGGTATTCATCTGCGCGCCCAGGCTCCACAGCGGATTCTGCCGGGGGATGTTCACGCGCACTGTGTAGTCACCGTTGGCGGAGCGGATCATCGCCTGCGTCAGCTCCTGCACCCCCAGATCCAGCTCCCGCTTCTGGTTCGCGACGAGACTTTCGAGGTGCGCCAGCTCCTCAGCGCGGTCAGCGCGCGTAATGGCAGACTCCACCGAACGCGCGCCCAGCCAGCCAAAGAAGGCGGCAAAGAAGCACAGCGCGACATGACGATTCACCATGCCCCAGGCGCCGAAGATGGCCTGCTCGTAGGCGATTTCGTCGAAGTTGTGCGCGCCTGCTCCGGTGACGAGCTGGTGCGGCGCGATGATATAGTCGGCGACGATGAACGCGATAGAGAGGATGGCAAAATACCACGGAGCCCGCCGACTCCCCGTCAGCGAGATCAGGAAGATGGGAATCACGAACAGGTCATAGATGGGCAGGCCGATCAAACGCAGCCCCGGCGCGGCGAGCAGGCTCAACGCCAGCAGCACGGCCAGCGCGCTGGGCACCAGGTACGCTGCCGTGCGCGTGAGCCCGCCGCGGTTGAGGAACGCGGCGACCACCAGCACGACGGTCATGACGGCCACTGCTTCGGCGGTCGCGGCGCTGACCAGGCTGTTCGAGACGAGCGCCACCAGAAAGGCAAACACGGGGATCAGCGAGAGCGATGTCAGTTCTGCTTTTCGCAATCGCTCAGACTGCTCCCGCGTCACGATGCCCTTTGGCTCCGGCGGCGCCGTCATATTCAGCCACCACCCAACGATGCCTCTCCGCGACACCGCTCGGACGCGTTCGGGAGATTGCGGCGCTGGGATGCCCTGCTGATACTGGTTGTATACCTGCATCTATCTCGCTCCTGGCAGTTTATCGGCCGCAGATTTGACCGCGACAGCATAATACATGGGGATGAATCCGAAAAAGACTCCACGTGCAGACGCCGTATCGACAGCGTGCAGCCACTCCTCGATCTCGCTGGCGTGCTCAGGCTCTTCCTGCTGCAACGCCGCCGCCGCACGACTCAAGAGTAACACGGCATCGAGCGTCTGCCAGTCAGTGAAGGTGAATGGGGCCACCAACACTTTACAGGATTGCCATGCCCCAGCGGGCATGCCCCGCAGCATGCCCAGCAGGTTGCGGCCCATCAGCGGGTGCGCCAGATGCCGGCGACACCAGTCGAGCGCCCGGCTGATCGTGCTGTCGCCCTCCCCGACAGCACTGCCCGGCGCCACCACCATCGATCCCCAGTCAGGCTCCACGAGTGTGAGGATACCCCCTGGCTTGAGCACACGCCAGATCTCCGCCAGCGCTCGTTGCGGGTTTGGGAAATGCTGCAAGGCGCGGTCGGTGCGCGCACGATCAAATTCGCCATTGGGGATAGTCATATGCTCCGCGTCGCCCTGAAATACCAGGATGTTGCCAAAGTCCGACGTCTCATCGGGCTGCTGTGCCGCCAGCGTCCGCGCCTCGCGCACCAGCGTGGGATTGATCTCCAGGCCGACGACAGTGCTGCTGGGGCCAGCGAGCTTCGCCAGCGCCAGCAAGTCAACGCCTGCCCCGCTGCCGACGTCCAGTATACGCTGGCCGTGATCGATCTCCAGCAGCGAATAACTCAGCTCTTTGTAGGCCTGGGCTGGCGCGCCGCCCTCTGTGACTACCCGACGCAGGTAGGTAGCGAGAGGAAGATTCTCGCTCAACCCCTCTGGAAGGAAGGAAGGTTCCCCCGGCTGGCTCGCGTTCCCCTGGGCTGCTGGCTGTGCGACCGGCCGCAGCGCGGCGATCGGCGCGGCGATCGGCGCCGTCACGGGCGCGGCGATTGGGGCGGCATCGGCGGATGCCCCACCGCGCGCTGCTGACGGATAGAGCAGCTCCATCTCCTGGCGCAGGGTGCGCTGCGCGGTAATCATCGCGCGGCCCAGCGCTGGCCCAATCTCGGCGCCAAGCTGCATCCGCGCATCGTAGCAATCCATGCGCGCCTGGAGGTCATCGGCGAACGTTTCCGTCGCAATCTGGTAGATGAGGGGCATATCCAGGAAGCCGCGCAGGCGCATGGAGCGAAAGGCTTCCAGTTGCGCGCTGGTCGGTCGCCAGCCCGCCACATCGGGCGAGAGGATGAAATGATAGGGCGGCAGCACACCAGGGATATCCGCCCGCAGCAGGCTCATGAACGCTGCGCGTGGGAAGATCCAGAGCCAGTCGAGCCCGCGTTGGCGAGCGAGCTGAATGAGGACGCCCACTACCGCGTCGACCACGGCGATGATCTCGAAGCGGCTGATGCCCTCCAGCGTCGCGAATCCACCGACCTCGGCGGCGCGGGCGGTCGCGATGGCCTCTGCCGCCGCCGAGCCTTCGCGCAACGCGATCATCGACTCGATGAGGGTGGCTCCGGGCAGCTCCAGGCGCGCGATGCCGATCAGTTCGTCCTCGCCAGTGCCGCTGCCCGCGTCGTCGGCGGAGCCAGCGTCGCCATCCGGCTGCGTCGTGACCGCATGCAGCGGTCGGCGGCGGCGCACGATGATGGGGATGATCTCCGATGGCAAGGTATGCGTCGCTTCGACGTAGGTGGGGCTGTGATCTGGCGACGGGGTTGGGCGAGTCGGTTGCAACCGCGCGAAGCGTTCATCCTGAAATCGTTGAAACCGCTCGTAGTCCGGGGAATTGATGTCGACGATGGTGGCATATACATTCGCGCCAACCGCGAACTCTCTCGATGTGTCCATCCTCTGGACGTCTTCGATGCTCTCCGCCATCCCTAAAGTCATCCTCTCCGTCGCAATCCTTGGTTGCGGTTCTGAAAGCAGAAGCGCGCGTGTTAGGGACATATTGCCAGAGGCGCTGAAAGGTGAATGAGGAAGCGGATAATCTTCCGCATCGTCCCATCGCCTCAGCGCCTGATGTCCTCAGGGTTTCAATGTAGACGCAAAAAAAGCTTGCTCAAGCGTTCACTGAGAGCCGTGAGGTTCTCGCAAGACTGTACGCCATTCGCAGACAGAGCCATCAGCGAAGGCTGGGTTCAGGCGCCAGCGACTGATTCCGGAATCGGGCAGCATGGAAGCGCCTGATGTCTGGCTGCGGCGTAGGGTCGTTCACATGGAGACGAGCGCTTTTAGCCATTTTGTCATTGTGGCAATATGGGCATGTCATGTGTCAAACCGGACGCCACACGTTCACCGCTCGCAGCATCATCCTCGCGCGCCAGTATGCCATAAAGGGCGGCCATCGGTCAACCAGGCGTCGACGATGGTCAGGGCGGGGCAGCGCAGACCAGATCGGCGCAGATCAGCCCGGCGGCACGCCGCTCGCGCGGGCGCCGCGTGGCCCAACTCTCCCACGCCTGGGCCATACATCTCTGCGCGGGCTTATACTGCGTCAAAGCCGCATGGCAGGCCGTCGCGCTGCCTCGCGCTGTGCTACGCTGTGTTCGAGCGTGACGCTGGCGTGCGCTCTCTCGCCCAATACAGCAATGAGTCGCAATGAGGGGTCGTCGACGCCACAGCAGCTGGGACGCTTTCCGCTTTTGAGGCGCTCGGAAAGATAGCGCAAGCAGAGACGCCACCTCCATCGGCCCGATTCGATCCGTCCCATCGCGCCGCACTCTGTCGCGTCTGAGGCTCCAAAGGATCTGTGCCAATGCGTATTACGCGAGTAGAATTGACCAATATCAAGAGCTATGAGCATGCCGCTATCGACCTGCAGAGCGGTGTCACCGCCATTCGCGGCCACAACGGCGCTGGCAAATCGACCCTGCTGGAGGCCATCGGCTGGGCGCTCTTCGACTACCTGCCCTATAAGCAGGAGAAGTTCGTGCGCGAGGGGCAGAACTCTGGCAAAGTCGTCATCACCTTCATCGCCCCCCGCGAAGAGCGCGAATATGTGGTCACGCGGCGCTGCGGCTCGCGCGCGGAGTGGTTCATCAACGATCCCGAAACGGGCGCGCGCTACGACTCCAAAGTCGACGTCCTCGATTTCCTGCGACATCAGATGCGACTCGAAGGCTCGCTCAGGCTCGACGAGCTGTTCACCGCGGCCCTCGGCGTCCCGCAGGGCATGCTGACCTCCGACTTCCTGGAGACGCCAACCAACCGCAAGAAGAAGTTCGATGGTCTGCTTCAGGTGGAGGACTACCGCGCCGCCGCCGAGCATCTGGCAAAGACGGCGACCTATCTCAAAGACCAGATCCAGCAGCAGGACGTGCGGATCGCCACGCTGGAGGAGAGCGCCGCGCAACTGGAGGTCTGGCGCCAGGAGCGCGAGGCCACCCACGAGACGCAGCGCGACGCCGCCCAGCGGCTCGCTGCGCTGGCGCGCGATCTGGCGCAGGTCGAGGCGACGCTGGGCCAGCTCCTCCAGGCGCAGACCGAGCTGGCCCGCTGCGAAGGCGTGGCGCAGGTGGCCGCCGCCACGCACAGCGCCGCCCAGCAGCAGCTCGCGCAGGCCGCCACTCTGCGCGATGAATCGCTGGTCGCCGCACAGACGCTGGCCGCCACCGCCGACGATCACGCCGCCCACCAGCGCGCCGAGGCCGGGCGCGCTCACGCCCAGCGCCGCGCCCAGGAGCGCGACACACTGCGCGAGGAGCAGCGCGCCGCCCAGAGCGCCCTCGAGCGCGCCACACATGACCACAGCGCTGCCACTACCCGCCTGAGCGAGATCGAGCAGGCGGAGCGGCGTGTCGTCGCCCTGCAAGCGCCCGTCGCGCGGCAGACTGAACTGGAGAGCCAGCGCGACGCCGCCCGCCAGCAGGCCAACCTGCTCACGCGCATCACCGGCGAGCTGGCCACCAGAGGCAAGCAGCGCGCTACGCTGGAGCGCGCCATCGCCACACGCGAGCGCGAGATGGCGCAGCTCGAGACCGCGCGCCCGCTGGCCGAGACGCTGGCCGCGCGCCGCACGCGGGTCGAGACGTTGCAGGCGCTGGCCGCCAAACGCGAGCAGCACGAGAAGCGTCGCGCCGCCATCGCCGATGAGCGCGCCGAGGTCGCCAAACTGCGCGCCACCGCTGGCGGCGCCCAGAGCCGACATCAGCAGAACGTGCGCAAGCTCGAAGACGTGCGCTCGGTGGTCGAGGGGCTGCCAGAGCGCGAGCGCGAGCAGGCCGCCGCCGAGCAGACTGTGCGCGAGATCGAGGCGCGGCTGAAAGACTACCGCAAGTCGCGCGACCTCTCTGGCGCGGGCAATTGTCCCTTCCTGCGCGAGCCATGCAAGAACATCCAGGCGCGCGGCGAGAACAATCTGGCCGCCTACTTCGACCGCATGATCGCCAGCGAGGAGGCCACGCTGGCGCCCGCGCTGGCCCAGCGCGACGCCGCCAGCGCCCAGACCGCGCACGCGCGCACCTGCGCGACCCACTACGGGCGGCTCGAAAGCTACCGCGAGCAGCTCGACCTGGCCAACGCGCAGCTCGCCGAGTGCGACACGCGCGACGCCAAGTTGACCGCCGAGCTGGGGGAGATCGAGCGCGAGCTGGCGGCGGCGGGCGACCTCGCCGGACTCGACGCCGCCCGTCGCCAGCTCCGCGAGAGCGAAGACGCCGACAAGCAATTGGCCACGCTGCCCGCGCAGCGCCAGGCGCTCGATGAGCAGCGCGCCCAGCTCCGCACGTTGGCCGACGAGCAGGCCCGCATGGAGGCCGAGCAGGCCACACTGGCCGACGCCCCTGACCGGCAGAAGGCAGCGCAGGCCGAGCTGGCGAAACTCGGCGACAAGCGCGCCGAGCTGGCAGGCCAGGTGGCGCTGGCCGAGGGGCGCGCGGAGGTCGAGCGCAAGCAGGCCGCCGCCCAGCAGCAGAGCGCCAAAGCCGAGGCCGAACTGGCGCGGCTCGATCAATCGCTGGCTCCCTATGCCGCCCTCGATGCCGAGATGGCCGCGCTGGAGGCCGAGCAGACGCGCGCTCGCCCCGGCCACATCCGCTATCTGCAGCACGAGCGCGCCGCCGGGCAGCTCGACGCGCGCCAGCGCGCCCATGCGGCGGCCACCGAGCGCGAGGCCAGCGCCGCCAGCGAGGCGCAGTCGGCGGCGGAGTCGCTGGCCCGGGCGCAGACCCGCTTCGACGCGCAGGCGCTGGCCGATGCCCGCATGCGCGCCAACGAGCTGCGCGCCAACCAGGGCAGCGAGCGCGAGCGCCAGCTCCAGGCCGAGGCTACGCTGGCTGACCTGGAGCGCAAGATTACGCTGGGCGAGCAGCGCCTCGCCCAGCTAGAGCGCGCCCGCGCCGAGCGCGACGAGCTGGCCGAGACGCTCAAGATGCTCGAACAATTCCGCAGCGCCATCAAAGAAGCCGGGCCGCTGGTGACCAAACACCTGCTGGAGCAGATCTCGGCGCAGGCCAACGGCATCTTCGGCGACATCATCGGCGACCACGCCGCCCGCCTCGCCTGGAAGGACGATTACGAGATCACCCTGACACGCGGCGCCGCTGTGCGGCCTTTCGCGCTGCTCAGCGGCGGCGAGCAGATGGCGGCGGCGCTAGCGATGCGCCTGGCGCTGCTGCGGCGGCTCACAGGTCTCGATCTGGCCTTCTTCGATGAGCCAACCCAGAATATGGATAGCGAGCGCCGCAGCGCCCTGGCCGAGCAGATTCGCCGGGTGCGCGGCTTCGAGCAACTGATCGTCATCAGCCATGACGACACCTTTGAGCAAGGATTGGATAGCGTCATTCACCTGGAGAAGCGCGACGGCGTGACCGTCGTCGGCGACACCGACGCCGAGTTCATCGGCGCCACGCCCTTCGGCGCCTTTGTCGCTGGCCCCGAAGGGCTCACGCCTGCTGAGCGATTCGCCGACCTGAGCGCGCTGCTGACGGATTGAGCATTCGCCTGGCGGCGCGCGCCAGCGAGCGCGGCTTCTGGTGAGCCTGTATAGCTCTGGAGAGAGCCACCCTATGGACGAACGCACCCGACGGCGACGATCCGCCGCTCCCCGCCCTCGATCAACCGCCCAGCCATTCGATATGGTGGATGGGTCAGCCGAGGATGTCTCGGACGACGTCACGATAGCGCACGCCGCCCCGCAGGATCGCCGGAGCCTGGCGCCGTACCCGCAGCGTCCGCCCTATCCGCCTGTATCCTATCGGCCAGCGGAGTATGGCGGCGTGGGTGTCGAAGATGAGGATGAGCCAGATGGCCCGCCCTGGACGGAAGCGCACGCGCTGGCGCTGCCCTTCCCGCTCTGGCTGACGCTGGGCGCGCCCATAGCGCTGGCGCTGACGCTGGCGCTAGTCTATGTGGTCGAGACCACCCTGCTGGGCGGCGACTGGGCGACTGGCGCGCTGGCCCTCAGCTTCACCGCCTTTGCGCTGGCGCTCGTCACTATCGGCCTGCTGATCGGACGGATCGCGCTGGGCCGCCGCTCCTTTGGCGCGGTCGCGCTGGGCGGGCTGCTGACCCTCGCGTTGATCGCCTCCGGCGCGGGCGGCATCGCGCAGGCCAACCCGCTGCGGCGGGCGCAGGCCCAGCAGGCCGCCGCCGCTGGCCAGTGGAGTCTGGCGGTGGACGAGTACACGCAAGCGGGCGAGCGCGCGCCTGGCTCCGCCGCGCTGGCGGGCGTCTACACCGCCTGGGGCGAGTCGCTGCTGCAGCATGGCGACTACGCAGGCGCGACCGAGAAGCTGACCACCGTCGTCAAGACGTATGCCCAGAGCGGGGCCAGCGTGCCACGCGCGCGCGCCGACCTCTTCAAGTCCTACAGCCTGTGGATCAAGTCGGGCGCCATCACACTGCCCTTCAAGCAATCGCTCGACTTCCTGGCCTCGTACAACAACGACCCCGCCTGCGACAGCGTCTGCAAGCAGTCCATCGTCGACCTGACGGGCCAGGCGCACTACCAGTACGGTGAGCAGTTGGTGAAGGCCAGCCAGTTCAAGCAGGCCATCACCGAGTTCGAGCTGATCCAGACGCAGTACGGCAAGAGCGATTTCGCGCCCAAGGCGCATACAGCGGCGGCGGCGGCCTACTGGTCGCTCGGCCAGCAATTGCTCACCCAGGACTGCGCCACCGCCGTCCCGACCTATCAGACACTGGTGAGCAAGTACGGCGACACCGCGCAGGGGCAGCAGGCCAAGGCCGCGCTGACGGCGCCGCAGACGGTGCGGGGCGTCATGACGGGCCTCCCGAACAATCCCACGCCCACCATCTACCTCTCGAAGAACGTCAACCCCTCCGCCAACGCCTATTCGCATGACTACAAGGCGACCCTCAATACCAGCACGGGCGCCTTCAGCTTCGGCAACGTGGCGGTCGGCTCCTACTACCTGACGACCTATCGCAAGGTCTCGTCCACGCAGGAAGCCTTCACCTATTACAAAGACACCAATACCGGCAAGCCCTATGCCCTGCGTGTCGGGCCACTCTGCGCGACCGACCTGGGCAGCCTGGGATATTAGGGGCTGGCGGAACCTCTCCCCCTGACCCCCTCCCCTCCGAGGGAGGGGGGACTCAGCCCACGTTTAGTGGCAGATGGCATCGTCCTACCTGCCCGGGGAAGAGAAGCGGCCCGGAGCGGCTGCGCTGACTGCCAACAGGAGCCTGGTTGCAGAGGATATGCCCTGCCACCTACCGCACTGCTTGCCATAGGTCCCCCTCCCTGGAGGGGAGGGGGTCAGGGGGAGAGGTCGCCAATGCTGCACACGCGCAAGACGCTGGATGAGATGGCCCGCCAGCGCGACCGGCTGCTGGCCTATCAGCAGCGCCACGGCGATGGGCTGACACTCTACCGCGCCGCGCTGGCCGACCTGCGCACGCGCTATCCCTCCGCCGCGCGGCTGGAGGCGACGCAGCGCGCCTGGCTGGCCCGGCGGCAAGACCAGCCCGATCGGCAAGACCAGCAGGCGTCGCTGGGCGCGCGACCCACCACCGAGTACGACGCCTGGCTGGCCACGAGCGAGCGCTACCCCGCCGTGCGCTTCGGCCAGCGCTTCGCCGACCACGAGGCTGCGCACGCCTGGGCCGAGCGGCTGCGCGGCGTCACCACCTTCGCCGTGGATGGCAGCCAGCTCCCGCCCTGGCGCGACGCCTCCGCGCCCATCGCGCTGGTGCAGGCGGGGCTCTTCGAGAATCCACATCAGCCGCCGCAGCCCTACATCAAAGACATCGTCGTCGAGCTGCTCACCCCCGATGAGCTGACCGGCGACGATCCTGATCTGGTCGATACGCGCACGGGCGACGATCTGGGCTACTCCAACCGCTACGTCCAGTTGCGCCGCTTCGAGCTGGAGGCCGCCACCGTCATCGCGCGCATGGAGCATCACCAGCGCCAGCGCGCCGAGCTGGAGGCGCGCGGCGAGCCTGCCCCGCTGGTAGTCGCTTTCTACGATGGCAGCCTGATCGTCTCCTTCGCGCTGAAGTCGCCGCCACCCTATCGCCAGCGCTACATCGACGCCGCCGCGCGCCTGCTGGAGGCGTCCGAGCGCTGCGCCGTGCCGCTGCTGGGCTACATCGACACCAGTTACGCCCGCGACATGGTCGCCATGCTGCGCACGCTCAGCGAGGGCCAGACAGCGGGCGCAGGCCAGACGGCGCTGCCCCCCGAGGCGCGCGGTGTGACGGATGCGCTGCTCTGGCACGGCGAGTTGGGCTGGGGTGATCGCACGCCCGCCTTCCTCTCCGCTCGCTACGACCTCGCGCGGATGGGCAACGCGGCGGAGGTCGGCTTCGTCTACTTCCAGGCCGCGCAGGATCGCCCGCCTGCGCGCATCGAGTTCCCGCGCTGGCTGCTCGACGCCGGCTTGCTCGACCGCGCGCTGGATGTCGTGCGCGCCGAGGTGATCGCCGGAACCGGCTACCCCTATCCCATCGAGGCGGCGGACGCCGTGGCCGTCATCTCCGCGCCCGACCGCGCGCACTTCTACGCGCTCTTCCAGGAGTTCGCCGAGCGCGAGGGCGTCGCCTTCAGCTTCTCGCGCAAGGCACTCAGTAAGAGTCGCCGCCGCCTGTGATGACTGCTCAAAGACATTCGTTCTAGAACAAGTTTTCCACAGCAACCGTCACTTGTCCACGTCTGCGGGCAGGTTATCCACAATTGTGCAGGGAATGGGCGACGCCAATCGGAGGGAAACCACGGATAGGGCCGCGCGGCGGTGTATAATAGCCCTATGGCATCATCGGCCTGGACTTCAGGCGCATCCCAATGACCCGGACACTGCATCTGCACTCATCCCCTGCGCGCCCGCATCACTGGCGCTGGCATGGGGGAAGGAATCGAATCACCCATGAACCGTATGATGAATCGCGGCCAGCAGGGCGTCATCCCTGGCGGGCCGCTCGGCAAGGCGCGCTATGCGATGGCGATTGGCCGCGCCGACGAGGCCGAGCGCATCGCCCGCAAGCGCCTGGAGCGCACGCCCGATGACGCCGCCGCACGCGCCCTGCTCTCTCAGGCGCTGCTGCAACAGCGCCAGGTGGATGAAGCCATCGCCGAGGCGCGCCGCGCCACCCGCGACGCTCCCACCAACGCCGACGCCCAGATGACGCTCTCCGCCGCGCTGCTGCAGAAGGGCCGCTTCAAGGTGCCCGCCGAGGCCGAGACCGCCGCCAAGCGCGCCGTGCAGCTCCAGCCGAAGATGGCGCGCGCCCGCGTGCAGCTCGCCGAAGTGCTGATCGCCAACAACGACAACAACGGCGCCGTGCTGGCAGCGGAAGAGGCCATCAAGCTGGAGCCGCGCGGCTCCTCGGGCTACTTCATGAAGGCGCTAGCGATGCTGCGGCAGAAAGATTACGAGGCCGCCGCCGCCGCCGCCGACTCGGCCATCCGCTTCGACCGCGACAAGCAGCTCCCACAGGCCGAATACATCAAGGCCAACGCGCTGGTCGAGGTCAAGCGCTACGACGAAGCGCTCGCCTCGCTCAACGCCGCCGAGCGCGCCAATCCGCTGCTGGGCGGGCCACAATCGCAGAGCCTGCGCGGGCGCATCCTCTTCAAGCAGCGCAAGTTCCGCGAGTCGTATCGCACCAATCTGGAGGCGCAGCACGCCGCCAAACGCCCGAAGTTCCTGGCGCCGCCGCTGGCCGGCATGAATATGGTCGCTCTGGGCCTGTTTGGCGAGCGCGGCCCCTATGTCATGCTGGCCATCGTGCTGATCATCGTCTTCCTGATCATCTATGGCGTCTCGTTGATCCCCGTGGCGGGCCAGTGGATCGCCACCGTGCTGATCACCGCCGCCGCGCTGGGGCTGGCGTTCTCCAGCTTGAAGCAGCTCCAGGGGTACATCCTGCCAGAGAATCGCGGGCTGTGGCCGATCACCTTCGGAGCCATCGGCGGCGGGTTCATCGTCGGCGCGGTCGCCACGCTGGCCATCGAGCGGGTCATCATGGGCTTCATCAGCCACAACCCGCCCATCTTCACACCCAACACCGCCACGGTGGCCGGCGTGGTCGCAGCGGGCGCCGCAGCGCTGGCCTGCTGGGGCGTGCCGAAGCTGCTCGCCCGCTTCGGTGGCGCCGCGCTGATCGCCAGCTAGCCCACGCAACCCCACACGAAGGGGCAGGTTCCATCACGGAGCCTGCCCCTTCTGCATGCTGGTCGCAGCCAGCGGTTGTCGCGCGAGCCATGGCGGTTGAAACCGCGCCTGAAGGCAGCACGCCGCCACAAGATCCGCCTGCGCGGATCCCGGTTCCGTGTCCGCGCAGGCGGACGTTGTGGGCCAACGGCCCTTCAGGCGCGGTTTCAACCGCATCTGCCCCCTCGCCTGCGAAATTCAGCCTTTTTGCTGATCCTCAAGCCTCTATTCTGCCCGATTTCTTACAATTCTCTCATCTTGGTGTTGGATACTGCTGGGAGGAGCGGGCGCTCAGCGAGAATGGGCGCCCAGCGAGGAGAGGTAAGATCATATGAACCTGAAAGCGACCTTCGTCGCCCGATTATGGGAAGCGCTCAGGCAGGCGATTGGGCGCACCGTGCGCGCCACGCTGATTGGCCTGGTCGTTGGCTTCCTGCTGATCGAGGGGCTGGCTATTCTGCTCAATTCCATTGGCGAGTCGCGCTTTGCAATCCATCTGGGCTGGCCGCCGAGCGTCAGTTTGGCGCCCACCAGCGTCTTCGTGCATGTCGTGGCCGTAATCTTCGCGCTGATGCTGGCCTATTTGCTCGGCTTCACCGTCGCCGTCAAAGAGACCTTCCATGGGCTGGTCTACGCGGCAGAGCATGTGGATGACGCCATCGCGGGCGTGGCCAACGAGGGGCTGAACCTCGCCGACGCCGTCGTGGACGCTGTAGACGGCCCCAATCGCCACGGCTTCACCGGCAGGCGCGAACCGACCGCCGCCGAGCGCCAGATGACCCCTTCTTCATAGGCGCGTCGTCGTTCCTTGGCC